>SUYI01000003.1 GCA_015060485.1 Prevotella sp. | reverse complement strand
AAATTTTATTAGTTATATATTGTTAATGTAACTCATTGATTTTCAAACGATTAAATGTATAATTAACTAAGTATTGTCATTAGAGTTTTTAATTTATAAAATGTTTATTTAACAATAATGTCTAATTCTGTCGTGCCAGGAGCAACATAATGCGCTTTATCCTTTTCACCTGTCACATAAAGATAAAGAATGTCCATACCGTCAGGTTTCACGATACTATAAGTGCCATCAGCATTCACTTTCCCGACTATACGGCTTTGTCCATCTTGAATTTTTGGTGATGACGTCGCAAAAACCCGCATCTTGTCAAATGCAATCTTCATATATTGATTCTTGAAGCTTACCTTTCCACTTACGGTTTCACGTTTATGCATAATTACCGTTTCTCCGCTTTTGACTTTATTCACTGGGTGCTCGTTCAAACGTTTTTCAAGTCTTTCTTTGATGGCATTATATCCTGCTACCTCTGGGTTACTTGTTAGAATTAAATTTGCAAATTTAACTGCACCTGCTAAATACTTGAACACATCTTCATTGTTAAAGCCATGCTCTTTTTCTGCCTTCTTAGCCTTTGCCTCTGTTGCCTCCACTAAATATGTCTTTTTTCTTAGACCGCTTATAACTATATATTCATTCCTTAGTGAATCACGTAGGATTGGAGGGCAATCGTTATGATTGATTGCTTTTTCGTAGGCTATCTTGGTTTGGTCATAATAACTACTTTCTGTATGTGATGGATATGCTGCAAAAAGGGCACGGGCATTACCCAAAAGAGTTTCAAAGGTTTCAGAAATGGAGACAACGGCATAGCGTCTTTTCTCTTTCATACCAAGATCTGCCAATTGTATAGGTATACCTTTAATACCTTTACCGCCGATGATTAGTTCAGCACGTGCATTGTATGTTTTTTCAAGCTCATCAATGGCTTGCATTACACCCTCCATGTTTTCATAATCATCGGTATCTTCAAGTCTTTTCATTACTGCAGAAAGCGAATCTCTTCTTGCCTCCAATTGTCTTATCTCAGCAACATTAACGATGACATTAATAACCCGTGCTCCGTTAGAAGAGACCGACTCTTCTGAAGGCCAATCCGTTACGACATCCAGACCTTTTACTGACGTTGTTATTTCCACACAAGCTTTCCCTTCTATAGGATATACACCTGGTGATGCTCCCATTTTGGCCTCGATTCGATGGAGAGTATCAGCCTGCTCCTCAAGATTGAATGTCACCCGGATACCTGGACGAAGAGACTTTACCACACATTGGTCTGTTATGGCACTTCCTTTTCTTCCTAATATGTACGTCCTTTCATGGTCTTTAGAAACGTCCATATGGAATTCATAAACAAACATCTTGCCGTCTGAAGTCTTGGTTCGAGGCTGTTCACTATCACCTTTGATTGGTTTAATAACCCAGTCAGATTGTGATGAAACAAAGGAAACTGCGGCAGTGCCTTCTCCCAATTGTGCGGCGGTAGAGCCTTGCTTCTCACAAATGATAGTTTGAGCATACAAATTAAAAGTTGTTGTTACACCAAACAGAATTACAATAATTTTTTTCATAAGTTCATTATGTCACGTTCAAAATCACCAATGGATATCACCTCATCAGTACTGATTTTTTTCCCATTTACGATGTCAGGCTGCCATGTTCTCACTTCTATCTGCGGTTCATCTTCTTTACTGAAATTCCAAAGAAGGAATACGTATCCCTCATCGCTGTAGTTTGTTGACTTCCATTTCTGATGCAGACGTACACCATAGAAGTTTGCGTTTATGCCAGACTGCGTGACGGTTCCACATCCCTTGGAGTCTAAATCACCTATACCAACCTCATCAAATTCCACTTCAATCCATTTGTTATTTTTAAAACAACGTGCTAACTTAATCATATACTCTTTTTTGCTCTGTTTGCTATACACAACCTTCTCATTGGTTGTACCAAACTCCCTGTCGGTCTCCTTGATGATTCTACCTGTTATGATTAGAGCATTGTCAGAGAATACTTTCTTCATAAATGCCAAATTGTGTTCGTTATAAGCTGTTCTTAACCGATCACACCATGCCAAAATTTCAAGTTTCTTTTGTGCTTCAACTGCACTCCCAGAGCATTTCTCTAAAGACTCGCCAAGCTGTGAGCTAAAAGAGAAACGAAAATCTATAATATTGCCATTCAAATCAAATTCGACCACAGCCTCTTGGTAGGTTCCGTTAGCCCATGAATCTGCATCATCTGGAACAATGATGAGAGGAATGCTGCGTACCATATAGCTTTTCTTGAAATTCCAAAGTCTGTCTGTTACTTCTTCATCACAACAATAGAAATGGGCAACTACCCATAGCATTTCCAATGACTGGCGTGCTTCACCGCTCAATCCAAGACCTGCCAATGCTAGTGGGCGGTTAGCTGACTGTGCGCTGTTAATCTCTGTAAGCAAGGAACTGAGTCGCTCCTCTACTTTTGAAATAACATTTAGGTTTTCAATGCCTTTGTCTGCGTTCACTTTAACATTTACAGAAAAACTACTAGCAGAAACTAATAGAAGCATAAGAAGTAATAATTGTCTAAGCAGATGTTTCATATTTATCATGTTTTATTTTGCTACTTTAATGCCAATTGCTGCATGTCCGGGATAATTCCTTTCACTGTCAGCAACCTTAGTTATTATGTTTGTACGTTCTTTACCATCTGTAAGCACGGCTTTAATGATGCCATTCGCATCGTATATAACAAGATACCATTCGCTCTTCGCAGCCAGATTATTGTATTTGTCATAGGCAACAATTCGTCCGTTTTGTTTCATCGTCTTCAATGCCTGATTGAGCTGCTGTACTGTCTCCATGGTAGCTATTTCCTGAATAGCTTGAGGAATGTATTCTTGTTTTTTAGATGAACTTTCAACAGGTGTGACAGTAGAGGCCGGAATATTTGAAGAGGTTTCGGCGTTCGTAAGAACAACCGGATTTTTCATTGCCACGATGTCGCTTTTCTTCACATAAAGGAATACACGATGCATATTTGTACCACGGGGCATAGTAATAACCTGCCGTAAACCCTTTTGGTCATTTAGCACGATATCTCCTGCATCCTTCAGTTTCTTGACGCTGTGCACATATTCATTAATGTTCTCAATGAACATTTCTTCTGCCACTGCTTTAGCCTCCTCCTCTGTTTTGCAAGTAGCTTCTGCATAAACGTATTTGGAGGGATTCCTTTTCACATCAGTAATTACTTTTTTTTCTTTTTCATATTCCTTGTTTTGTCCTTTACAAGGTATTGCAAAGGCAAAGGCCAAGCACACAAATAATAATAGTTTATTGAATTGTATCATACTCTGTAAGATTTAAATATTCTTCTTTCACATTATGTAATGGGATATAGACTATCATCCTGCCTTTAACCATGCCTTTTTTTTGTTCAATGACATCTTTGTCAATAGTCACGGTGAGCATATGCATAAAGCCAGCATTTCGGTTTGCAAACAACAGTAATCCTTCAAAGCAGCTGCCCGCCTGCCGCTTGATAGCGAAGTACGGAGTACAACCTTCTGCTACCCTGCAGAAGTTCAAATAACTCCATAGTGGCACATTTAAAGTATCAGTCTTGTAATCATAACGGTTTATTCGTAACAGGAGATCAGCATCAACCCCTAAGTCTTCGGCGAGCATTAGGTTAGCAACAGAACGGGTAGCTTGTCTTATGTCAAAAATATAGTTTCTGTCTTCTGATGGACTCTTATCATTCTTTGATTTTTCAATATACAGGTTATTATTGATATTAGGAGCAATAATATAAGTACCCTTTTCGGGCAGTGGCTCAATTTTCTCAACAACATAACGTTTAAGCCGTTTGATAAAGACATCTTCCAATTCGGCAATGTTACAACCCGTCAGAAGTTGATAATCCATATCGTAAACTATCTGTAAGACGTCATTACCACCCTCAGACCATGTTGACCTGTATTTGTGGAATTCTATCTCGTCAATCCGATAGTCATAGGTGGAATCTATCTGTAGTGCAGTCCGATATGACCCAATAGTAAAGTAGACTGGTTTCTGTAGAAGGATTATTTCATTTTCTGTCCCTATTGCAAGATTTAGTTCTAAAAGATGACGCTCCAAAAAATCATAGCATGGTGATGGATGCTCTTTCCTGATGACATCAGAGAATAGCTGTAAGCCTATATGTTCTACTTCATCCCATTCATTAGTGCGCGTATTAATGGTATATTGAGGGTGAATTTTTTCTATTTGCCCAGCTATGCGCTTCAATCTCTGGGTTGCATATTCAGTACCATACATGGCGACATTCCCAATAAGGAATGTAACCAGTATGGTCATACGTAATATCATATTATTACTACTCATATGCAAACAAAAGGAGTTCTATCACTTGTGAGTGAGGGTTTCGCTGGTTCCATCATGATACCAACGCACAAGGTTCACCTCACCATTCACCCATTTACCAGTTACTTTATCACCAGGGTTGGCAACTTGGTTGGTACCAGGAATAACGTGCCTCTTTTTAAAGGTCATTGTAGTGCCGTCAAAACTGGCATAGCCTGCCCAAGGCTTTGGCTGGTCTACAGCTTCAGTCACTGTAACAGTGATGGGGGCTGAGGTGACATTTGGAGTCTTACCTGTAATCTTGGCTGTTCCATTTTTCACCGCCGTTACTAAACCATTGGCATCAACGGTGGCCACATCTGGATTGGAAGACTCCCATTCAAGAGTCTCGTTGTAATCAGCAGGCTCTGCTTTATACTCTAACTTCTTAGTGTCGCCTTTTTTCAGCGTAAAATCCTTCGCACCTGTAATAACGATATTTTCAATCTGTCTTCCGCTGGGAGCCTCTTTTACATTAATCTTGCAGGTTGCACTAGGAACCTTCTTATTACCATCAATTGTAACGGTTATTGTAGTGTTGCCTTTATTTACAGCAGTCACTTCACCTTGTTGAGTCACTGTGGCAATGTTGCTGTCATCTGTTGCCCATTGATAAGTTACCTCGGCATCCTCAACTGTTTTACCTTCTTTATCTATGATTGATGCCTTAATTGTCTTCGACTTTCCTTCAACCAAAAGTGTAACGTTTTCTTTGTCAAGTTTTATCTTGGCAATCTTCTCCTGCGGGTCTGAGCCACCACCAAAGAGGTTCCAGATACCATAGCCACCTCCTGCCACGACCAGCACTGCACCAGCAATGAGGGCTATCAGTTTTTTATTGGGACCTTTGCCTATACCTTCTGAAGGCTTGGAGCCTCCTTCGACAGGATGAAGTGGCTTACCACATTCTTCACACACGAAGTTCGTCTTATCTACTTCCTGAACTTCTTTATTATCGGCAAGATCACACTCACCGAAATTCTTACATATTCCTTTAACTAATGCCATATTCTTTTTTATTATAATTATAAATCTTGTAGTTCACTTTGGATGATTTCCATTGCGAGATTACGGAACTTTGTATAATTTGGATTGAACTGATTGTTCTCACATAATGAACTCGGAAGAATCTTTGTCTGCACGATTTGTCCAAGGGCCTTTCGGAGTTCTGCTTTCTGGTCGTTACTACGTGCCTGGGTAGCCATTTCTTTCTTAACCTGGCTTTTCAGTAGTTCGGCTGTGGCAAAGTCTTGTCCAAGCGCATTCCAAGATTCAACAAATCCTTTGCCCATCGGTTTCCAAGTGTCACCGAACGTTTCATCAGGCACACGGATTGCATCAAACTTGGCACCAGTAGTAGGATCTTGCTGCTCATTAATGATGCCAAGAGCATAAGCCAACATAAGGTGTTTAACAATCTTCATTCTTCTTGTTTCTGGATCCTCTTCGAAAAGTGGATTTAGTTCTTCCTTGAAACTCTCAGTATGAAGAACCATTTTATTAAGGTTACACTTGGCATTTTGGGATGTGACAAGTGCGTCGTATTTTTCCTTGCAAACTCTCACATTGGCCAAAAATCGAAGCGGGAAGCCAGAGTTGGCAGAGATTACCACAATCTGATTGTCTTTGTAGTTCGTGGAAACATCTTCTCTAGCATTGAAGCCAGGTACGTTTTGTTCGAATGCATGTATAAGCCTTTCCTTGAAGTCGTTAGTCCTCTCATCTGTCTGTGGTAAGGAAAGCTGTACCATTTGCATCATGGCGCCAGTGTTACCTGGTATTACCATTGCAGTCTCTTGAGGGTCAAACTGAACATAACTCTTTGAGGTGCTGGTAACTAGTCTAACAAATCTCTCCAGTTTTTCTTCAGTATTCAGCTCTTGTTTCAGCTTCTCCATGATGTTGACACCAACCATCTTATTCAGTGGATCTGCATCTGCAGCATCCTGCATAGCACGAACTGCATTTTCTTGACATACTTCAAGAATAATACCTACAGCTGTCTCATAATCAGTCTTGTCAAAGAGATTGGCAAACGTATGATCACCGTCCTCACCAAGGTTTTGCACCATACGTGAACGAATGGCGGCTGCATTCGAAGACATCTTCTCACGGTCGCTAACAAACTGGCGACTTATTCTTCTTACCAATTCTGCATCGTATTTCTTGATGTCTGCATTGTTCTGTTCCTCGTTAGTCTGGCATTTGCTATCAGCCTGTCGCATCACTTCCTCGTTAATGGCATTCATCTCATCCTTAAAAGCGAGAATGCCTTCGAGCATGTTACCCAGTTCTACGATAACGTTCTGTAATAGTTCTTTAGCATAGGCATAGGCTTCAGCACGAGTTGCCGTAGAGCAATAGTCGCTCTTGGCTGTCTTGTATTTACTGAACACCTTGTCAGAGGCATTTGTGATGGTATCACGAAGCCAGCCAATCTCGTTCCATTCTACGTTAATAGCCTGAATTTGTTCACTGATATTTGTCAATTCTTCTTCCATACGGGCACGTTGCTGTTCAAAAGCTCCAATCCGGTCGTTACAATCGGCAATAAGCAGACGTGTGTACTTCTCGATTTCCAAAATGCTCTTTGTGTCAGATGCTCCACTAGCCCATTCGTCAAATAGTTTCTTTTCAATATGGCGGCGTATAGTACGAGCATAGCCACGTAGTTCCTGACGCTGAATCTTAAAGAACTCAACTACACCATGCTGACGGAACTGAGAATTGAAGAATTCATCACAGCGTTTGCCGAACTCACCAAGCCAGCTTTTCTTTTCAATAGTGGTCTGAACATCATCGGCATCAGCTTGGGTACGTTTCTCCCAAGTTTCTTCAAAAAGACGCCAGCGTTTCGTAGCTTGTCCTTCAACAATGGGTTTTGCCAGCGTCAGATAGTTGTTACTAAGCATCAAACCCTCGCGATTCTTTTTATCTTTAATTTCATCGGCAAATCCCATTCCGACTTCATCTAATGTACGTTCACCATAGCCAATACCTTCTTGCCACATGTTATATGTTAGTTGACGGGCTGCTTGTAAAGCATAGGTATAGGTCATAAACTCGCGAATTTCTGTTTCAGGGAATTCTATACGACTAATACCAAAAGAAAGGAATTTACGACTATGTGCTTTGTTGCCTGCTTGATCTTTTTCTGGATCAGCTCCATCATTCTCACAACCAACAAGTCTACTTAATTGACCCGCTGAACCAACCATAGCACTTGCTATCGTTGTCTGGAAAATGAAATCAGCAACAGCTGCAGGAAGACCTTCACCAAGGTCTAGTACATTACCTTGCTCATTAACATTCGTGTATACATAAGCGGCTTCGAAAGCTTCTTGGTTTTCCAGAAGGCGACGTATCTCACCTGTAAAGATGTCCTTTTCACCCTTAACATCTGTTGGGTGATACTTACCAATGCTCAATGCATTCAGCTCTTGAAGTGCTGCGTATCCATTGGCTTGATAAAAGCCTGCATCATGTCGAGCAGAAACCAATGTTCGTTCAGGTGTATAAATAAAGAGACGGATTTTAAATGCATGAGTATCTTCCTGATAAGGGAACCATGTACGAATCTGACTTATTGCATCGACAATAGAACCAGATCCAGTGCCACCGGCAAGTCCTGCACATATATGGAATGTTACATCCTGGTTATTACTGTTATTTTGTAATCGGCCAACAGCACCACGGACTATTGATTCAAAATTGTTAGGATTGTTTGTATCACAGATATTGTTGGCCATTAATGTTCGTCCCAAACGACGACGCTGACCACCTATACCTGCAGTGATAAGTGCACCCATCTCTTGTTGCATCAATTGTAAATCGTTAGGATTTAGGAAACCAGCTAGTCCTGGGTACAATTTGATAGATCCAAGAACATTGCTACTGATTCCATTGATGTTTACTTTTTGGGCAGTACCTAAGTGAACACTCTTCCCCAGTACTTTCCAACCTGTACGGTCTTCCAAGTCAGCAGGAGAAGAATCTACATAGACGTAGTCAAGGAAAATGCCGTTTCCTGGATCGTTGGAGCGGAATTCTTCATAAACACGTTTTCTCAATTCGCGCAGTACTTTTCCACCAGTACCGCCAAGTCCGATAAATAAATGATTCGCCATAGTTTTTTTTAGTTTATTAGTTATTTCAAAAATCGTCATAGTTCTTTCGGGAGGCCATTCTGACTTTCGCTTTGGGCTTTGCAGTAGGGCCTCGTTTGTCGAAAAGCATAACCATAAAGCAGGCAACAATAATCATACCCAAAATCCACCATACTCGATGCCAGATATATGAATTCAGATAGCCAATCATTGTTTCATGCATAGAACTTGAAAGTTCCGAAACATCATGACCAGAGAAATTTGCCACTCCAAAATAAGTACCGATTAATGGGAACTCTTCTGTGATAGTATCTAATACCCGCTGACTATCTTGGGCACTAACAGTACCATAGCTGCCCTCTAACAACTGGCTCAGGTAGATTTCTGCTGAATCCGCTGATTCTTTCGCTTGAAAAGCACCAATCATTAGAGATAATTGTATGACCAAAAGAATTGCAAGAACTACTCCTGTCACATAGAAAGGAAGGGACTGAACAATGCCTTGACTAAGTGTCTTCAGTATCACATATAATATCGCCATAATGACTGCCGTAACGATTACGCCATAAAAGACACTTGAAAATGCTGTTGTAAATAATGAAAAGAATGCCATATGATTGCCGCTATTTCCTTTGCAATGTAAGTTCAAGTTCTGTGTCACCGCTCTTGGCTGTACCAGTTATTTCGTCGACATCGCCAGTCAGGTAAAAAGTCCATTTGGCATTACCGTCTTTACCAAAGAAATTGATGTCGCAGTCCATAGATGGAAGTGACTCACCAGAGAGTTGCATGATTGTACCATTCTTCACGTTCTTATATGTTCCCTTAAGGGAACGAGTCTTGCCATCTTTAATGATAGTAAATTCTATAGGGAATCCCTCCAGATCTCCTTTATATTTTGTCGTGTCGTTGGGTAAACTGCTGTAAAGACCGATACACGGACCTTTAGCAAACTGATTGCTTTCATCATCTCCTCCTTCGACTTTAATTGTATCGCTGCTTGGATGTGGAAAATTGCAACCTCCATTATTGGGATTACCCAACACATAGCCACTCCATGAGAATGAGATGGTAAGCACTATTCCCACCAACACTAGGAGCCAAGAGTGATAGCGGAACTGGAACCAACTGGTAAACTTCCAAGAGACAAATATGATTCCCACAACAATTAGGGCCAAAATATATGGGAAAATAGCTCCCACAAGATGTACGATGCACATAAGGGGATAGTAGATAAGGGCGGCAACTATGATTGGCACAAGAAAGAACCTGCCAAATATTGGCGCAATGACATGCCCCAGTATCCATTCAATGAAGTCCCAGTTTCGCTTCACTATTGTATGACCATCATTGTAAGTGATTTTGTCGTATGTGTCGTAAGAAAAGCTAAAAAGATTCCAGTTCATAAACATCACCAACAATCCAATGATGTAGAGCGGCCACATCAAAATGGAGTCAAACATATTCCAATTTGCAGAAAATGAGATGTCGGAGTTGAACAGTATCTGATATAAGAAATATACACCACTACAGGTCACAACTGTGCTTACTACATAGCCGGCAATTTTGTAATTCTGTTGGGAGAACTCGGGCAATTCCTTCATATAGCAGTTCAAAAAAATGTCTTGCGCCTCTCCTGCAAAACGTTTTTTAGTTATTATCTGAGCTTCCCATAAGTACGAAAAAAGCGTGAGAGTCTGTACTTCGTTACTCGTCCCGCTAATCTAGGCTCTCGCATTGCCATTCCCTGTAGAACGAGCAACACCAGAAGCCCACGCCGAATATGTATATACTATACCTATGCCCTGTATATTTAACAAGGTATAGGGGTATAACATACCCAATGAGCATCTACCGTTGCCTTGTTCTTTGACAGGGTTTGAATTTGCGAGATTCAGATTAGCCAAAGACAAGACGCTTTGTAAACGCCTTTCCATAAATATGCATCCCAACCCTTCACTTCTGCCTAAAGGCATCCGTTATTCGGCTTGGACGCTACAAAAGTAGTTATTTTTTCTGATACGACAAAATCTTTATGCAAAAAAAAATATTTTTTTTCTAAAAATCATTTGTGGGGAAATCATCAGTGGGCATCTTAACGCCCGGCACAGGCCACTCCACAACACAGTGAAGAACAAGCTTACCGAAATCTTTTTCCTTGTCGTCAATATTTTGACGTTAATGTCCTTACAATCAAAAAGAGCCACCGAAGCAGCTCTTTCAAACATCCAACATCAAAATTCTATTGACTGATCTTGAATCCAAGCTTCATAATAAACCCATAAGTTTTGTCCAACATTCTGGGTTCACTTCATTCGTGTCACCATGCTTAGGAAAACCAAAGGAGCTCTAAAGGAGGACTTCCTTCGCTCCTCGCAAGGTTTTGGCAAGCTAAATCCTTACTTATTGTCTAAGGGAAATGGTGGAATGTGATGAAAGAACTTTTCGCATAAAAACATTTAGGGTCACATCGGGGGATGTGACCATGAATGATGTCCAATAATAACTAAATCGTATCTTTAGGATGAAGGAACCTGTACTCTATTTTCGTTCCTTAGCTCACTTATTATCTCATCTACAATATAAAGATCGCTCATCAAATAGAGCCCTGTTCCCTCGTCATGAAGCCGCTCGTTAGTAAGAGAGGTATAGAAAATGTCCAGCGCACGTTCGCTGCTCACGTCCAACCGCTTAGAAAGGAGTGTAACAATACGCCCTATCTTGTTCCACATCAGCAAATCACTTAGCATAGGCCTGAACTTGATAAGTTTCTACAAAAAGGAGATACTTGTCAACTACCTCCTGTGTTGACAGAGCCGTCACATAGAAGCCCAGACCGAAGTCCAGATTCTCACGTCCAATGCCAACCAGTGGCTCTTGCACTGCCAAATTGCTTCCGTGATAGATCTTGATCATGCCGTAACTCCTTGTTTCTGTTGACTACGTCTTTCTCAGCCTCGCTCGGAAAAAGCTCAAGCCTTGGCTTGGCTCTTCTCTCACTCGAGCTTCGATTCCCATATCTGGAGTGCCCCTATAACATCCTCTGTAACGTGTTCACGACTTTGGGTATGGAGCACTTCATAGCCCGGAAGAATGAATCCATGGATGAGTCCCACACGCTTCATGCGGCGGTACATCTCACCAGTGCTGCAACCTAGTTTCCGGGCTGCTGACTCAACACAAGACGATGCGAATATAATTCTTAACTCTTCCATACAATGGCGTTCTCCTTTTATTTCCGGGGTAAAGATACGGATTTATTCTGAATAATGCAAATTTCGGGGTGGATTTTTATGTCACGCAGAACCAATGGAGCAGCGAGAGTAGAATCAAATGTATTTGGATTTCCCGAATTCAAATATCAGGGGAGGTGAGTGGCATCTGCTTAGGAACACTAAAGGAACACCAAAGGAGCTCTAAAGGAGCTCTAAAGGAACTCCTCCGCACCATCACCCATCTCCTCACCCCTCCTCCGTGAGAAGATAACGCCATAAGGAAAAAGTCAATTATTCTTTCTATTTTGACCGTTTGTAGCCCTTCCTGCCCTTGACAACCACAATGCCCTGATAGGATGTATCGACCCGCTGGCCGGCCAGATTATAGGACGCTGCATGGTCTTCGGTCCCTGCAGCAATGCTACGGACAGCAGTGGGAGTCGTGCTGTTGTTGCTGACGGCTACACACAGCCTACGCTGATAGCTGGAGCCCTCGGCATCCTTCACGCCAATCAGCACCGTTGCGATGGTGTTGCCCTCAGAACTCTTCACGGTCAACTCAGCATCGTTTTGCTGAATGGCAACACCCGTTCCTACCACCTCGGCCGTATAGACGGGCTGAAGGGTATAGCCGGCAAACAGTGCCGAGAGACTGACGACGGCCGATGTGGCAGGTTGCAGGAACACATGAGGCTGGGCCATGAAGTCGAGATAACGCTCCAACTCCGTATACCCGTCACCCTCCTTGTCGAGATTCGTCTCAGCAAAATCGCCCGCAGGGGTTGCAGGGTCGGTTCCTCTTATCTCTTCCCACCAGTCGGGCAGCCCGTCATTATCGCTATCGTAGGCCTCGGGACGCTGCTCCTCAGGATAATCCTCAAAACCGCCAGCATCCTGTTCGTCGTCAATCTCACCCTTGATGCCCGACTTCGAACCCACGTACGTGTACGAGCGGTTGATGGTCTCCATCACGATACGCTGATCGGTCAGATCGGCATAAGGCTGATTGGCACCAACGTCGCTCACCACACTCTTATAGGCATCCTGCGCCGTTTCGATGGAAGCCCACGAATCCCAGAAGGGCGCATCTTGCCAGGTCACCTCCGGCTGGGGACCGGTAGCCCGATAGGTTTCACCCAACTTATCGTGGGTCAGCGAACCGTCTTTATTTTCGCGTATGTTACCGCTAACATAGGCCAGCTGGTCACGGTCGCCACCTGTCTCATTGTCGGCAGAGAAGAGGATTTTCTTCTGCGTGTCGACGCCCATCTTATAGTAGTTGTTCACAAATTGCATACGCATGGCACCACCGTCGGTCGTTCGCGAATACCAGTTATACACTACGTTGTTGAACATATCCAACCGACCTTTCGAACGTCCGTTGGCATCGGCTCCGCCGCCCATGCTCCAGTTGCGTCCGTAGCAGTTGGCCAGCAGGTTGTGATGGAACGAACCGATGTCACCGCCAATGGTTGCCGCATAACCATGATTGGTGCCTTCATCATAGTTGCGATGGCCGGCAATGCCCAGTGCCTCGCTAATCATCGAACGCTGCAACGTCACATGATAAGAGCCGCGACTCGAGAACGTCTCGTCGGTACCCCATGAGGCGGTCACATGGTCCAGAATAGCATAATCGCTGTATACGGTTCCGATGGCGTTACCCGTTTGTGCTGGGGTTCCCAACCCACGACGGGCTCGCAGGAAACGCACGATATTGTCGGAGCCCACCCCGACGTCGGCATGTTTCAGACAAATGCCCTTACCCGGTGCTGTCTGTCCGGCAATAGTCACCTGGTCATCAACCCAGCAGGGCGAGAAGTCCATATCAATGATGCCGCTCACTTTGAACAACACCGTTCTCGGACCCGACCCATTGGTCAATGCCCACCGCAACGAGCCCTCACCGTCGTTCTGCAGATTGGTCACATAGACCACCTTGCCACCTCGTCCTCCTCGGGCGTAGCGACCGTAACCCTCAGCCCCGGGGAAAGCCTCGTGACGCGGTTGGAAACTCCATACGTCGCCAACGGTCACCAATCCCTCGGCATCCTCACGGTCGATGCGCCAATAATACGTGGCGAGCGATGAGAGTCGAGTGGTGAGTGTGTAGCTCTTGTCCTTGGCGCCCAACGTAGCAGTAGCCCTGTCGGGAGTCGCTGCCTTGATGTCCTCTTGGTCAGTTCCCAGATAGAGGTACTGCTTGGCCGTCTTCCCGTCGATGGGCAGCGTCCACTGCAGCGTATTATCCTCACCGTCGACAGCAGCATGATAGTCGCCATCAGCAGGCACTGGGTCTGTAGCCAGCGTAGCGACATCGCGTCCACCGGCATCGGGTGTCACCTCGCCATAGTTATGAACGGGACCCGCCGTTCCCTTCGTCCAGCGGCAGGCAGCAGGAATGGTCTCTGCATGACCATTGAGTAATGCCACAAACTCGTCGGTCTGCATCTCCTCTATCGTCATCTGCTGACAGTTTTCCGTCGTACCTTTATCTTGTGCCGGCCATACGGCATTGGCACCAGATGCCGACGTGAAGTAGCAGTTACGTACGACAGACCCTTCGGCATTCGTCGCCGTCACACCGGCTTTGTTCGACTTCGTGGTCGTGATCTTGCTGGTGGTATAGCAGTTCTCTATGACGACCTGCTCGGTGGTACCATTACCAATACGTCCGACGATGCCACCGGTATCGTTCTTGGTGCTTAGCGTCATAGCGGTATAGCAGTTCTGGATTTTCGACGTGCCGAAAATTTGTCCGCCCAAAGGTCCACTGTTCGAACCCCAGCCGACAATCTTACTGTCGACAACGTAACAGTTGATGATGCGCGAGTCCTTGACCAATCCTGCCAAACAACTCAGATAGGCTCCCGCATAAACGAAGCAGTCCTTCAAGCCCAGATTCCGGATCTCAGCACCTTCTAATACGCGAAACAGTCCCACATAATTGGCATTGGGAACAGTATAGAATCCGCTGATGGTATGGCCATCGCCGTCGAATACTCCCTGAAAGGGCGTATAGTCGTTCTCGCCGGCATAGTCGCCAATCATGGCAGTCTGCGGGAAAGCCTTACCATTCTGCAAGTCGGTCTGCGACACAGCATTCACTCCCTCGTTAATCACGATGTCGGCAGTGAGTTTGAAATAACGTCCCCTGCTGAAGTTGGGCGTACTGGCCACATCGTTTGCCAGCTGTGTTAAATCGGCAGCACTCGATATCAGATACGGTTTCTCCTTCGTACCGTCGCCCCCACCATAGGGGACACCCCATGCCGTCATCACCGATACGGCAAAACATAGCATTGCAAGCAGTTTTGGTTTCATTTCCCTTTTGTTTTGATTTGTTTCTGCCTGCAAAGGTACGAAAAGTTGAGAGCAGAACAAAATAAATTCATTTATTTTTTATGCCAAGACGGAGTACCTTCGCGATTTTAATTGCAAAGGTACGAAAAAAAAAATGGAACGGGGTGTAATTCCGTTCCATTTAAGTAGATTATTTAGTCAAAATGACTAATACATCTTATTTCTGCATGAATTTCTTACCATTCATGATGACAATACCCTTGTAGTCCTTACCAACCTTCTGGCCAGCGAGGTTGTAGATAGCACCGTCGGCTACGCGAACGACCTTCACGTCGCTGATGCCTGTTGCACCGCCACGGGTGATTGCGAACGTATTGAAATAGGTGCTCTTACCAGTAGCACGGAAGATGTAGAAGGTGCTCTGTCCGCAAATAGCGTCACCAGTGACTACCGTATAGGTAGGAGCATCAACCCAAGCCTGCTCAGCAGCAGTAAGCAGGATGATAGAAGTAGTGGTCTCGTTCGGACGAGTTTCTTCTGCACCGAAGAACAGACCCAGGTCGGTATCCGTTCTAGACTGCATGCGAGTGCTGATGACGTCGCCAGCCTCGAGAGCCTTGTCCAGAACAACCTTGAAGAAGGTATTGTTGTTGGTGCACTGGAAGGCAGCCTCACCACCCTGTACCTTAATCATAGCCTTGGCAGCATCCTGTCCATTGTTAGCGTACATCTTACCACCAGCGATAGTTGCATTAGCAGCGGGAATCTCAGTCTCAGCACCTGCAGGAGCATCCCATGCCTCAGTGGGGTTAGCAGAGAAGATAACACCACCCTCGCTGCTGCCAGCGTCCTTAACGGTAATCTTCTGAACACAGAATGTGCTCTCGAATGCCAGATAGGGGTTGTCAACCTTTGCGGTCAGCGTGTATGTACCATACTCGTAAGCATTGGGGAACTCAATCTTGATACCACCACCATCGTCGAAGGTTTCAACAACATCCTGGCTGGTAATCTTCTTGGTCGTTCCACCACTCTTAGAAGAAGCCAGCACCATCTCGATGACCTGACCGGCCTTGGCGGGAATCATCACTTCAGCAGCCTTGTTGAATGCCAAGTGCTTGCCACCATAGTTGCTTCCTTCAGCTGCGGGATAGTTGCGGTAGAACACCATCTTGTTGTTCTCCAGTGCACTCCACTTCAGACCCTTGGTGGGCTCGAACACTACACCGTCGGCGCAGGTAAACTCGGTACCATCGGGCAGACCAGCCTTATTGTAGACCTGCTGCCAAGCAGCACCACCGTCCTCAACAAATACACCGGCATCACCAAGGTTTCCTTCGAGGTTACCAGTTCCGTCAACCTTCTGAGTAGGCAGAATGGTGAAGTCCCAAACACGGGTACCACCTTCAGCACCGCCACCAGCAAGTGTGACAACAACGGTATTCATACGAACCTGATTGGTAGAAGAAGTCATTGAGAACGAAGCTGCATCGCCAGTCCAAGTACCGACCTTACCTTCATAAGTATAAGCACCAGCAGTAGCATCCGTAAAGTTACCAGGACCATACTTTTCTGTACCCTCAGCAGTGCAAGAGATCTCAACCTTTGCAATGTTGCCTGCAGTTGAAGTAACGGTGAAAGTAGCACCCTTGTAGCAACGATACTGGTCAGTCAGGTTCATACAACCATTGCTGACAGCAATCGTCACACCGTCCTTGGTAATTTGGTCTTCACCAGCGTCAGAAGAAGTTCTTGTACCCTTGTCAGTGGCTGCATCAAACGTAACAGTTGTCTGAGCCATTGTACTCATACTCATCATTGCCAGTGCGGCAACAAAGAAATAGCGTAAATTTTTTTTCATAAGCATTTAAATTGAATTGAAGTTAATAATATTATTTTCAAGTTTGTGCTGCAAAGTTAGGGAAAAAAGTTGAATGTAGAAAGCTTTTTGAGATTTTTTTTTCAAAAAAGATAAAGGGCAGCCCTTTCGCCACCCTTTACCTTATTTTTATTATTGTTTTTTAGTTCGAACGCACATAGGGGTCGTAGCCCGGATTCTGGCCAAACTCCTCAGCATTCTGCAACTTGTCGAGGAACGTGGTGGGGATGGGCCACAGGTTGTTGTGCTCGTCGACCACGTCGTTACCATCCCAAGCAGGATTGTGCTGACGGATGTAGTTCACCAGGTTGCCGGTACGCTTCAGGTCGAACCAGCGCAGCCACTCGCCACACAGCTCGCGGGCACGCTCTTCCAGTATCCATTCTACCGTCATGTCGCTGGCTGTCACCTGAGCTTCGCTCAAGTCATGGCCGGGCTTCACCACACGGGCATTGCGGATTTCGCTATTGATAATCTGTGCGGCAGCACCAGGATTGCCCAAACCAATCATAGCCTCAGCAGCAATCAGCGGCATCTCGGCATAGCGCATCACAGGTGCATCGGCAAAACCGACGTTACCGTTAGCAGCCTGCAACAGAATGGTGCCATTGGGATTGCGATCCCAGATACGATACTTTCTGAAGCGGGGGAACGCTTCGTACTTCGTCTTGATATCACTACGAATACGGCAACCGCCCTGTGCATTCACGGCTCCTACGTCATAGGTGTCGTTGCAACCTACCAGACAGATTCCTTCGTTGGCAGCAGCCACCTTCTGTTCGGTAGTTACAGCCTCCTTGGTGAAACACAGTACGACATCATCGTTGTCGACGGTCTTTCCCACCAGTTCAGGAACGGCATTATAGTTGTCGGCCATACCCTGTTCCCAAGTGTACGAACCACGACGGTTGTTCTCGTAGAACTCTTCCTGGAAGAGCACCTCGTAGCGGATGTCCCAATCCTTCCACAACTTCAGGAAGTAGTAGGTAGGCATGAGCAGCACACTCTCTTTCGGGTATTCCCAGCTGTCGCCACTCGTTGTGATACCAGCACGGTCTGTCAGACGGGGAGCCCAGTAAAGGTGCAGACGGTTGGGGTTCTTCGGGTTGGGGTTCAGCGAAGCGTCCGAAGAGTGCGACACCACCCACAGGAACTCGGTGTTCGTCTTGTTGTTCTTAGCCTGCCAGATCTCATCGTAGGTTTTATACAACTTAATACCCAGCGCACCTTTGTTGTCCATCACATACTTGGCAGCATCGTAAGCCTTCTGGTAGAAAACCTTCTGCTCGGCACTACCGGCAGTCTCGTACTGGGCACGAGCCAGACAGACGCGAGCCAGCAGACCATAGGCTGCCTTCTTCGTTGCACGGCCCACATTGCCTTTGTAAGGCTGTACGGGCAGCATTTGCGAAGCCTTCTCGGCATCGGGGATAATGATCTCGTCGTAAATCACCTTACGGTCTGTACGCACGGCAGTGAATTTAGGCTCATCGGTACCGGCAGTACGCATCTCGATGTCACCGAACCACTCTACCAACCACCAGTAGGCAAAAGCACGGGTGAAGCGGGCCTCGCCCTCGAAATCATTACGAACCTCGTCGGTCAGTCCCTTTGTAGTAGGCAGATACTGAAGCACCGAATTAGCAATGTTCACATTGTCGTAGTTACGCTCCCAGGCACCTTTCACCTGACCGCGATCGCCCTGCAGATTCACAAAACGCGTCAGCTGCATACCATACTCATTCTTCTCAGGCACGTTGGCCCAGATGTCGCCGGCACCCTCGAAATACAATACGGGGTCCTCACGTCCGAAGTATTTCCACTTATAGTTGTAGTACAACTGGTTGACCAGACCTTCCATACCCTGCTCAGAGGCGAACACGGCATCGGCACCCTCGTTCGAGGGGTTATATTCATCCAGATCGCATGAGGTCAATCCCAACGAACTGGCTCCAAGGAGCAGCGCTCCCACGAAATATTTATTGAATAGTTTCATAGTTTACTTCCTCTTTTAATTAAAAGTTGACATTCAAACCGACAGTCACACTACGCTGCTGTCCCTCGGGATCGAATTCCTTCATCCAGTCTTTCTTGACAATATAGAGCGGGTTGTTCACCGTAGCATAGACACGAGCACTCTGTATGTTTATCTTCTTGACCACCGACTTGGGCAGCGTATAGCCAAGGGCAATGCGCTTCAGCTTGATGAACGACTGCTCGCAGTAACCCAGCGACTGATATCCCACATAGTCGAATAACTTGCGGTTCAGCATCAGTCCAGGCAGCGAACCGCCTTCGTTCGAGCCGGCTACCCAATAGTCCATGGTGGTGTACTTGCCACCCGTCGACGGGTCGAAACTCGACAGTGGGCTTTCACCCCAGTGTCCCCAGCGGGCATAGATATAAATGCTCAGATCCCAGTTCTTGTAACGGAAGTCGTTGTTGAAACCCATAAACCAGTCGGGCGACTGCGAACCGATGTAGTCGATATCCTTGTTCTGGTCGATGACGAAGTCACCGTCCAAGTCAGCCACCTTCACGTCACCGGGCTTGAAGGGCTGCGTCTTGTCGGCATCCTTGAAGTACTTGGCGGCCTCAGCCTCCTCGGCAGTCGTCCAGATGCCCAGATATTTGAAGGTCTTATACGACTTGATGGGGTGTCCGATCATCAGTGTCGAAGTCTCCTTGTTGGTACCGATCTGGATATCCTCGCCGTCAATCAGGTCGAGAATCTTTTCCTTATTGGCCGAGAACGACAGTGTCGAGTTCCACTGGAAATCCTTGGTGACGATGTTGCGCGAATTGATGGTCACCTCCACACCGCGGTTGCGGGTAGAACCGATGTTGGTGTAGGTGGCAAACTTACCGTCGTTACCTGCCGATGTGGGCAGCGAGCGCAACAGAATCAGGTCGGTAGTCTTCGTATTATAGTAGTCGAACGTGATGCTCAGGCGGTTGTTGAACAGCATCATATCGAAACCGAAGTCAATGGTCTTCGACTTC
Organism: Prevotella sp.; assembly: GCA_015060485.1. Classification (GTDB taxonomy): domain Bacteria; phylum Bacteroidota; class Bacteroidia; order Bacteroidales; family Bacteroidaceae; genus Prevotella. Next base: position 165,629 of record SUYI01000003.1, on the reverse strand, counting down.
TCCCATGAGATGTCCTTGTTTCTCACCAGATAGTAGTCACCGCTGGCAGCACCCATCAAGTAGCGGTTGGCAGCCTCGTCCTGGAAACCAAAGCTCCAGTTGGCGAAGGTCACACCCGTTGATGAGCCGTAGACAGGGATACCGGCATTACCGGTCACACCATACGTCAGACGCAGTTTCAAGTCATCCAGCCACGACTTCGTGCCCTTCATGAAGGGCTCGTCGCTAGCGCGCCAGGCGATAGCTGCCGAGGGGAAGGTATCCCACTTGTTGCCATCAGCCAGCACCGAAGCACCATCGCGACGCAGCGAGGCTGTAAACAGATAGCGGCTCTTCCAGTCGTAGCTGATACGTCCGGCGTACGAGAAGTTCTGCTGCTTGGTATAGGCACTGGCGTGTGTCGAGTGTCCGTCGCCACCATCGTTGCTGGCCATGTTCCACCACAGGTTCGAGGCCAGCGTCTGGTTGATGGAACTTGCCGTCAGGTAGTCCGACGTCTTCTTGTTCCAGGTGGTCAGCAGGGTAACCGACAGATGATGGTCTGCAGGCAACATCTTGAACTGGTAGGTCAGAATGTTGTTCCACTCCACATACAGACCGGAAGACTTCTCCATGCGGGCTTTCGACTGGTTAGTACCATCGGAGATGACAGTTGCCGAATAGATGTCGGCATAGTCGCCCCACGAACTGTTCGTGATGTGAGTATTGAACTGTGTGCGGAAGGTCAGTCCGTCGATGGGATGGATGTCCAGATAACCGTTGGCCACCACGTTGGTGCCGTATGACTCGCGGGCATATAGATTATCGGTCACCGTATTGATCAGCGGGTTCACGTAGTCGGTAGCACTCAGGGGGCGCTCCACCAGCACATTGCCCAAAAGATAGGCGTTCGTAGCCTCGTCGTAATAGCCATAGGGCGAACCCAGCTGCATACCCGTCGTCGGTGTACTCTGGTAGGGCGACGACTCGCTGCGGTTGTGGGTCACCTGGAAGTTCACACCGCCACTGATCCACTTACGGATGTTATGGTCGATGTTGGCACGCAGCGTGTAACGGTCCGTACCGCTGCTCTTCTTCCACTTGTTGCCGTCGTTGGCATAGCTCACGCTGAAGCGTCCTGTGGTCTTCTCGTTACCCCCCGAGAGTGTCAGCGAGTGTTGGGTGCTCCATGTGGTCGACTTCTGCAACTCCTTGTCGTAGTCCGTCCACGCGTCAGCCCGATAGGCTGCCAATGCGGCAGGACTGCTGAACAGGTTCAGGTCGTCCGACGTAGAACTCCACTGACCGGCATTCGCTGCGGCAATGCGGTGCGTCTCGTAGTAGTTCTCGCCCGAACGGTAGTCGGGGTGCTGCTCGCGGAAAGCGGCAGTGACATATCCGTTGTACGACACCTGCATTTTTCCTGCCTCAGCCTTCTTGGTGGTGATGATGATAACACCATTGGCACCCTGCGAACCGTAGATGGCCGTTGACGATGCATCCTTCAGCACGTCGATGGTCTCAATATCGTCGGGGTTCAGGTCGCCCATCGAGCCTCCCTGCACACCGTCGATGATGACCAGCGGGGCATTGCTACCATTGATGGATCGGTTACCACGAATACGCAGCTCACTGCCGTTTACGTCCAGACCGGTGATACGTCCCTGCAGAGCTGTTGCCACATCGCTGGTCGGTGTTTGCAGAATGACGTCGCTCTTCACCTGGGCCACAGAACCCGTCAGGTCGCGCTTGCGTACCGTACCGAAACCGATGACCACCACTTCGTCCAGTCCCTGGGCGTCAACCTCCATGGCAATCTTCATGTCCGGACGGGCCTGCAGCACCTGCGTCTTGTAGCCCGTATAGGTCAGCTGAATCTGCTTGCCCTCGGCACCGTTAAGGGTAAAGTTTCCGTCAAGGTCAGTAATGGTGCCGCCGGTACCTCCGACGATTTTCACGGTGACACCAATCATAGGCTCACCCATTTCATCCACTACATTACCTTTGATCGACTTCGCCTGCTGCAGTTCAGCAGGCATGTTGGAAGGAATCGCCGTGTCCGCCTTCGCCGTAGCGGGCAGAAACAGGAAAGCTGCCAATCCAACAGTCAGATAGGTCATAAAAGCTTTTTTCATGTTCGTTTGTTTTGATTAGTAACTAAAATTTGCAGTCTCATTTCCTAATAGACGTTCATGTATTAAAATTGTCATCATTCAAAGAAAACCACTCTCACACTCTTCAATTTTTGGCTGATTATTACCAAAATATTTGGCCAAACGAATAGTTTTTGTTATATTTGCAGCGGTTTTATTTAATCTTTTCTTGGACCGACTGATTTACAGATATGTCCGATACATCCCTTAAACGCCAGCTGAAGGTACTCACCATTCCGGTATTCATCGAGATGGCTCTGGTTATGATGCTGGGAGCCGTCGATACGGTCATGCTGAGCCGCTATAGCGACAACAGTGTGGCAGCAGTGGGACTCGACAACCAGCTTATCTCGCTGGTATTCCTCGTCTATCAGTTCTTCTCGATGGGTGCAGCCATTCTCTGTGCGCAGTATATCGGGGCAGGACTAAGGAAACGTTTGGTGCAGGTGGTGGGCATAGCGTTGTCGGTAAACCTCGTGATTGGCATCATAGTCAGTGCCCTACTCTATCTGTTTGCTGAAGAACTGTTACAAGTGATGGGTCTGCGTCCAGAGTTGATGGACGACGGCTTGGTGTATCTGCGACTGACGGGTGCATTGTCGTTTTTCCAAGCATTGTCGCTGACATTCTCAGCCTCGCTGCGCAGTGCTGACAAGGTGGTCTATCCTATGGTAGTAACGGGTATCGTAAACGTTATTAACATCATGGGCAACTACGCCCTCATCTTCGGTCACTGGGGCTGTCCGCAACTGGGTGTCGAGGGTGCTGCCATCTCCACAGCCACATGTCGTGCCGTTGCGATGGTAATGCTTGCCGCCATCCATTTCAAGGTACATATCCCGCGCTTTCCACTGCGCTATTTCCGACCCATGCCTTGGCAGGAGCTCAGGAACCTCTTCTATATCGGTATCCCTGCCATGAGCGAAAACATATCATACTGCCTCTCGCAGGTGGTCATCACCTATTTCATCAACCAGATCAGCAACGAGGCACTGGCAGCACGCGCCTACTGCCACAATATGATTATGTTTGTCTACCTGTTCTGTCTGAGCATCACGCAGGGGGGCGACATACTCGTCGGACATCTCGTGGGACAGCGACGCCACCAAGCAGCTTACATCCTTGGCAACTACTTCTTCCGATGGTCGATGATTATCACACTCACTGGTTCTGTCATTCTCGCTCTGGCAGGAGAAAGCATTCTCAAGGCCTTTACCGACAATGAGGACATTATCAAGATGGGCATCTGGGTGCTTTTTGTCGATATCGTCCTGGAAGTTGGCCGTACGTCCAACATCTTTGCAGGCAGCACATTAAGAGCCACTGGCGATGTGGTCTACCCCTTTGTCGTTGGTGTCATCTTCCAGTGGAGCGTTGCCGTAGGAGTGAGTTATGTCATCGGCATCCCCCTTGGATATGGACTCATCGGCATGTGGGTAGGTTTTGCCCTCGACGAGAACATCCGTGGCGTCATCCTTGTACATCGCTGGCGGTCAGGGAAGTGGCGCAAGAAAGGCTTCGTTAAGGATAATTTCTCCTGATGCCGCATCGTCAAAAAGCGATTTACGTCCTCAGGCAGGGTATCTCGATAGGTTATTAAAATAAAGAAATTACGGGTAAACACTAATTATCAAACAACACTTTATACCTGCGCTGAAGTGCTACCAAAACACTGCGTTCGGCTAAAGGATTCAACCCACGGAACGTAGTGCGGCGCTTCAATTCTGACAAGGGCATTTCCAACAGGAGCTTCGCAATGCATTCGTCAGCAAAAGAGTTTGAGACCACGTTGACTCCAGTAAAGTCCAGCACGACTTTCTCATTGCCGTTGATTAGCGGCAATAGTTTCTCACGAAGTTTCTGTCCCATGTCGCGGGTTCCAAAATCCGTTCCGTAGTCTATAAATTTGAATTCTACCATAGCGATTCCAATTCTCCTGTTTCTACAAATGCTTCGTTATATTCCTCTGCGGCATCAGCTCGGTGATCGACAATCTGATTGGGGTCAATCTCCTCACCGGTACCTATCTCCATATAGATGAGCGTACCCTGCCAAAAGCCGTTCTCAATAACCGACGTTACGCCGTCTTTAATAATCAACTTATGACGCCCTGAATGCAGGATAAATTCCTTGCCAATGCTATCAACGAGTCTAGAAGTAGTATAAAGGCCGAATCCCATGCCCTTGCCATCGGTAATGGTATCCTCCAGGCACAACTTCAGAGCTTCCGGCTCGGTGATGTCCTTGTACTTCTCGTTCTCAGCAAGCGACTCTCTGATACCCATCCCGTCATCGGCAATCAATATTCGCAGCACTTTGAGTTGGTCGTCATACTGCGTCATGGCCGTACCCAGCGGTTTGCCGGAATGGATATGCACATTGTCCATCATCTCGTAAAGACAATAGCTCAAGGCCTGTAGCACACTGACTTCAATGTCTAAGTGAGAGGTCATAGCATTGACCACGTCACGATACACCGCGTTTAACGTCTGAGCGTCAAACACGTCTATCGAGACGTTCTCTTTTCCTTTGAAGTACTTATCCAGAATAAACGCTACATCCATGATATTCTCGTTTTTCAAACTTTCGAGTGCAAAGTTAGCGCAAATAGAATGAAACACCAAATATTTTTAAATATTTCTTAATCGCTTCAGCAATCTTTCGAATTCATCCATTTCGTTTCAGGCACTGAAGCCCACTTGGCGGTGGGGCTTCAGTTCGATGGTCTTGGGATTGAAGAGTTCGTAGGCACGCTGGATGTCGTCGGCCTCGATGCGCTGGTAGACCTCGCGGGTGAAGGGGTGCGTCGTCGTTGCCAGACGGTTGGCGAGGGCGGGGATGATGCCGTTGTGCACGAACTGGTGGACCCAGCGAGCATTGCCGAAATGTTTCGAATGCTGGGCCTGCGTGACGCGAATGGCTTCAGCAAGCTGACGGGCAGCATCGTCGGAAAGCTGGTAGTCATCGGCAGCCAGCAGGGATTGGGCTATCTGCATGAGTTCGTCGGTACTGTAGTCCTTGAACAGGAACTTGTAGGGGAACCGTCCCACGAGTCCAGGGTTCATCGACATGAGGCGGTCCATCTCGTCCTGATAGCCAGCAAAGATGATGAGCATGTCGGGATTCTTCTGCGAGAGCACGTTGAGCAGACATTCTACGGCACGGCGTCCGAAGTCGTTGCAGTCGCTGTTTGAGTAGAGCGTATAGGCCTCGTCGACGAAGAGCACATTGCCTTGGGCCTCTTGCAGCAGCTGCTTCATGTTTTCCTCGGTTTCACCGATGTAGCGCCCGATTATTCGGGTGCGGTCGACGCAGATGACCTCACCCCTGGAGAGTAGTCCGAGGGAGTGGTAGATGCGTCCCAGCAGGCGTGCTACGGTAGTCTTGCCGGTTCCGGGGTTACCCATGAAGATGGCATGATGGGAGGTCAGTCCGCTGGTGTGCAGCCCTAACTGACGGCGCTCGACAGCAAGGTGCATGTTGTTGGCTATGGTGGTCAGGCTACGCTTGATGTCGTCGAGACCTATCATGGCGTTCAGTTCGGCGAGAGTGCTGTCGTAGGTGGAGGCCTGGGTGAAGAGCGGCTGGGTGTCGATGTCATCGGGCAGCACCTCGATGTCGGCGATATCAATTTTCTGGCTCAGGATGCACCCGGTAAGCCGCCGGCAGTAGTTCGGGGTGACATGCTGGTTGATGAATCCGTCGAAGTCGGGTAGCGTCCATCGGGCGACAACCCCCTGCTGGTAGGCCTCGGTGAGCACATGACAGGTCTTGTCGATGGCTTCGGGCGAGAAGTAGAGGTGATGGATGAGGGCGCGCTGGAAGAACCAGAAGATGATTTCCTTGAGGGTGAACGGCTCGATGCAAAGGTTGTTCTGCGGGGGGAACATGGGACGTAGGGAGGGGTTCTGCTCGAGGACGTCGTCAATCTCCTGTCGGCTGCCAATGAGCATCATGTTGCTGCAATGCTGTCGGAGCTTCTTGAGAATGGTCTTGCCTCCCGTTTCGAGCAGGGCACTGATGTGGTCCAGGCAATAGACGGGCGACGGACCGTTGGACATCTCGAGATGCAGGGCATTGTCGGAAGATGTCCTGTCGGCAAGGATGTCGTTGAGTTTTTCGTAGGGATTGTTGGTCGTCGGGTCGTAGAGTGTGGTGCAATCGACGACTCGGCATTCGCGGTCCATCTTGCAGACATTCCGGAAAAGCAGGAGTGTCTGGCTGATCATGGTGTAGCCTGCGGAACAGATGAGATAGCTGTTGTTGTTGTCGATGTCCTCGACACCTTTGACGGAAAGCAGCTGGGATCGGAATCGGTTCATCTCGGCCAGCTGGGCTCGTCGGATGGCTTCCTGGCGGAACTGTCGGAGACCTGGTCGGCAGGACAGCATCTGCCACATGCGTTTCTGCATGCAGAGCCTGGAAGACAGGAGATGTTCGAGGCTGAGGAACGGGCAGGGCCGAGGTGCTGTGGCGATGAAGGTGGCATGAGTGTCGAGCGTGATGTCGAACCGGAACACCTGTTCGCTGCCGTTGCGCATGAGCAGGAAATAGCCTCCCGGCAACCATACCGGCGGTTGGGAAAAGACGATGCGTAACGAACGTCCGCTGCGCTCTACCGTGCCGTCGTCGGTGGCAGCAAAATCGATGAGCATCTGCTCGTCGTTGTAAAGATAGAAGTAATAAGTATCAGACGATCGCAGGTCTTTGTTGAGAGTAATGACGGCTGTCACTTGGCCGGCATTGTAGATGAGTGGGGTTTCTGTGCCCCTTTCGGGCGACATGGTCATGAGTAATCGTGTCTGTTGTTTCATAAACAAATAGATACATGAAAAAATAGCTAAACAAAAAAATAAAGAGTAGAGAGAAAAGGTATGCAAGCATGTCAAAGAACGCGCAAGCCGAACACAAAGTGAAAACTGGCTTTCAGACTTTGTTGAGGCGCAGCCGTTTTTCGAGGAAACCTCAAAGAACGCGCAAGCTGTTTTTCGAGGAAAATCCTCAAAGAGCGCAAAAGGGCTGCAAAGATATGAAAAAATCCCGATATGTTCCAAGTATTTTACGGGATTTCTTTTGACTTTAACACTTCCACCTTATTATAATAAACGTTTTGCAAATATAGTGATTTTAAGCCAATTCTTGCTACATTTGCAAAGATATTTAAATCTATTTATGCCAAAAGAGCGAAAAAACAGATTTCTATGAGATTAATATCGTGCGCGACTTATTGTTAAACAAACTTAAAGTTTTTAATAAATCGCTTGCGATATAAATTATTATTCCTACCTTAGCACCAGAAATATCGCGAACGACAGAAATAACAATTAAAAATATTAAGTTATGGCAAAGATTTATGATTTCAAGGCTCTGACGAGCAAAGGTAAGGAGATAGACTTCAAGCAGTTTGAAGGTAAGGTGCTGCTGATAGTGAATACAGCCAGCAAGTGTGGTTTTACTCCCCAGTTCGCAGGATTGGAGGAACTTAACCAGAAGTACAAGGACAAAGGACTGGTGATTATCGGCTTCCCCTGCAACCAGTTCAAGGAGCAGGATCCTGGAACAGACGGACAGATTGAGGAATTCTGTCAACTGAACTATGGTGTGACCTTCCAGATTATGAAGAAGACCGACGTGAACGGCCCTGCTGCAGAACCCATCTTCGAATATCTGAAGGCTCAGGCTCCTACTGAGAAGTACAACGGTCTGAAGGCCAAAGCTGCCAAGGCACTCTTTAAGACCATCAGCACGAGCGTGGAGAAAGACAGCGACATCAAGTGGAACTTCACCAAGTTCCTGATTTCTAAGGATGGTGAGACTATCAAACGCTATGCTCCCACGACTGAGCCCAAAGATTTTGAGAACGACATTAAGGGTTTTCTTTAACACGAATTACCACGAATGTCTCACGAATTATCATGAATTAATTATATGAAAAATTACATAGATAATTATATGGCAATTCGTGTTTAAAATAAGATTTATGCACGCAGAATTACAACTCAATAACCAGATTTGCTTCCGTCTCTATACGGCTTCACGACTGGTGACGCAGGCGTACACACCGATGTTGACGGCGTTGGGTATCACCTATCCGCAGTACCTCGTGCTGATGGTGCTGTGGGAGAAGGACAACCAACCCGTGAACGACATTGCCCACCGTCTGCTGCTGGAGACGAACACCGTCACTCCCCTACTCCAGCGCATGGAGAAACTAGGTATCGTCTCTCGCAAAAAAGGCGAGCAGGATAAGCGCCAGCAGATTGTATCGCTGACCAAAAAGGGAAAGGCAATGGAGGAACAGGCGTTCAATTCTATTCCAAAAGGTATGGACGAGAAAATGTCAGAATGCGCAATGAAGCCAAAAGATTATCCGCGCTTGACGCAGGAACTGGACGCTATTATCGATACATTAAAGAAATGAGTATCAGTTTACAAAATATCAATAACATTTTAAATCAAAACATTATGGCAAAAGAGTATTTTCCGTTTACCGGTAAGATTCCTTTCGAGGGAAAGGACAGTAAGAATGTGATGGCTTTCCACTATTACGAGCCAGAGAAGGTCGTGATGGGAAAGAAGATGAAGGACTGGCTGAAGTTTGCTATGGCCTGGTGGCATACACTTGGTGGCGCAAGTGCAGACCAGTTCGGTGGTCAGACTCGCTCTTACGAGTGGGATAAGGCTGGTGACCCCGTCCAGCGTGCCAAGGATAAGATGGATGCCGGCTTCGAGATCATGGACAAGCTGGGCATCGAGTACTTCTGCTTCCACGATATCGACCTCGTTCAGGAGGCTGATACCATTGCAGAGTATGAGGAGCGCATGAAGGCTATCACCGACTATGCTCTGGAGAAGATGAAACAGTTCCCCAACATCAAGTTGCTCTGGGGTACCGCCAACGTATTCAGCAACAAGCGCTATATGAACGGTGCTTCTACCAACCCTGATTTCGACGTGGTGGCCCGTGCTATCGTTCAGATTAAGAACGCTATCGATGCTACCATCAAGCTTGGTGGTACCAACTACGTGTTCTGGGGCGGACGTGAGGGCTACATGAGCCTGCTGAACACCGATCAGAAGCGTGAGAAGGAGCACATGGCCATGATGCTCGGTATGGCCCGTGACTATGCCCGCAGCAAGGGTTTCAAGGGCACGTTCCTCATCGAGCCGAAGCCCATGGAGCCTTCTAAGCACCAGTATGATGTGGATACAGAGACTGTGATTGGCTTCCTGAAAGCACATGGCCTGGATAAGGACTTCAAGGTGAACATCGAGGTGAACCACGCTACACTGGCTGGTCATACCTTCGAGCACGAGCTGGCTTGCGCTGTTGACGCAGGTATGCTGGGTTCTATCGACGCTAACCGTGGTGATGCACAGAATGGCTGGGATACCGACCAGTTCCCCATCGACAACTACGAATTGACACAAGCTATGATGGAGATTATCCGCAATGGTGGCTTGGGCAATGGCGGTACCAATTTCGATGCCAAGATCCGTCGTAACTCAACCGACCTCGAGGATCTGTTCATCGCTCATATCAGCGGTATGGATGCTATGGCACGTGCCCTGTTGAACGCTGCCGATATTCTTGAGAACTCTGAGCTGCCCGCTATGAAGAAGGCTCGCTATGCCAGCTTCGACAGCGGTATCGGTAAGGACTTCGAGGATGGCAAACTCAGCCTCGAGCAGGTTTACGAGTATGGAAAGAAAGTGGAGGAGCCCAAGCAGACCTCTGGCAAGCAGGAGAAGTATGAGACCATCGTTGCCCTCCATTGCAAGTAATCTGTATCGTTTCAGACAATTTTTGTATTGTTTCAGATTAGAAATTGCAGGAAAATAGTCGTAACTTTGCAGTGTGATTCAGAATTAAATAAAATATTCGTTTAACAACTAAAACAAAAGCATTATGGACAAGAAGAAATCTATTGAGTCATTACAGTTTTTCGTAACTCATCTGGCAGAAGGTGCCATCGTTCACAAGCAGCAGGGTATGATCTTCAAGGCACAGGGCTTCACAAAGCTCGGTGAAAAATACATCGGCCACTTTGGTGAGGAGATGGGCTGGGTAGAGAAGTTCACAGAGCGTATTCTCGACCTTGGTGGAGACATTAAGTTCGAGGGCATGAAGAGCCGCGAGCTCATCACCGACCCCGTTGAGTATGTTAAGGCCGACCTCGCTATTCAGGAGCCAGGCGTTGAGCTGCTGATGAAGTGCATGGAGGGTGTGAAGGACGATCCCATCACCTACGACCTGCTGAAGGACTACCTGAAGGACGAGGAGGAAGACCTCTTCTGGAGCCAGGGTGCAGTAGAACTCATCGAGAAGATCGGCACGCAGAACTGGCTGCTGCTGCAACTTTAATTATTTCTCACGGCTTAAAGCCCATTGGCTTCTTGCGCTCCGTTGGTGCTCAGGCGAGCAAGCTCGGAGTCCGCCGTTTCCCCCGTTTGGCGGGGACACTCAAATCTTCAAAGGGGACGGTGTAGCCGGAGTGACTGTTCTACGGATTCAGATACCACGCAAAGCCGTCCCTTCATTTTCAAATCACCTAAAATTTCGATTATGGCAAAGATGAAATGCCCCTGTAAGTACACTTACGACCCGGAGAAGGGTGACCCCAAGCAGGGAATACCTCCCGGAACCCAGTTTGAAGACCTGCCCGACACGTGGCGCTGCCCCCGCTGCAAGCGGAAGAAGGAGAAATTCGTACCCGTAGAAGAATAATAACGACAAAAGCAATATGAAAATAAAAGCAGTAAAATTCAGACGTGACGGGTTTTATACCCAGCCCTTCGTCTTCGGTGGTGAGGAAGGCCCCGACAAATTCGACAAGAACATCCGCTATCGTGGTAGCCTGCAGAACTATCTCATCGACACAGGTTCGGAAGTAATATTGGTAGATACGGGCATCACCGCGGGTACACCGGAAGAAGTACCCGATGAGAATTCAAAAGTCTTCACAGGAAAGGACATCTGCACCTACATGGAGGCATTTGCCGCCCTCGGCTACAAGCCCGAGCAGGTGACCAAGATTCTGCTCACGCATCGCCATAATGACCACTCGGGCGAACTCCGCTCGTTCCCCAACGCGAAGATTTATGTAGGGGCTGACGAGACGCAGGCTGAAGAGCTGAAGGGACTCACGAACGTGGTACCCGTAACCTACACAGACGGCCCCTATCATAACTTCCCCGAGACGCAGAAGATTTGTGACGGCGTGTGGTTTATCAAGGCCAAGGGACACACCAACGGTAACAGCCTCGTGATAGCCGAGAGCGACGGGCTCTACTACATGTTCCAAGCCGACATCACCTACGTCGACGAGGCCTTGCATGAGAACAAGCTCTCCGTGGTCTATGATGACCTGCCCGCAGCTCGCGAGACGTTGGACCGTGTGCGTGAGTTCGTCCGCAACAACCCCACCGTCTATATGGGCACCCACACCCCGCAGGGCTACGAGAATCTGGAGGCCAAGCGAGTGATGGACCTCGACAATCCCGTTCCAACCATTTGGCCCGAAGTGGTTTTCGAAAAGAAAGAAGCCAGCGGCAAATATGTCTGCTCTGTCTGCGGCTATGTCTATGACCCAGCCGAGCACGACGGTGTGGCTTTCGAAGACCTGCCCGACGACTGGCGCTGTCCACGTTGCAAGCAGCCCAAGGAGAAATTCAACAAGGCATAATGACATTTCACCAGTTGTCACTTTCTGACCGCGATACAATGCAAGCAGTTACGCTTCCTTCGGGGAGACGTAACTGCAACTATAACTTTGCCAACCTTGTAGGATGGAAATTTTTGTTCGGCACCGAGGTGTGCGTGCTTGAAAACGCTGTGGTGCTACGCTATACCTTCGATGGCCAGCGAGCGTATATGGTTTGTTCGTCAGAAGCGTTGTCGCTGGAACTTATTGAGGCATTATTGGATGATAGTAATGAAGATTTGACATTGATTGGACTTGAAGACGCGCAAGTTGAGCAATTGTCTGGATTCTCCATTTCCGTCGAGCCTGTTCGCAACCAATACGATTACATCTATCGTCGCACTGACCTCGCAACGCTTCATGGCAGGCATTTGGACGCCAAGCGCAATCACATCCACCGTTTCCGTGCGGAGCATCCTGATTTTGAATATCGTCCTCTAACGCCAGAATTGTTTGACGAATGTCGTCGACTGGCGGCAATTTGGCAGAAAAACAAAAACGATAACGATAACGAAAACGGGAATGAGACTATTGATGCCGAACACCAGGTGATGGAGACCATCTTTTCGAATTGGGACGCTCTCGGCATGATAGGCGGAAGCATCTTCGTGGACGGTCGTATGGTGGCTTTCACATACGGCTCCGCTGTCACCACCGATACCTTTGACGTCTGTGTGGAGAAAGCCGACCGGCACGTGGAGGGCTCCTTTGCCATCATCAACCAGCAGTTCGCAGAGCATCTGCCCGAACAATACATCTATCTGAACCGCGAAGAAGATATGGGCATCCCTGGTCTTCGCCAAGCGAAATTGTCGTATCATCCTGAAATACTATTGACCTACAATGTCGTACATATTACAAAGAATGACTGAAGATGATGCGCCGTTGACAATTGACTGGATGGTGCGACAATACGGTTTTGACCGCGCTGAGGTGGAGTCGTGGGTGCAAGACCTACATTTCAACTGGCCGTTGAGTGTCAAAGCCTTAGATGAAAGCGGTCATGTCATAGGGCTGCTCAATATGAGTGACTATCGAATTGAGGAGGAGACGCCGCAGATCCTAACAGACAAGCCGGAGCTTATAAACAGTCTCAACGCCCAGCGCTATATCGCTGTCTTTTCGTTCATTGTTGCTGAAGAATATCGTGGTACCCGATTGAACTACGACATGCTGATGTCAATCATGCCTGAATTGAGAGCCAACTACGATTTCATCTTCATTCCTGTTCTGCATAGCCTCAAAACTCATCAATACTGGCAACGGTGGGGTGCCAAAGAGTTTTACCGCGATGAAGATTGTGTGTGTTACAAATTGGATTTTTAGTATTTTTCACTTCATCAAATAAGAGATGAAAACATTGGTAATAGGATTGTTGATTCCCCTGTTGGGAACTATGCTCGGCTCTGCTTTTGTGTTTTTCATGAAGGACGAGATGTCTGCGAGGCTTCAGAAAATGCTGCTCGGTTTTGCATCGGGTGTGATGGTGGCTGCATCGGTATGGTCGCTGCTGATTCCATCAATGGAGATGGTAGCAGACAACGGGCGTTGGTCGGTTTTGCCTGCTGCCGTGGGATTCCTGTTGGGTATGGGATTCCTGCTGATGATTGACGAGCTGACTCCCCACCTGCACATCGGCACTGACAAGCCAGAAGGTCCTCATTCAAAACTCTCTAGAACTGCTATGCTAGCTCTGGCCGTCACCATCCACAATCTGCCAGAAGGCATGGCTGTGGGTGTGGTATTTGCAGGAGCCGAAAGCGGAATGTCGAATATCTCACTAGCCAGCGCCATTGCCGTTTCTTTAGGTATCGCCATCCAGAATGTGCCTGAGGGTGCCATCATCTCCATGCCCATGCGGGCAGCAGGCAATTCCAAGTGGAAGTCATTCGTCATCGGCTCATTGAGCGGAGCCGTGGAACCACTCGGAGGTTTGGCAGTGGTGTTGCTGGCCTCGCTCATGACACCCGTTCTACCCTACATGCTGGCCTTTGCCGCTGGTGCCATGTTCTACGTCGTTGTCGAGGAACTGATTCCAGAAGCCAGCGAGGGCGAACACTCCAATCTCAGTACCATCGGTTTTTCTATTGGCTTCGTCCTCATGATGGTGCTCGATGTAGTACTTGGTTAAACGAGGTCTCGTCATTAAAAATGCGATTTAGAAGAAACCACCCTTCAGTTTAGGAAGATAAAGAAAAGAATCCGAACAATGATGAATTGCTCGGATTCTTTGTGTTTATTGTGACTTAGAATTTATAGCGCACACCAGCGGTGAGCATGCCACGCTCGCCAAAACCAGCTTCGACGAAACCGCGGAATGGACCGCCAAACTCAACACCCAGAGCTGTGACGTGCCCCATGAAGACCACCTGATTCTTGCTTTCGCTGCCTGCCTTGGCATGATGGAAGGTGGCACCGGCAGCCAACATGGAATACATGCCGAAATGCTCTTTATGAAGCCAGTGGAACTTCACAGCGGGCATCAATGTGATATAGGTGGACTTGTAGTTGGAATTCGAGCTATAGGTACAGCCGGCAAGGCTGACCATACCACCAACGGCCACTACGGGAGAGGCGTGGTAGAAATACTCGACACCGATGGGGCCCCAAAAGCCCTTCTTGTCCTCATTGTCGAAATTGAATGCCGTGCCGATGGCCGATACGATGTTCGTTGCAGAGCCAAAACCATAGTAGACGCCTATCTCGTTTTTCAACTCTTCAGTCTGTGCACTGGCTGTCAAGGTTGCCACCAGTAGGGCGAAAAGAGCTAAAATCTTTTTCATCGTGCTATTTTTTGTTTGTTCTGTTACTAATATCAATTATCAATTGATTAAAAGTCCATCTTGTCGAGTTCGTCAGTGAAGTCCTTCGGCTCGTGGTTCTCAGCAGCGGGAGCCTGATATTCATCGTTGCGTTCACGACGCTCTGGACGGGGACGACGCTCACCACGCTCGCCACGATCAGGGCGGTTGCGACGATCACCACGCTCGGGACGCTCACGGCGCTCGCCACGTTCACGGGCAGGACGCTCCTGATAGCCCTCGGGTTTCTCGATAAGCACACGGTGAGAGAGCTTGAACTTACCGGTCTTCGGATCGATTTCGAGCAACTTGACGGTAATCTTGTCACCCTCCTTGATGCCAGCCTCCTCGACGGTCTCGAGGCGCTTCCAGTCAATCTCAGAGATATGCAGCAGACCGTCCTTGCCCGGCATGAACTCTACGAAGCAACCGTAAGGCATGATGCTGCGGACGGTACCCTCGTAAACCTCGCCGACCTCAGGGATAGCGACGATGGCACGGATCTTAGCGATAGCAGCGTCAATCGACTCCTTGTTAGGACCACTGACCTGAATCTTACCAACGCCGTCTTCCTCATCGATGGTGATGGTAGCACCGGTATCCTCCTGCATCTGCTGGATAATCTTTCCGCCCGGGCCAATGACAGCACCAATGAACTCCTTCGGAATCTCGAAGGCCTCGATGCGGGGAACGTGGGGCTTGAGCTCAGGACGGGGCTCAGCGATGGTCGAAGTGATGCAGTTCAAGATGTGCTCACGACCAGCCTTAGCCTGCATCAGTGCCTTCTCCAGGATGTCGAACGACAGACCGTCGCACTTGATATCCATCTGGGTAGCGGTCAGACCGTCGCGTGTACCGGTGGTCTTGAAGTCCATATCGCCCAGGTGGTCCTCGTCACCAAGGATATCGCTCAACACAGCGTACTTGTCTTCTCCGGGGTTCTTGATGAGACCCATAGCAATACCGCTGACGGGCTTCTTCATGGGAACACCAGCGTCCATCAGAGCCAGCGTGCCAGCGCAGACGGTAGCCATGCTGGAAGACCCGTTAGACTCCAGAATCTGAGAAACGACACGTACGGTATAGGGGAAGTCAGCAGGAATCATGTCCTTCAGACCGCGCCAAGCCAGGTGTCCGTGACCAATTTCACGACGGCCTACACCGCGCTGAGCCTTAGCCTCACCCGTACAGAATGGGGGGAAGTTATAGTGCAGCAGGAAGCGCTGATAGCTCTTGTCGAGCACGTCGTCAACCAGCTTCTCGTCCAGCTTGGTACCCAAGGTCACGGTGGTCAGCGACTGTGTCTCACCACGGGTGAAGATAGAGCTTCCGTGAGGCATGGGCAGTGGAGAGACCTCGCACCAGATGGGACGGATATCGGTAGTCTTACGACCATCCAGACGGATGCCCTCATCGAGGATGCAACGGCGCATGGCATCGCGCTCCACGTCGTGGTAGTAGCGATCCATCATAGCCTCGTAGTCGTCGTCGGAGATCTCAGCGACAGAATCGCTGAGCACAGTGCCAGCGGTAGCGGCGGCTTCAGCAGCGGCTTTGCGCTCGGTGAAGAACTTCTCCTTGAAATCAGCGAGAATCTTCTCGAAGGCCTCAGCACGGGCGTGCTTCTCGAGAGCCTGCTTGGTGATGTCGTAGGCGGGCTGGTAGAGCTCCTTGTTCATACGTTCGCGCAGCGCCTCGTCGTTGATTTCGTGGTCGTACTCGCGCTTCACGTCGACACCCAGTTCCTTAGACAGTTCCACCTGAAGCTCACACATGGGCTTGATGGCAGCCATGGCAGCCTTGAGGGCACCGAGCAAATCCTGCTCTGACACTTCCTTCATTTCACCTTCCACCATCATGATGTTCTCGGCAGAGGCACCAACCATGATGTCCATGTCGGCCTCTTTCATCTGCTCGAAGGTAGGATCAATGACATACTCGCCATTGACACGGGCTACGCGAACCTCAGAGATGGGGCACTCGAAGGGGATATCTGAACATGCCAACGCAGCAGAGGCAGCAAAACCTGCCAAAGCATCGGGCTGGTCAACACCATCGGCACTGAGCAGCATTACGTTGACAAAAACTTCTGCGTGATAATTAGAGGGGAACAACGGACGGAGCACACGGTCGACCAGACGACTGGTCAGGATCTCATTGTCCGAGGCCTTACCCTCGCGCTTGGTGAAGCCGCCAGGAAAGCGTCCTGCTGCGGCGTACTGCTCCCTGTAGTCTACCTGCAGAGGCATGAAATCAGTTCCGGGAACTGCATCTTTTGCGGCACAAACAGTAGCCAGCAGTACGGTGTTGTTCATGCGGAGCATGACACTGCCGTCGGCCTGCTTTGCCACTTTCCCGGTCTCAATTGTGATGGTTCTTCCATCGGGCAATTGAATGGTCTTTGTAATTACGTTCATCTTGTTTTATAAAACATCTAAAAAAAATAAAAATCGGATGCAAAGGCAGTGCAATCCGAATGCAGAAAAGCACGATTATATGCTGAGGTGCAGCCTGCTTTCGCAGACGCATTGCCAAATGCGGCTGCAAAGGTACATATTATTATATAAAGAAACGAATTTTTGCTACAATATTATTGTTTTTTATGAAATCAGAGCATCAGTAGCTGCAGTTTGTCGGGAGTAAAAAACTCTTGGGCGACATCCTGAATTTGTGTCGACGTGATGGCGTCGATGCGTTGCAGCAGTTCGGCGATGCTGCGTTCATGACCATAATGGAGGTAGTGTTTGGCGAAGTCGAGTGCAAACTGTTCGCGGTTGTCACAGGCAATGGCCAACTGACCTTTCAACTGACGTTTTGCGGCCTGTAGCTGACGGTCTGTCAACGGATGTTGCACGAGTCGGTCGAGTTCGCGATGCACCAATCGCAGACAACGTTTCACGTCGTGATGGTCGCACCCGAAATAGACGCTCCAGCATCCTATATCACTGTAGCTGACCTGTGAACTCTCGACGGTATAGACCAGTCCGTGACGCTCGCGCAGCGAAAGGTTCAAGCGAGCATTCATGCCCGGACCACCCAACATGTTATTGAGCAAAAAGAGCGGCATACGTCGAGGGTCGTCATAGTTGAAGGTCTGGACTCCCAACATGACGTGGGCCTGATGGTGAGATGTTTCTGTGGCAAGTTGTGAGGGGTTAGAGATAAGTGAAATGTCTTGTGGCTGGGGGGGATGACGAGTGTAATCTCTCACCTCTAACCTCTCACATCTCACCTCTAAATTTTTCACCAATCGTGAAAAATCAACGTTGCCATAGACGAAGAAGATGGCGTTGTCGGGACGATAGTAGCGTTGGGTGAAACGTCGGGCATCGAGCGAGGTGAACTGCTGCACCTGCTGTCGCGTACCTAGGATGTTATGTCCCAAAGGATGGCCTCGGAAGATGAGGTTCTCGAACTCGTCGTAGATGAGTTCGGCTGGAGAGTCGTTATAACTCTCTATCTCGTCGCAGATGACGTCAATCTCACGCTCTATCTCGTGCTGGGGATATTCGCTGCAGAAAACAATGTCACACAACAAGTCGACAGCACGCGAGAAGTGTTCACGCTGGATGGCAGCATAGAACACGGTGTCTTCCTTGTTGGTAAAGGCGTTAAGGTCGCCTCCGACACTTTCCAGAGCGTTCAGAATCTGCAATGCAGAACGCCGACGCGTACCTTTGAAGGTAGTATGTTCGCAGAAATGTGCCAAGCCCTCCTCGCCCGGTGTCTCGTGACGGGCGCCGACATTGATACCGATGCCGCAATAGACCACTGGTGATGCTGACGGCAGATGGATGACGCGGAGGCCATTTGCGAGCGTTGTAACATTATATTTCGTCATTTCGGATGCAAAAGTACAAAATACTTTGAACTTTGAACTTTGAACTTTGAACTTTTTTTCAAATCGTCAGCAAATTTTTCACTTTTCAGTATTCCTTTTACCTTAATTTTTGTATCTTTGCCACCAAAAACAAAAAATATGCGAAAAATAATAGGAATCGGCGAGACTGTGCTCGACATCATCTTCCGCGACGAACAGCCCATCCATGCTGTACCCGGAGGGTCGACGTTTAATGCCATCATCTCGCTCAGCAGGTCGGGTGTCAGCACCAGTTTCATTAGTGAGACGGGCAACGACCGCGTAGGACGGATGATTATCAAGTTTCTTAAAGACAATGGTTGCGAGGCCGCCAGTGTCAGCGTCTATCCCGACTCGAAGTCACCGCTTTCACTGGCGTTCCTGAATGACCAGAACGATGCGGATTATATCTTCTACAAGGACCATCCCCACGACAGGCTGGACTTTACACTTCCAGAAATCAACAAGGACGACATCGTGCTTTTCGGATCGTATTATGCCGTCAATCCCGTTATCCGTCCACAGGTAAAGGCCTTCCTCGACTATGCCCACGAGCGGGGGGCTATTCTGTATTACGACGTGAACTTCCGAGCGTCTCACCAGTATGAGGTGATGAGACTCACCCCCAACCTACTGGAGAATTTTGAACTGTCTGACATTGTACGAGGTTCGGCAGAAGACTTCGAGATACTCCTCAAGAAGAACGATGCCGAGCAGGTGTACCGCTCGCAGATCATGTTCTACACGAAGAAATTCATCTATACCAACGCAGCAAACCCCATTCAGTTGTTTGCCGACAATGGACTGAAGAAGCAGTACCCTATCGACAAGATGGAAACGGTAAGCACCATCGGAGCAGGCGATAATTTCAATGCCGGATTTCTCTACGGGATGTTGTTGAGCGGCATCACACGCAATCAGCTGACAGAAGGGCTGAGCGAGCAACAGTGGGACAGCATCGTAGAACAGGGCATCAGGTTCTCGGCAGAAGTATGTCGCAGCCTTTTCAATTACGTATCGCCCGAATTCGGAACTGCCCGGAAAGAAGAATTAAAACAATACATTAATCAAGAATAAAAACTATGCAAAAGATTACTGAAAACATCTATTACGTCGGCGTCAACGACAGAAACAAGTCGTTGTTCGAGGGCCTGTGGCCCCTGCCGAACGGCGTCAGCTACAACTCGTATCTCATCGATGACGAGAAAGTATGTCTGATCGACACTGTCGAGGTCGACTTCTTCACGCAGTATTTGGAACACATCCACGAGGTCATTGGCAATCGCAAGGTGGACTATCTGGTCATTAACCACATGGAGCCCGACCACAGCGGGAGCATCGCCCTTATTAAGAAGTTCTATCCGGAAATCCAGATTGTGGGCAACAAGAAAACCTTCCAGATGATGGAAGGATTTTACGGCATTACCGAGGGCACTGTAGAAGTAAAAAACGGCGATTCCATCGCACTTGGCAAGCAGACGTTGAACTTTGTACTGACCCCTATGGTGCACTGGCCTGAGACGATGGTGACGTTGTGTGTTGCGACTGAATCGCAACAAACAGTGCTATTCAGCGGCGATGCCTTTGGCTGTTTCGGAGCTCTGAACGGTGGTGTGATTGACGAGCAGATCAACTGCGACACTTTCTGGTTGGAGATGGTGCGCTACTATTCGAACATCGTCGGCAAATACGGCACTCCCGTACAGAATGCCCTGAAGAAACTGGCTGACGTGAAACTGGACTACATCTGTGCCACACATGGTCCCGTCTGGCACCAGTATATCGACAAGGTGATAGGTGAATACGACCGCATGTCGAAATACGAGACCGAGCCGGGACTAGTCATCTGTTATGGTACGATGTACGGCAATACCGAACGTGCTGCAGAGGTCATTGCCCGTGCTGCCTCAGAGGCTGGTGTAAAAAATATCGTGATATACAACGTGTCGAAAACCCACCATTCGTACATCATCCGCGACGTGTTCCGCTACAAGGGCCTTATCGTGGGTGCTCCTACCTACAACACGGCCCTGTATCATGAGATGGACGTGTTGCTCTCGGAGCTGGCTGGCAAGGACATCAAAAACCACCTGTTGGGTTGGTTTGGCTCTTACGGATGGGCATCGAAAGCTGTTTGCGAGATTCAACGCTGGAACGACGAGCGCCTGCATTTCGAAGAAGTGGGCAATCCCGTGGAAATCAAACAGAGCCTTACCGCTGAGACAAAAGCAGCATGCGAGGCACTGGGCCGTGCGATGGCCGAACGACTAAAGAAGGGTTAATGCCTTCGTCAGCACATCATTGGTTTCGCCCATGATAGAGTAATATTCGTTCATGCCCCACAGGTCGCGGGCGATGAGCGCTTTCAACTGAAGACGCAGATAAGGCAGGGTGCGCTGGCGCTCTGCCTCGTCTTTTGGCTTGACATTCTGTTTCTCAGCCTCAGCCATGATGTTGTCGATAAGGCTCTCTGGAACCTCAAAGTGCTGGCGATAGACATCAAAAGTCTTATAGTCCTGCTGTAACGTCTTCCGGTACTGGTCGACATAATGCAGGTTGGCATTGATGATGATGGACTTGGCAGCCAGTTCCCGATGGAATCGCGTATATTTGGTAGTGTCGAGGGGTACAAACTCGTCGGGCATAATACCTCCTCCGCCATAGACGATGCGGTGTTCCTTGAGTGTATAGTACTTCAGCGAGTCGGCAAAATGGACACTGTCGGCACTCATCAGCTCGCCACTCTTCAGGCGATGGAGCATGTCGTCAGCATAATCCTTCTGCTTGCCCTTCTCGTATGGTTTCTGGATGCAACGTCCGGAGGGTGTGTAATAGTGGGCAACGGTGAGACGGACCATAGAACCGTCGGGCAGTTCGATGGGTCGCTGGACGAGTCCCTTGCCGAAGGTCCGGCGTCCGACGACAATGCCGCGATCGTGGTCCTGAATGGCGCCAGAGACTATCTCTGCCGCAGAGGCCGTATAGCTGTCGACCAACACGATGACCTTGCCCTTGGTAAAGAGTCCACCACCCTTGGCCTTATACTCCGTACGCTGAATGCGTCGTCCGCTGGTATAGACGATGAGGTCGTTTTCCTGAAGGAATTCCTCTGCAATCTGTACGGCAGCATGGAGATAGCCTCCCCCATTCTCCTGCAGGTCGAGGATGAGCGACTGCATGCCTTGCTTCTGCAATTTCTTCATGCTCTCGCAAAACTCGTCGTGTGTGGTAGCACCAAAACTGCCAATACGGATGTAGCCCACCTTGGGGCGAACCATATAGGCAGCGTCGATGGTGTGAACGGGAATCTTGTCACGAATGACCTTGAACGTCAGCTTATCCTCTATGCCCCTACGGACAATGCCCAGCATGGCTTCAGTGCCCTTGGGACCACGCAGGCGCTTCATAATCTCCTCCTTCGACATCTTGACACCCGCAATAGCGGTATCGTTGACGCTGACGATGCGGTCGCCAGCCAGGATGCCTACCCGTTCAGAAGGTCCATTGGAAACGGTCTGAATAACGAGCAACGTATCCTCCACCATATTGAATTGCACGCCGATGCCCTCAAAATTGCCTTGCAGCGACTCGTTGGTTTCTTTCACTTCCTTCGCTGTCAGGTAGCTGGAGTGAGGGTCCAGCTTCTCCAGCATGCCACGAATGCCGTCCTCGACGAGTTTGTCTTCGTTGACGGAGTCGACATAGAGATTGGTTACCGCCATCTCTGCAATCTGCAGCTTACGCAAGGGGGAGTCCTCGCCCATACGGATTGTCATCTGGGCAGAGGCATAACATATTTGCAGCGACAGAATCACTGCACACAGCAATTTCTTATTCATAATCGTAGTCTTCGGGCTTGTCTTCCTCAATGACGAGGTTGTCGATGATGAAGTTCTGACGCTCCATCGTGTTCTTGCCCATGTAGTATTCCAATAGCTTCTGAACTTGGTCGTTCTTCTGAAGAGTCACCTGTTCCAGCCGTATATCGGGTCCGATAAAGCCCGCAAATTCCTCGGGCGATATTTCGCCAAGACCTTTGAATCGGGTGATTTCTGGGTCGGGTCCCAAATCCTGAATAGCTTTCACACGTTCCTCTTCGCTATAACAGTAGCGTACTACGAAGTCGCCCTTCTTACCATCTTCGCGCATCTCCTTCTTACGGATTTTCGTACGTTTGTTACGCACGCGGAACAATGGTGTCTGAAGCACGTAGACATGACCTTTCTTGATGAGCTCGGGGAAGAACTGCAAGAAGAAGGTGATGATGAGCAGACGGATGTGCATGCCGTCGACATCAGCATCGGTGGCTACAATGACCTTATTATATCTGAGGGTGTCGAGACCTTCCTCGATGTCGAGGGCAGCCTGCAACAGGTTGAACTCCTCGTTTTCGTAGACCACCTTCTTGGTGAGTCCAAACGAGTTCAGCGGCTTACCACGCAACGAGAATACCGCTTGGGTGTTCACGTCGCGGCTCTTGGTGATGCTTCCGCTGGCTGAATCGCCCTCGGTAATGAAGATGCACGACTCCTCCTTGCGGTCGTTCTTGACGTCAGAGAAATGGATGCGGCAGTCGCGCAACTTACGGTTATGCAGATTGGCCTTCTTGGCACGTTCACGGGCCAGTTTCGTCACGCCAGCCATCGCCTTGCGCTCGCGCTCGCTCTCCTTGATTTTATTCTCGATGACGTCGGCAACATCCTGGTGAATGTGCAGGTAGTTATCGACCTGCTGCTTGATGAAGTCACCTACATATTTATTAATGGTCTCGCCATCGGGAGCCATCTGCGTAGAGCCGAGCTTAATTTTCGTCTGACTCTCGAAGACGGGTTCCTCGACGTTGATGGCAATGGCCGCAACAAGACCTGCACGAATGTCGCCTGGCTCGTATTTTCCGAAATACTCCTTGATGGTCTTGGCAATATGTTCCTTGAAGGCACTCTGATGCGTGCCGCCCTGAATGGTGTGCTGACCGTTGACGAACGAATAGTACTCCTCGCCATACTGGTTGGCATGGGTGAATGCAATCTCGATGTCGTCGCCTTGCAGATGGACGATGGGATAGAGCGGATCGTTGGTCATACGATCCTTCAACAGGTCCTCCAAACCGTTGCGTGAGAGGATGCGACGCCCATTATACATGATGGCCAGTCCGGAGTTCAGGTAAGTGTAGTTGCGAAGCATGTTCTCCACAATGTCGTTGTGGAAGGAATAACCCTTGAACAGTGTATCGTCCGGCTCGAAGAAGATATAGGTTCCCGTCTCGTCCTCTGTGGGTTCAGTGATGTCACTCTGCAGGATACCTTTTTCAAATACCACCTTGCGCACCTGTCCGTCACGATAGCTATGGGCCTCGAAATGGGAACTGAGGAAGTTGACAGCCTTGATACCCACGCCGTTCATACCCACCGACTTTTTGAAAGCCTTCGAGTCGTACTTACCGCCCGTATTCAATTGGCTTACAGCCTCGACAATCTTTCCCTGGGGAATGCCTCGACCATAGTCGCGCACCTTGACACGCAGGTTGTCCTCAATGTCTATCTCGATACGCTTGCCGGCATTCATGCGGAACTCGTCGATTGAATTATCGATGGTCTCTTTCAACAGCACATAAATGCCGTCGTCAGAGTGCGAACCGTCGTCGAGTCGGCCCACATACATACCAGGACGTGTGCGGATATGGTCTACGTCTGAAAGATGACGGATGTTGTCGTCATCATATTGTACTTGTTCTTCAATTATCTTGTTTTCTTCACTCATAAACTTTTCTTATAGCACCTGCGGCGCTTATGCTGTATATGTTCCAGATACTGCCACTGGCTCTGCACCTTTTCGTTGGTTTCCATCTCGACATTCGTTTCGCCCCACTTGAAGCCATACTTCTGATAGATGGGAATCAGGTCGTAGAACAACAGGGCGTTGGCACCCTTCTGCTGATATTCGGGCAAGATGCCGATGAGCATCAGGTCGAGACATTCTGCCTTGTGGAACTTCAGGGCCTTCAGACAATGCCACCAACCAAAGGGGAACAGACGTCCGTTCTTGCATTTCTGCAGCGCTCGAGTCATATTGGTAATCGAGATGCCCACGCCAATGACCTCGTGGTTCGGCGTGTTCCAGTCTTCAATCAGGCAAAGCATATCCATGTCGAGCATGGGGAACCACATCTTCAGGTATTCGTCAATCTGACGCTCCGTCATCTGCGAATAACCATACAGATGGCCAAACGACTTGTTGACCACATCGAGCACCTTCCGACCATACTGCTCCTTGCCGAACACCTGACTGCGCTTAGGGTGCATGGGATGCAGGTTGTAACGCTTCATCACCATCTCGGCAACCTTCTTGAATTTCTCGGGCATACCCTCCTTGGGTACGATAAGCTTGAATTCCACATAGTCGTTATCCTTCTCCCAACCGCCCAGCTGTTCCATATGCTGCGGATAGTAGGAGTAATTATAGATGGTAGCCATTGTTCCTAACTCGTCGAAACCCTCGATGAGCATACCCTCGGGGTCCATATCGGTGAAGCCCAACGGACCTATCACCTCTTTCATTCCCTTCGAGCGTCCCCACTCAGTTACTGCATCCAACAGCGCTCGCGACACCTCCAGGTCATCCACGAAATCTATCCATCCAAAGCGCACACTTTTACGTTCCCAGCGTTCATTGGCACGATGGTTGATAATGCCTGCAACACGCCCCACAACCTTACCGTCCTTGTAGGCCAGAAAGTATTCTGCCTCACAGAACTCGAAGGCAGCATTCTTATCCTTGCTCAAAGTATGCACCTCGTCTGTATACAGGTTAGGGGCATCGTAGGCATTGCCTCGATACAGGTCATAGTGGAGCTGGATAAAGCTATCGAGCTCTTTCTTGGTGGTGACTTTCCGAATCTCTACTGATGGCATGATCTTTTTGTTTTTAATTTTGCAAAGATACGAATTTGCGAGAAAACAACAAAAAAAATTAACCAATTTTACGGCAAATCAGTAACTTATGTTCCCCTGAGGCCAGCGTAGTGGCGAAGATATAGGTGTCTCCGCCGTCCTTCATTTTCAGTTTTTTGCGTAGCTGGTCGACCGTCATAGGAAAATTGCGAACAGCAATATTTGCCGATTCCATCGAGGTTAATTTTTGGTTAATTATTTCCTTAAAAACACGTTTTAATTCCTGCTTATTCATCGATGAAATGGCCAAAATTTGAAACTTTCGCCCAGGAAATTCATCCATTTCAACAGAAGAAAGGAATAGATGCGAGTTCATGGCAATCTGCTGAACCCGAAAACGTTCCTCCACTTCTGCAAAGCACCCTGCCTTCATGATACTGGCATTGGGCTCGTAAAGGTAAAGCGGACTGTCAACGAGGTCGGAGCAGAAAGAATATTCCCACCTTGGGAACGATTCATTCCCAGCCTGGGAACATAACATTCCCACCTTGGGAATAAATTCGAAGGAACTATCTCCATTCATGCAAAGCACGCGTAAACTATCTACGTGCTCTTTACCCAACACCAACAACAACTCCTTACATTCATTGTCGACACTGACGATGTGCACCTCGTGAACATTGGCAACGGGCCCTTGGCTATTAGCTCTAAGTTGCTCTATATCATCAACCGCCTTGCGCCAGTCGAGCATAGGCGAGAGTTTCAGCATCACACGGTCCGCCTTTTCCAATAGCCGGGGCATCAGTTCCAGCACGTTGGGCGTACAGTCCTCGATACCATAGGTGCGTCCCCCTTGGTCGTTTCTGCGTGCAGGGTCCAGGTAAACAAGTGAGGCGTGAGGCATCGTCGTCAAGTATGTCGCTGTGTCACAGCAACATACAGAACATTCAAGCCCCAACTTCCGGAAGTTATTCTCAGCAATCTCACAAAGCGCCGCGTTTTGCTCTATGTACTGGCGCTTCTGAAACCCCTGTGACATCCAATAGAAATCAACGCCAAAGCCCCCAGTCAGATCCACAAACACACCTCTCTTCCCGCAAGCAGATCTGAGAGCAAGGCTTGCCTTATAGCGTGCCGTCTGTTCACTGGAACACTGCTCCATATTGAGATGTGGAGGATAGACAATGCCATCTACTGCAGCCCACGAAGGAAGTTTCCGTCGAGCTGTATGTCTGCCAGCAATCTGCTCCAAAGCCACGTGCAGGTCGACCTCTGGGTCCTTAGTACCCAGCAAAGCCACTTTCCGCACGTCCTCGTCTGCATGCTCGCGAACGAAATACCACGTCGCCTCGTTAATAATCATGCTGCAAAAATACAAAAAACTTTGAACTTTGAACTTTGAACTTTGAACTTTTTCAATTGGCGGAAGCAAATTTTTCACTTTTCACTATTCACTTTTACCTTATATTATGTAATTTTCACCTTGGTGAAACTAGGCTGCACCTCAGAAAAACTCAAATAAATTTGGTTTTTCGCTCAGTTTGCACTACCTTTGCCAGCGAATGCAAGAACGACTATGGAACAGGAACTACTGTAAGGTGATGATTGCCAACTTCGCGCTATTCTTCGCCTTCTACGAGTTGACACCGCTGCTGCCACTCTATCTGAGCGAGCACTTCGGGGCCACCAAGGACGTCATCGGACTGGTGCTCTCCGGTTATACCATCACGGCACTGGTGTTCCGTCCGTTCAGTGGTTTCATGGTCGACTCCTTCCCCCGCAAGACGGTGCTCATGGTCAGCTTCGCCTTCTTTACACTGTTCTTCGTGGGCTATCTGGCAGCATCCACGCTATTGCTGTTCACCATTGTCCGCACGCTGCACGGAGGACCTTTTGGTGCACTCACTGTGGCCAACTCCACTGTCGCCATTGACGTGCTACCTTCGTCGCGTCGCACGGAGGGCATTGGCTACTACGGCCTGTCGAACAACCTCGCTATGGCCATCGCCCCCACCATCGCCATCTTCATCTACCGCTACACCCACAGCTTCGAACTACTTTTCTGGACGGCACTCATCATCGCCTGTGCAGGATGGGCCACAGTGGCCACCATCCACATACAAGCCAGAGAGAAGGTCGCCAACAAGTCGCGCTTGTCGCTCGACCGTTTTTTCTTGCTCCGCGGATGGCTGTTGGGCGTCAACATGGTGGCATTCGGATTCTGCTTTGGCGTACTTAGCAACTATTTGGCCATCTACGGCAAGGAACAACTGGGGGTAACAGGCGGCACAGGGACTTACTTCATGCTCTGCTCCGCAGGTCTCATGCTGAGTCGCTTGCAGGGCAGCAAGGCCTTACGAAACGGACTGGTTACCCACAATGCCAACATGGGCATCGTCACCTCGCTGGCGGGTTATACGCTGTTTATCGCCATGCCTACGCTTCTACCCGAAAGCCATACAGCTATCATGACGGGCTACTACGCCTCGGCACTGCTCATCGGGCTGGGCAATGGTCACATGTGGCCAGCCTTCCAAAATATGACCATCAATGTGGCACCCAACAATCAGCGCGGTACAGCCAACTCCACCATCCTCGTGTCGTGGGACATCGGCATCGGACTGGGCATCCTGGCTGGTGGCATTGTAGCAGAACACCTGAGCTATGCCGCCTCGTTCTGGACGGTAGTCCTCGTCAATGTCATCGGTACGCTGCTCTACTTCCTTCGTACCAAGCAATTCTTCCTGCAACGCAACCTCAACACGACTGTCAGATAAAAACCTGAAGATTATGATAGACAAAGAGATTCGAAAACGCAGCATCCACAACCTAACGGGTATTGGTGCTGACGCCATTTGCAAGTCGGACGATATGGTACTCCAAACCATAACTACAAAAGATTGCTGAAAAGAAAAACTCAATTATTTTTGGTTTTTCGCTCATTTATTCGTACCTTCGCGGCGTATTAATACATTATATTATGAAAATAGCTTTAATCGGCTACGGCAAGATGGGCAAAATGATTGAGCAAATCGCCCTGAGTCGTGGTCATGAGATTGTGAGTATTATCGATATCGATAATCAGCAGGACTTCGACTCGGAGGCCTTTAAGAGTGCCGACGTGGCAATAGAGTTTACGGCCCCTCAGGCTGCCTATGGCAACTACCTGCGTGCCTTTAAACATGGTGTGAAGGTGGTTTCCGGTTCTACGGGATGGATGAAGGAACACGGCGACGACGTGAAGCGGATGTGCTCGGAAGAGGGACAGACGCTGTTCTGGGCGTCGAACTTCTCGATAGGCGTGGCTATCTTCTCGGCAGTAAACCGCTATCTGGCCAAAATAATGAACCAGTTCCCACAGTATGACGTGGAGATGGAGGAGACGCACCACGTACATAAACTCGACCATCCCAGTGGCACGGCCATCACGCTGGCAGAGGGCATTTTGGAGAATATCGACCGCAAGGAGGCTTGGGCCGAGGATACGACAGATCCAAAGCTGCTGCGCATCGACCACATCCGTCGTGGTGAGGTCGCTGGCATTCATACCGTGCGTTACGACTCGGAGGCCGACATCATTACCATTACCCACGATGCCCACTCACGTCAGGGCTTTGCACTGGGAGCTGTGCTTGCAGCGGAATATACCAAGGACCATCAGGGGCTGCTGACTATATCAGACATGTTTCCATTTTAAGAAGTTAGAAGGAGTTAAAAGAAGTTAGAGGGAGTTATAAGAATATGTCTGACGCAACTGACATGCTGTCGTTGACGTCAAAAGCATGAAACTAATAACAATCAGAATGGAAAAAAGAGAAAAGAAAAAGCTGAATATGAAGGTGCAGTGGGCGAAGTTCATTGTTGTATTGACACTCTACTTGCTATTCCTCTATTGGGTGAAGTCATGGTGGGGACTGCTCGTCGTTCCTTTCATCTACGATGTATACATCACCAAGAAAATCAAGTGGCAATGGTGGAAGGAAGCCGAAGGTCCCACGAAGTTCATTATGTCGTGGGTCGACGCCATTGTATTTGCACTGGTGGCCGTATATTTCATCAACCTGTTCTTCTTCCAGAACTACGTCATCCCGTCCAGTTCACTGGAGAAGTCGTTGCTGACGGGCGACTACCTGTTCGTATCGAAGGTGTCGTACGGCCCACGCATCCCTGAGACGCCGTTGACGATGCCGCTTACACAGCACACGATGCCCCTGTTTCAATGCAAGAGTTACATCGAGTGGCCCCACTGGGACTACCGCCGTGTGAAGGGCTTGGGCAAGGTACAGCTGAACGATATCGTGGTTTTCAACTTCCCTGCTGGAGACACCATCTGCTCGGCACCCCAATATCAGGCCTACGACTTCTATCAGATGTGCTACCAGATAGGCTACCAGCTTTATCCCCAGCGTCCGAATCCAGATTCGTTGACCCAGGAACAACTGCCCTTGTACTTCAACACCATCTATCAAGCCGGGCGTCAGGCCATTGAGCACAATCCGGGCGAATACGGACTGATAGACACCCGTCCTACCGATCGCCGTGAGAACTACGTAAAGCGTTGTGTGGGTCTGCCTGGTCAAACGCTGCAAATCAAGGACCGCGTTATCTATATTGACGGCAAGGTCAATAAGGAGCCCGACAATGTACAATATACCTATAAAGTGAAGCTGAAACAGCGTCTGGACGATAATTTAATGAAAGACCTGGGCATCACCATGGAGGACCTGATGAGTCTGAACACACAGGGCTACATGCCACTGACCAACTATGCCGTCAGTGAACTGAAGAAATTGCCCGATATCGTTGAGAGCATCGAGCTGAACACAGATGCTAGCGAGCTCGACATTTATCCACTGAACGGTAACATGCATTGGACGCGCGACAACTACGGACCTATCTGGATTCCCAAGAAGGGCGAGAGCATTGACCTGACGCTGAAGAACCTGCCCATCTACGAACGCCCCATCCGTACCTATGAAGGCAACAAGCTGGAGGTGAAGGACGGCAAGATATACATCAACGACCAAGAGACTTCCAAGTATACCTTCAAGTTGGACTACTACTGGATGCAGGGCGACAACCGCCACAACTCACTGGACTCGCGCTATTGGGGATTCGTGCCCGAAGACCATATCGTTGGTAAGCCCATCTTCATCTGGTGGAGCTCTGACCCCGACCGCAGTGGCTTTGGAGGCATCCGATGGAGTCGCCTGTTCCGCTTCGTGGATAACATCAAATAGAGTTTGAAGTTTGAGGTTTGAGTGATGAGTAGCTGGCTGAAGTACGTGATAGCATTTGCATCAGCTTTTGCGCTGATGCTGGCTGTGCGTACCTTGGCCGTATCCATTCATGGTGTCACGGGTGACGGACTAGCCCCACTCTATCAGAGCGGTGATCGACTGCTCATCAACCGCTGCAGCTATGGCCTTCGCATCGAGGGTAACGGACTGCTGCCCTATAGCCGACTAATGCGCCAACCCGTCAAAAAGGGCGACATTGTAGCTTTCAACGCTCCCAAGGGTTTCCCAAACGGCATCTGCATCGCGCGCTGCAAGGCCGTTCCCGGCGACACCATCCGCAGCAAAGAAGGAACCATGATCGTTCCAGGTCTTAAGACATGTGCCCAAGCGGACTATTATTGGTTGGAGGCCATCAATGAACAAAACCCGTTGGATTCACGATACATGGGTTTCATTCATGAGCAAGACATCATCGGACGCGTCGTTACCGTGCTCTACAACCGTAACAATACCTTCCTGCCATGACGACAGCTCTGCTGCAAACAACCTATTTTGGTCCTATACAATGGTATCAGAAGCTATATCGCTATGACCATTGCATCATCGAGCAGCACGACTCCTACCAGAAACAGACCTTTCGCAACCGTTGCGTCATCGCCACCGCAAACGGCGTGCAAGCACTCACCGTTCCTGTGGAACATTCGGACGACAAGATGCAAACAAAGGACCTTCGCATCAGCGACCACAACCAGTGGCGACGGGTGCATTGGAATGCCCTACAGAGTGCCTATAGCGAGAGCCCTTTCTTCGACTATTATGCAGACGACCTACGCCCGTTCTTCGAACAGAAATACGTCTTTTTAATCGATTTCAACGAAGCCATCCGTCAGAAAATCTGCGAACTCATCGACATACACCCATACGTGGAATATACCGATTCATTTCTCTTGCCTCTCACCTCTCACCCCTCACCTCTTGATGACTATCGCGACGTAATCCACGCCAAGCACCCCCTGCCTGATGACACGTTCGAGGCAAAACACTATTGGCAGGTGTTCCAGCACAAGCATGGCTTCCAGCCCAATCTTAGCATCCTCGACCTGCTGTTCTGTATGGGGCCTGAATCTGTTTTCTACCTGTAACACCTATGTCCTCCCGTCTGTCATCGTTCCTGAACCGTACACCCGTGTTACCCCTGGCCCTCTGCCTGGTAGTAGCCATCGTGTTCATTGTGGGTCCCATCCTCAGGAAACGGTTAACAATCGAATGGCCCAACCAGCGCCTGACTATTGAAGCAGTTGTCATCAGCGAACCCATTGTCAAGGAGAAAGTCGTTGTCGTTGACCTGCTGACCACACAAAACCACCTGAAGCTAAAGTGCAGACTCGCCAGAGACTCCTACAGCGAAAACGTAAGGCTGGGCGACGGACTGCAGATTAGGACTTATATTAATAAGGTACACGCATGGCAACAAGGTCACTTTGATTACCAACGCTATATGGTGTGTCATGGGTTCTCGGGCGAGCTGTTTGCCAAGCAGGGCGACTGGCAACTGCAACAGCTGTCGCTATTGGGATTGTCGTTGTTGGAGCGTACCAAACTCCGTTTCCTCCTGTGGCGCCACCAGTTGCTCGATTATTATCGTCAATGGGGCATTACTGACGAAGCCTATGGTGTGGTGGCTGCAATGACGCTGGGCGATAAGTCGGAACTCGATACAACATTGAAGGAAATGTATTCGCAGGTAGGCGCATCCCACATCCTGGCACTGAGCGGGTTACATCTGATGATTATCTATACCGTCATCTCGCTGTTCGTGGGCTGGCGGCGCTTCCGCATAGCCTCGCAGGTAATCATCGTACTGTCGATATGGGCCTTTGCCTTTCTGGTAGGCCTATCGCCCAGCGTGATGCGTGCTGCTTTCATGATTAGCATCTATGCCTTGCTCTCGCTGGGTCATCGTGAGCGTATGTCTGTCAACACACTGGCATTCACCGCTATCGTCATGCTGATAGCGAATCCGCTGTCGCTCTACGACATGGGATTCCAATTGTCGTTCATGGCCGTACTGGCTATTTTGCTCTTCTGTCCCATGCTTGAACGCCTCATTCCCCTACACGTACAAATGGAACACCGCTGGCTGAAAATACTGTGGGGAATGACCTGCGTTTCATTAGCAGCACAGGTAGGTACAGCACCACTGATAGCCTACTATTTCGGACACTTTGCCACTTGGTTTCTTATCAGCAATTTCGTAGTCATCCCCTTGGCTACCCTTCTGCTAAACCTGGCCTTACTCAGCATCTGTACCTATTGGTGGAGTGGTTTACAGTCGTTGGTGGTCGTTGTACTCTCATCCATCGCAATCCTGATGAACTATCTGTTGGAGGGCATCACACGACTGCCACTGTGCAGCATCGAGAGCATTCACCTCTCAACACTGCAACTTGCCTGTATCTATCTGTTGATAGGATGTGGCTATATATTGCTTAGCCTAAGATATCCAAGATTTCGTTGAAATGATCGATTTTTCGCAGTCGCTCATGGGGAAACTCCTCTGACTTCTCCAATTCCCAAACGACATGGTATGGAATATACACGGAATAGGCTCCTGCTGCTAATGCTGGGACGATGTCCGAACGGAACGAGTTGCCCACCATCACCGTCTGTTCTGGAGCAACCCCCAAGTTCTCGCACAGTTGGCGATACTCCTTCTCCGTCTTATTCGACACCGTCTCCATATGCGAGAAATACTGCTCCAGTCCAGACCGGTGCAACTTGTTCTCTTGATCCAGTAACTCGCCTTTGGTAAATACCACGAGCTGATAGCGTCGCGACAGAGACAGTGTCTCCAGCGTCTCCTGAACCTCAGGAAGTGGCGTAGTGGGAAACAGTAACAACTCGCGTCCCAATTCCAGCAGTTTCATCACGACGTCGCCTGTCAACTGCTCACGGCTCACACGCACTGCATTCTCCACCAACGACAGTGTAAAGGCCTTCGTACCATATCCCGTCAGCGACAGGTTCTTGCGCTCGGTGGCAAACAGACCCTCGCTGACCTCGCGTGCCGTTGCCCATGGACTGAGCAATTCACAGCATTTCCGTTCCACCTCGTCGAACCACGACTGGCAGTCCCACAACGTGTCGTCAGCGTCGAACGCTACTACACGGATGTCGTTCCATTTCTTGTTCATGCGCGTAGGGTTATTTCCCAAAGACCAGCTTGTCAAAACACTGACCTACGATTTCTGCAGCCTCCTTTTTGCGCAGGGGGTGGATATCATTTTCCTCGCCCAGGTCGAAGATGTCAGCAGCCTCGGCATAGGGGTCATTCTCTGCCACAATGCGCTGTTGGTCGCGCAACTTAAGCCAATTGACATAGCCCGGATCCGACGGATACATGTATTTCGCCAACTGTACAATGCAGAAGGGCAGAGTAGGCTCGTTCCACAGCGTGCGCCAATTTCCCATTAGTTTACGTAACAGGTCGGCATAAGGTCCAGGATTGCCTGTATTCGACTCGCCCTGATACCACACCACGCCACTCAGCGCGTAGGGTGCAAGAGGATATAGCACGGCATTATACAGCGTGGTGGCCTGATTCTGCAGCGACACGTCGCCACTGGGACACGTCGGCATGTCGACACCAGCGTGGAATTTCCACATGTCGCTCAGGGGGATGATGTCCTTCGGCATGGGGTTCTGCGAGAAACGGTCGTCGCCAAAGGCCAACAGATAAGGTTTGTCCTTGATGAAGTGGACAGCACCATATTTATTGATAAAGCGCACGGCAATGACGTTGTCGCCTTCCTGGAGCAGACCCTCGGGGATGTCATAGCGGCGTGGC
Organism: Prevotella sp.; assembly: GCA_015060485.1. Classification (GTDB taxonomy): domain Bacteria; phylum Bacteroidota; class Bacteroidia; order Bacteroidales; family Bacteroidaceae; genus Prevotella. Next base: position 131,156 of record SUYI01000003.1, on the reverse strand, counting down.
GGATACTGGTAGTAGGTATGGCCTATCTCCTTGCCGTTCAGGTAGGTGATGTCCTGGTCGAATAGTGTGCCCAGCAACAGGCGGGCAGGTTTTCCCGCGTGTTGTTTATCTATATGGATATGCTGACGAAGCCAGACAGAGCCGATGCCGCGCCAGCTCCAATCGTTCTGGTTAATGGTCTTCCAGTCAGAGTCCTGACAGGAAGGTAGCGTATAAAGTTGTGTGGCATCCATTTTGTTCAGCAGTTCGTCCCACCGCCTATTAGCCTCGTTGTTAGCCTGCATCTGAGCCTTCACGTAGTTGTCATTCTGATAGAACGCCAGCTTTTTCATCTGCATGGGATAGTCTGTCATCAGCGAATCGGCGCTAATCCACGCCTCAATGGGCGTACCACCCCAGCTGTTGACGATGATACCCTGAGGCACTTTGGTCTTCTCGAACATACGGATGCCTAGGAACGAGCCAAGGGCCGAGAAGAGCCACGCATTCTGTTTTGTCAGGGGTTTCCAGTTGATGGCTGTAGGGCGGATATCGTCCTGAACGTCATGGGTGTTCGTCTCGTTTTGAACACGGAACAAACGAATCTTATTGTTATCAAAACAATCGATTTCATCAACATACTGCGGATACACACGCTCTATCGTGACGTCGATATTCGACTGTCCAGAGCAGAGCCACACATCGCCTACCAGCACATCAGTTAATTCTATTGCCTCGCCATTCTCACCACACACCGTTAACGTATAGGGACCTCCTGCCTTCATCTTAGGCAGGTCGATGCGCCAACGCCCTGAATCGTCGGCCACAGCGGCATATTCACGCTTGTTCCAGCATATCGTGACTTTTTCCTGCGAATCGGCCTTGCCCCACACAGGGATGGCTTTGTTACGCTGTAACACCATGCCCGACTGGAACAGACGGGGCAGTTGAACCTTGGCTTCTGTCAACACAACGCCAACCATTGTCAAAAAGAAGAATAGAATTTGTCGTTTCATCGTTCAATAGTTTTTGCAAATGTACCAAATAATTATGAAATATCGCACATTCTTGACCATTTTTTTGTTTTATGCTACAAAAACGCATACTATTTGTTACACTGAAAAATGTCGAATTCAGCGAAAAACACTAACTTTGCAACCAGAATTTTAATAAAAACTATTAATATGGCATCTAACGACACTCAGGGAGCAAAAGGCTTCTACAAACTCTCTTGGTTGCAGCGCATCGGATTCGGCTCTGGCGACCTGGCACAAAATCTAATCTTCCAGGTAATTTGCACCTACCTGCTGTTCTTTTATACCGACATCTACGGACTGACCCCTTCTGCGGTGGCTGTCATGTTTCTAGTGGGTAATGTGGCCAACGTCATCTGGGACCCCATCGTAGGTACGCTGATTGACAAAAGCAACCCCCGTTTCGGAAAATACCGCTCGTATCTGCTCTACGTGGGTATCCCCCTGTCAGGATTTGCCATCCTTTGCTTCTACAACGGTTTTGCCCCGTCGCTCATCTATGCATATGTGACCTATGTGTCCATGCAGTTGCTTTATACTTTTATCAATGTACCATACGGTGCGTTGAACTCATCGCTGACCCGTGACACGGACGAAATCACCATTCTGACTTCGGTACGTATGTTTATGGCCAACCTCGGTGGTCTGGCCGTGAACTCAGGTCTGCCCCTGTTCATCGCCCTGATTGCCGGCGCACCGTCCGACAGTCTGCCTAAAGACCCTTCGGCATGGTTCACCACGATGACCATTTACGCCATCATCGGTTTCTGCCTGCTGTTGTTTTGCTTCACACAGTGTAAGGAGCGTGTGGTTATGGATGCCAAGACCACTGAGGACGTAAAGGTCAGCGACTTGTGGATGGAGTTTCTTCGCAACCGTCCCTTGCGCGTGCTGGCGTTCTTCTTTATTACCGCTTTCGCCATGATGTCTGTCGGTAATGCGGCCGGAGCCTATTTCATCAACAGTAACCTGCACGGCTCGGCTCAGGAGCTGTCCATCTTCATGGCGCTCGGCTCACTTCCCGCGTTTCTCTTTATGCCGCTGGTGCCCTGGTTCAAGCGCTTGGTGGGCAAGAAGAACATGTTCTATCTATTCTTGGGGGCCGCCATTATCGGTATGGCTATGCTCTATGTGATTTCCAAGATGGAAAACCCCAGCATGACGATGATATATGTGGCACAGTTCATCAAGTCGACAGGTGTCATCGTGGCCACGGGCTACATGTGGGCACTGGTTCCCGAGGTCATCTCCTACGGGGAATACACCACAGGTCGTCGTATCTCGGGTATTGTCAACGCTCTGACGGGACTGTTCTTTAAGGCCGGCATGACCTTCGGTAGCATCGTGGGACCCGCTGTGCTGGCCTACGTCGGCTATAACAGCAATGTCATTGATCAGACTCCGTTCGCCGAGGAGGGTATCCTGTGGCTCGTCTGCGTCATCCCCGCCATGCTGCTGGCGCTGGCCATGTTCATCATCTCGCGCTACGAGCTGACTGACGAAGTCATCGACGATATCAACAAGAAGATTGAAGCACGTAATAATTAACATACAAAAAACTGATCATTATGGCAAAACTACCTCGTTATCTTTTCCCTAGTGACTATATGGCTGACCCCTCAGCCAATGTGTTCAACGGCCGTTTCTACATCTACCCCAGCCACGACTGGGATGCCGGTGAGTGCTTCGACGACGATGGCGGTCACTTCCAGATGAAGGACTACCACGTGCTGTCGTGGGACGATATCGAAAATGGTGAAGTTACCGACCATGGAGTCATCCTCGACGTGAAGGATGTGCCCTGGGCCGAGAAACAGATGTGGGACAACGACTGTGTCGAAAAGGACGGCAAGTACTACCTCATCTTCTCTGCGAAGGCTTACGACGGTGTGTTCCGTCTGGGTGTGGCTGTTGCCGACAAACCAGAAGGTCCGTTCATTCCCCAGGAGAAGCCCATCCGCGGCTCGTTCTCCATCGACCCCTGTGTGTTCAAGGACGACGACGGACAAATCTACTGTTACTTTGGCGGACTCTGGGGCGGACAGCTCCAGTGGTGGCATCCGCTGCCTGACAACATAGCTCCCGTCTTTGGCAAGTATGGCGACCAGAACGGACTTATCGACCTCGGTGCTGCTCCCGATCACAAGGGTGAGCTCTTTACCACTGCCAACAACCCCGCTATTCACAGCTGTGTGGTACGCATGAGCGATGACGTACTACAGTTTGCCGAGGCTCCTCGAGATGTTGTCGTTCTCGACAAGGACGGTCAGCCCATGAAGGCTGGCAATCCTCACCGTTTCTTCGAAGCTTCGTGGATGCACAAATACAATGGCAAGTATTACTTCTCCTACTCCACTGGCGACAGCCACTTCCTGTGCTATGCCACTGGCGACAACCCCTATGGTCCCTTCCGCTATCAGGGTGTCCTGCTCGACCCCGTCGTAGGCTGGACCACACACCATTCCATCGTCGAGTACAAGGGGCAGTGGTATCTGTGCTACCACGACTGCGTACCCTCGAACGACATCACTCACCTGCGTTCACTGAAGGTGCAGCGTCTGTTCTACAACGAGGATGGTACTATTCAAAAGGTTGTGAATGACTAATCAACAACTTATTATTTCTAACTATTATGCTCAGCATCGCGGTGAAATCGTCGATTTCATCGCGTTGCGCATAGCTGATGCCTGCGAGGCAGAGGATATTGTACAGGATTTGTTCCTCCGTCTGCTCCGTGGGCATCAGCTCATTACTCCTATTACCCTGCCCAGTCTCGTTTACACCTTGGCGCGCCACAGCGTTGCCGACTACTTCCGTCGCCGTCGCGTCAAGGAAGAATATGAGCACTATCTCACGAAAAACACCGATTCTATTGGAGAAATAGAATCCGTTATCTCCGCCCGTCAGCTTATGGAACGCATGGAGCGCACCCTGGCTCATCTGCCCGAAGCCTGCGGACGCGTCTATCGTCTCCACATCTACGACGGGCTGAAGGTCAGCGATATCGCCCAACAGCTCGTCCTGCCCTACAAACAGGTGGAAAACCGTCTCGGCCAGGCCCGCAAGGCCGTCCGCCGGCAGTTTACCAGTCTGTCAGCGTAGCCGCCGCCTCTATTCTGTTTTCTGTCTCGTCGTCTAATTCGGGGAAGAAATCGAGACCCGTCATTTTCTCTACCTCATCGACGGTGCACACTGCATCAGCCATCTGCTGTTTCTTGCCTTCGTTGCGATAGACGAAGCCAATGGCCTTTACCTTTCCCTGGCGGCACAGCACCACCTTAAAGAAGGCCTCGGGCACCCATACCTTGTTTCTGCCGATGGTCTTCTGTTCGCCCGAAGTCTTATAAACCGGTCCGCACACGATGTCGATGGCGCCATATTCGCGCGCCCAGTCGCGACAGAGCATCTCCAAGTCGTTCCATTCGTACTTGTTCAGTCCGTGGTTCTGCGGACAGACATTGGTAAAGAGGAACGACTGCTCCATAGCCTGCTTGTCCCACTTGTTGTCGCCTGCGGGACACATGTGCCCCCGGTCATAGCGCGAATTATAGTAGTCGTTGTCGGTGGCTCGCGGAGCCTTTACGTCACTGTCCTCCATAAACACCTCGTTGCTGCGTTTGACTGAGCCGTAGGTGTGCGACTTCGTCAGGTGCCACGCCACCCAGTTCGGCGATTTCGTCTCACGGTTGTACGATGTCGTATAGCCCTTCCTGTGCAGAATCTGCTCCGGGCGGTCCTTCAGCGGGGCGGGAATCTCGTAGAGCCTCACCACTTTCGCTTTCAGCCCCTTCGCATCAGCCTCTGCAGCCGGCGTCTCTACACGGGCCTGAGCGTTATAAAATCCGTCTTGGGCGGCTTCCCCACCCTTGTTGCTCTGACACGCCAGCACGAGGACCGTCAGTCCCGCCGCCAGCCAGGTGTACGTCGTCTTCTTCATTACTGCTTGTATTTGGCAAAACGTTCTGTGTAAAACTTCTTAAAGTCACTCCATTTATAATATGGATAGCTGTCGGTCGGTATGGGCAGCGTAGCCTCCTCGCCGTTCAGCAGACACTTCACCAGCACGTCGCTGGCGTTGACAGTTGAGCGTTTTGAACTGAGAACTTTCTTGGGGGCGTAGAACACCAGCTGGATATTGCTGGCCTTGCACGTCTCCCAGTTCTGGTAGTAGTACTTCACCTCGTTGGGGTCCTCGGGGTCCTTGTCGGCCCCATTGATGCCCATCAGCACGGTCAACGGACCCAGACACGTGTCGTGTCCGAATCGCAAGTCGGCCACGTGGTCGCTCGATCCATCGAGCACGGCATCGGCCTTGCGAATGATGTCCTCCACGATAGGAATCATCTGCACATGGGGTCCGAACACCCATGAGTACGACCCCAGGTTGCCCCCCTCCCACTCTGCGGCAATCTCCTCGTCGGTAATGATGTTGCCCATCATGCCCTCGTGGCCGATGCTGGGCAGCGAGGTGTAGAGGTTGATCAGGTTGCTCGTCGTGTGGTGCAGACGACCCGGCAGTCCCTCGGTGCTCGTAAACATGCGTTGCGCGATGCGGTCCCTCAGCACATCGACACCTTTGAATTGGTCGCGATGCTGTTCGTAGCGGGGCTTCAGGCCCTTCGGGTAGTTATGCTTCACAGGATTCTGTCCGTCGGTAGGCACCACGCCGTCCAACGTCATGCGCGACGACTGTTCCCTGATTTCCAGTTTCGGGTTACACTGCACCAGTTCCTGACAGAATGCCGCCATGCTGATGACACAGCGTCCCGCCAGCGACGAGATGGTCAGCACGTTCCCCCCTTTGCGGAACACCTCGGGGAAGTTGTTGTACATAGTGCGGGCAATGCCCTGATGCTGTTGCCAGCCCAGCTCCGACAATTCGCTCACGCCAGCCTGCAGCTCGTCCTTCGCAGCCACGAACTTCTCCCTGAACGCCTCACCGGCGGGCGTCAGCAGCTGTTTCTCATGGGCCACCTTCAGCAGCGAGTCCACCTCCTTATACATAAACGCATTCCAATAATACCGCGAGCCATGGCGGGCATAGTGGCTGATGTAAAACGCCCGATAGCCCTTCGGCGCCTTGGTCAGTTTCACTTCGTCAGTCTGTCTGTAAGGATAATCGTTACCGTATCCACGTCTCGGATCAGCCTTCAGTTGGTCCATCACTGCCAGGTTCTGACTCCACGCCATCGTTGCCGTCAGCAGCAACAGCAACATCCATAGTTCACGTAAAACAGGTTTCTTCATTTTAATTCTGTTATTGATTAATCTTTTTGCAAAATTACAAAAAAAATTCGGACTGAGCAGAAAAAGAACAGAAAAGGTGCGTTTTTCTCTAGTTTTTTTGGTAATTTTGCACGCAGAATTAACAACAGGCCATTAAAATGAGAAAAATGACCATGGTGCTACTGCTCTTGTTGTGGGCAGTGACCGCCAGCAGTGAACGGCTGGTGTTTACCACCGCATGGACTGCCCAGGCGCAGTTTGCGGGCTACTATGTGGCACAGGAAAAGGGCTTTTTCAGCAATTTAGGTCTTGATGTGGTTCTTCAACACCCGACGCTGACCAGTTCCGCCTTCCAGCGTCTACAGACTGACCAGTGTGACGCTGCCAATTTCTCGCTGATGTCGGCCATCGACTTTATTTCGCAGGGCATCCCCTTGGTCAATATCTTCCAGGAATCGATGAACAGCAGCAACATTCTGGTGTCGCGGTGGTGCATGAACCCGATTGAGATGAAGGGCAAGAAGGTGGCCATCTTCAACAGCGACCCGAACTACCTGCTGATGGCGATGAGCCGACGCGAGGGTCTGAACTACGAGTGGATACCGTTTACGAGCGGCATCAACGTATTTCTGTCGGGTGCTGTCGACGCAACGATGGTAGTGAGCTACAATGAGTATTACGAACTGTTGCAGGCCGGATTCCAGATGCCGGAGGAATACCTGTACCGCTTCAGCGAGCACGAATACAACATTCAGGAGAACGGCATCTACGTGAAGCGCGACTACTTCCTAACGCACCAAAACACTATATCGAAATTTGTCATGGCCTGCCGTCGCGGATGGGAGTGGGCAGCAGCGCACCAAGACGAGGCGCTGGAGATTGTGATGAAATACGTGAATCAGAACCACATCCAAACGAACCGTGCGCTGCAGAAGCTGATGCTGAAAGAGGTGCTGCGCTTGCAGGTGGACCGCGACTCGAAAATGCGCGAGTTCCGTGTGCGTGAGGATATGGTAAAGCTGGCCAGCCAGCTGATGTTTGAAAGCGGACTCATCAAGCGCCAGGTGACATACAAAGAGGTAGTAGGACTGAATGAAGAGGTGAGAGGTAAGAAGTAAGAGGTAAGATGAAGGAGCTGATGAAGAAATACGAATGGCTGTTGGCAGCAGTGGGTTTATTGCTGGCGATGGGCTTCAGCGTAGCACTGTATAAAAGTCACGCCTACATGCAGCGCCACACCATGGACACCGCTGTCAAGTCGCTGAAGTCGGCTGTCAGAGAGTCGTTCGTGATGATCAATGACATTCAGACTGCTGCCGACACCTATGTATCGCTGATTGAACACAAGCTGGACAGTGCGGACGCCATGTTCGATTTGAGTAAGCAGATTCTGCAGGAGCACCCGATGCTGAAGGGCTGCAGCATATCGTTCGAGCCGTACTTCTTCAAAGAGAAAGGCAAATATTTCTCGGCCTATTCCTATAATCGCGGCGACAGCATCGTGACCGAACAGGAGGGTGACGACGGCTACCAGTACTTCTGCATGGACTGGTATCTGATTCCCCGTCAGCTAAACAAGAAATACTGGATAGAACCTTTCTCGGAACCGAATACCGACGGCATCATCGTGAAGGAGGTGATGACATCGTTTTGTCAGCCACTGTACGACAGCAAGGGGCAGACCATTGGTGTGCTGTCGGTGGACGTGCCCCTGAAATCGTTGTCGGACACCATCCTCGCCCGTCATCCGTTCCCGAAGTCGTACTGCATGCTGCTGGGCAGAGGTGGAACCTACATCGTACATCCTGACAGCACACGGCTGCTGACAGAGAGCATCCTGACGCCCACGCTGGAAGGCGACCACCCAGAGCTGATGCGACTGGGCAGGGCGATGATTGGCGGAGAAACGGGACAGCAGGGACTGCTGTTCGACGGGGTGAAGAGCCACGTGTTCTATATGCCTTTCGGACGTACGGGATGGAGTCTGGCACTGGTATGCCAGGACTTCGTGCTGATGAAGGACTTCTACCTGTTGGCATGCATACTCTTATTATTCATCTTCATATCCATAGTTATGATGCTTACCCCCCTTTGGAACTACCTGTCGAAACACCGATACCAGCAACTATCGGCAATGCTGATCCTGATGGTGACGCTGGGCATCGTTGCGTGCAGTAAAGGTCCTGCAGACAAAACACAAAAGCAACCAGGCAGTGAGGCCCGTAAAGAACTGTTAAGACAGGCCAGACGCCAGATTATCGATATGGGCTATGCCGACGACCCCCGCTATTTTGAACGTCTCGACAGTCTGGCTAAAGTCTCCGACATGACACCCCAGGAAGCAGACTACTGGCGAGCCGACTACTATAACGACCGCGAGAAGTTCCGTTTGGCCCAGATGTACCTGAAGAAAGCTGTTGCCACTGACGACTGGCCGAAGGACGCGTCCTACCAGTATTATAAGGCACATAACATGCTGATCACCATCAACTATAACACTAACAACGTTGACGAGGCCATCAGCTTAGCCACCAATGCCTATCAGAAAGCCTGCCAGGATACAAGCGTCATGGGGCAATGCTGGGCGAACAACTACCTGGGACTCATCGGCTACGGACAACGGAAACTGCATCACGACAAAGAGGCAACCGTCACGCTGAATAAAGCCCGTGAAACTGCCCTAGCGTTGGCTATCGCCCATCCGGAAGAGTGGGGCGTACATGAGAGTTGCATCGTCATGGCCGCCAACAACATCAATACACTTCTTGACCGACATGAATACGACCAGATCACCCCTTGGCTGAATATGATGGAACAGGGACTTGAAGGCTATGCTGGCACCGATGCAAGCATGGAGACCTATGAATCTTATTATGGCAGGATGCTTAAAAACAAAGCCATCAGCCTATATATGTCCCATCATCCTGACGAGGCTGCTGCCGTTTACCGCGACTTTCTGAATACAGACTATGCCAAGGGCTATACCGGTCTCTATGACCAAATGTCCTATATGAGCATCACCCAACAGTGGGAAAAGCTGCTTAAGCTGTTGGCAACTGCCGACTCACTGGAGAAGTCCGGCGATGTATCCCTATCGATAGACTATCTGCGTGAAACTCCTGCGTCAATCTTCAATGCACTGATGGAAACCGGGCGCAAGGACGAAGCCCTCAAAAAAGCCACAGAAATCATAGAACTGCTGGACTCTGTTTTGGAGTACCAGCACCGCAGCGATGCCGAGGAGTTGGCAGTCATCTACGAAACGCAGCAGAAGGAAGAAAAGATAGCACATCAGGAAGCCGAGCTGTCGCAGCAGCGACTGTTCTGGATGGGTATTATCTTCGTGGCGATGGTGGTCTTCTTCATCATCTTCACCATATACAGAGTGCGCGCTGCGAAGCGCCTGTCGAAGATAAAGGCCGCCCAGGAACGCATCGAGGGTGAACTGCAGATTGCCCGCGACATACAGATGTCTATGGTGCCCCACGACTTCCCCATACGCTCTGGACTCGACATGTACGCAGCAATGACCCCTGCCCGTGAGGTAGGCGGCGACCTGTACGGCTTCGTGCTGAAAGACGACAGCCTGTATTTTGCCATTGGCGACGTATCAGGCAAGGGAGTGCCTGCCTCACTCTTTATGGCCCAGGCCACGAGTCTGTTCCAGACACTGGCCTCGCAAGGCATGGCTCCGGCCGAAATATGTACGCTGATGAACAATACCCTGTCGGGCGATAACAACGAGAGCGGCATGTTCGTCACGTTCTTCCTTGGCGTCATCAACCTGACGACGGGTCACATGTCGTTCTGTAACGCAGGCCACAACCCACCCGTCATTGGCGGCGACGCAGACCACGGGAACTTCCTGGAGATGAATGCCAACGCCCCCATCGGTCTATGGCCTGGACTAGAATTCGAGGGTGAAGAACTGGACACCATCAAGGGCCGCCCGTTGTTCTTCTATACCGACGGATTGAACGAGGCCGAGAACAGCCAGCAGGAACAGTTTGGTGACGAACACCTGTTGGACATCCTGCGTCATACGCAGTTTGACAGCGCCCGCCAAGTCATCGAGACACTGACCGCCGAGGTGGAACGCCACCGCAACGGCGCCGATCCGAACGACGACCTGACGATGATGTGTATTGAAGTGAATTAACAGAAGATGATAGCAAGAAATATGAGACAACCCTTGTATCGCATGAAACGCCGCTTAGGACTGATGACGCTGATGGTCAGCGTCCTGCTGGTGCTGACGGCGTGTAACGAACAGCAGCAGACGGACCATCTGGGAACAGAAGGCGACAGTCTGATTAACGCTGCCTACAAGATACACGACTACGAACGCATTCTGTCGCTGGCCGATTTGCACCAGCAGACGGGATCGCTGTCGGAGCTGAAAGCGTCGTACTGGCGAGGCTATGCCTACTCGCGGTTGCGTAAGATGCGTATGGCCGAGATGGAGTGGAAACGCGCCATCGCCCAGCCTGTCGACGATGCCGACGCATTGAAGTATTATGCCAAATCAGCCAACCGACTGGCAGGACTGCTGAATATGAAACTAGACTACGAAGGGACGATGCGTGTGGCAATGCCTGCCATCCAGCTGCTGAAAGAGCGTGACTACACCATGAACACGGACAATGCCAACCTGCAGACCTTCGTGGGTAACTGCCAGTTGAAACTCGGCAACAAACAGGATGCTGCCAACAGCTATTCGCTGGCCTACGAGTGCTATCTACAGACTATTGATACCGACGACAACATTGCCGATTATACCAGTTCCATAGCGGGTATCATCACCATTACCGATGCCTATATACAGACCAACAACTACAAAGAAGCCAACGAATGGGCGGACCGTTTCGACAGCATCTTGAAACGCTATCGCCAGCACCCGCAAGCTGACGATGCCTTCTATGACAAGCAATGGGCGCGACTGAACTTCTATCGCGGCTGTATCCTGGAAGGCTTGGGACGTAAGGAAGAGGCGCTGCAGGCCTACCGGGTGGCCAACAACACACGCTATGCCAAGACTGCCGACGGACAGATTGAGGCGACGAGCTACCTGACAGCTGCCCGCCGCTGGGACGAGGCTGCCGACAAGTTCAGCGTATTGGAACAGCAGCTTGCCCGCTATGACATGAAACTGACGCTGGACAATATCCAGACCTATCTGTTACCGAAATACCAGGCGAATGTGGGAGCCCACCGCATAGACTCAGTCATCGCCATCGGCGCATGGATTTGCAGTGCACTCGATTCAGCCATCGTCTGGGAACGCAGAAACACTGCACTGGAATTGGCTACCATCTACGACATCAAGCAAAAAGAGTCGGAATTCATGGAGCAAAAGGCCTTCCTTCAGCATCAGCGTTTCTTGACCATTTTCTTCATGTTGCTGCTTGTCATCCTCGGACTGGGACTATTCATCTTCTTCCGCCATCGTGCAGCAGTACGTTTGGAGAATGCCTACCGACGGCTGGAGGACGCCTACCGACGGCTGTCGGAAGCCAACAGCCAGACCATCATCGAGCGCAACGACCAACTATCGCCCGAGCAGATTGCCGACGAGGCTATCGATGCGTCTGGTATAGCCACAGCCAGTCATCTCACATAGAAGCATGCCACGCTGCCCTACACATCTCACAACCCGTCCGATTAACCCAAACATCCAGTCCGAAGGCTTCGGACTCGCAGTCCGTCTGTAGCGGACTCATAGTCCGCAAGGACGGACTAAAACTTCCTTCCCTTTGTTGCAAGAGATTGGTAGTAAAAAACAGGAAGGTGCCGCCTAAAAGGTTGCCAGCGCCTATGTAAAAGGTAGGAAGGTTGCTTGCAAAGTTAAAACTAAGGCAATGATTGTTAAATCCACGACGATGATTGATAAAACTAAGGCGACGTTTGATAAATCTAAGGCAATGATTGATAAAACAAAAGAAATGTTTTGTATTCTTCTCATTTATTCGTACCTTTGCAGGACGAAATATAACACGATATGGAACCACAAAATGCTATTTACGACGCGCGCCAGCTGGGTATGCCACGCATGATGGTGCTGGGCGTGCAACACTTGTTTGCGATGTTTGGGGCAACGGTGCTGGTGCCGCTGCTTACTGGTTTGGATGTTTCTGTAACGTTGCTGTTTGCAGGTATCGGAACGCTGATTTTCCACTTTATTTCCAAGTGGAATGTGCCAGCCTTCCTGGGATCTTCGTTTGCCTTCCTCGGAGGCTATGCCTCGGTGAAGGAGATGGGCATGTCGCAAGGACTCTCCGAGACGTTGGCGTTGGACTATGCTTGTCTGGGCGTGGCGTGTGCCGGACTGATGTATTTCGTCATGGCGGCACTGATCAGGTCGTTTGGCGTGAAGAAGATTCTGCAGTATTTCCCGCCCGTCGTCACGGGTCCTATCGTCATTGCCATTGGACTGGTGCTGTCGGGATCGGCTATCAGCAACTGTCAGACCAACTGGTTGCTGGCCATCCTGTCGATAGTGACTGTTATCGTGGCGTCCGTCTGGGGCAAGGGCATCGTCAAGATTATTCCCGTGTTGCTGGGTGTCATCGTGTCGTATGTCGTTGCTGTCTGTATGGGTGAGGTCGACTTTTCACCGCTTGGCGAGACTGCATGGGTGGGCTTCCCGATAGAGAAGGACCACACGATACTGGCTGTGTTTGAAGACGGCAACACATCGCTGATGCTGTCGACCATTCTGGCCGTCATGCCTATTGCTTTTGCAACGATTATGGAGCACATCGGCGATATGTTTGCCATCAGTTCTACCGTAGGCAAGGACTACCTCTCTGAGCCCGGCCTGCACCGCACGCTGACGGGCGACGGTGTGGCAACAGCGGTAGCATCCGTCTTCGGCGCACCAGCCAACACCACTTACGGCGAGAATACAGGTGTGCTGAACCTGACCAAGGTGTTCGACCCGAAGGTGATACGCATTGCAGCCTGTCTGGCCATCGTGCTGGCCTTCTGTCCTAAGTTTGCATGCCTGGTACAGTTGATGCCTGCTGCCACCATCGGTGGTGTGAGCCTCATCCTGTATGGTATGATTTCTGCCGTTGGTGTGCGCAACCTAGTTGAGGAGAAGGTCGACCTGAAGAGTTCGCGCAACGTGTTTGTCGCAGCCCTCATCCTCGTACTTGCCATCGGTGTGAAATATGGTGCCAACGACGATATCGCCCTGGGGCCCATCCATCTGTCGGGCCTGGCTATTGCAGCCATCGTAGGCATTCTGCTGAATGCCGTTATGCCCGACAAGCTGGGCATGAAGGTGAAATCGTTCAAAGGCAAAACTAAATGTCAATGAATATTGAAACGAGTTTACGAGAACGGATTCTGATTCTGGACGGTGCCATGGGCACGAAGATTCAGTCACTGGGACTAACGGCAGAGAGCTACCACCAAGGGGCTCTGAAGGCGTGGCCCGTGTCGCTGATGGGCAATAACGACGTGCTGTGTCTGACGGCTCCGGAGGTAATCCGACAGATTCACGAGGAATATATCGGGGCTGGTGCGGACATCATCACAACGAACACGTTCTCGGCAAACCGCATCAGTCAGAAGGAGTACGGCTGCGAGGAACAGGCTCGCGAGATGGCGCTGGCCGGTGCCCGCATAGCCCGCCAAGCCGCAGACGCCTTCAGCCATCAGTCATCAGACATCAGACATCGCATCTGGGTAGCAGGTTCGATGGGACCCACCTCGAAATCGCTCTCACTGGCCTCGGACATGAACGACCCTGGCAGCCGGAGCATCGCCTTCGACGAGATGGCGGCAGCCTACGAGGAACAGGCCGAGGCACTGATAGCGGGGGGTGTGGACCTGCTGCTGTTGGAGACCTGCTTTGACGCGCTGAACGCCAAGGCGGCCATCTACGCCATCGAACGCATCAACGAACGTCGCGGCACAGCGATGCCCCTGATGGTGTCGGCAACCATCAACGACCGCAGCGGACGCACGCTGACGGGTCAGACGCTGGAGGCTTTCTACATCAGCATCAGCCACTATCCTTACCTGTTGAGCTTCGGACTGAATTGTTCGTTTGGCGTGACAGACCTGCGGACGTTCGTCGAGCAATTGTCGGACAGAATACCCGTCTACCTGTCGCTCTACCCCAATGCCGGACTGCCCAACGAAATGGGTGAATACGACGAGCTGCCCTCCTATACGGCCAGTCACCTGCACCAGATGGCGGAGGACGGTCTGCTGAACATCGCGGGAGGCTGCTGTGGAACCGATGAGGAACACATCCGCGCCATCAGCGAGGCCCTGCAGGGTTTAAAGCCCAGACAGATGCCTGCTGCCGACAAGCGCATGTGGCTGTCGGGACTGGAACCGTTGCTGGTAGACAAAGAGACACGCAATTTCACCAATGTGGGTGAGCGCACCAATGTGGCCGGTTCGCGAAAGTTTGCCCGACTGATAGCCGAAAAGAAATACGACGAGGCGCTGAGTGTGGCGCGCAACCAGATAGAGGGCGGTGCACATATTATCGACATCAACATGGACGATGCCATGCTGGACAGCCAACAGGAGATGCAGACCTTCTGCCGATACGTGGCCAACGACCCTGGCGTGAGCCGTGCCGTGCTGATGATTGACTCGTCGGATTGGGCGACGGTATTGGCAGGACTGAAGAATGCACAGGGTAAGTGTATCGTGAATTCCATCAGTCTGAAGAATGGTGAAGCGGACTTTCTCAGCAAGGCCCGCGAACTGCGCCGACTGGGTGCGGCCGTGGTGGTGATGGCCTTCGACGAGGAGGGACAGGCCACGACCTATGAGCGCAAGATTGCCATTGCCGAACGGGCCTACGGGTTGCTGACTGACATCGGTTTCCTACCACAAGATATTATTTTCGACGTGAACATCCTGTCGGTAGGAACAGGACTGAAGGAACACCAGACATACGGTGTGGACTTTATCCGCGCCGTAGGTTGGATTAAACAGCACCTGCCACTGGCGAAGACCAGCGGAGGTGTGAGCAACCTGTCGTTCAGTTTCCGAGGCAACAACAAGGTGCGCGAGGCCATGCACTCGGTATTCCTTTATCATGCTATACGCGAAGGACTGGACATGGCCATCGTGAATCCTGGCATGCTGCAGGTGTACGACGACATAGAGCCCACGCTGCTGAAGGCGGTGGAAGACGTCATCCTGAACAAGGACGACGAGGCCACCGAGCGCCTGATTACGCTGGCAGCCACTGTTCTCGCTGGTTCTGCCAGCGAGCACCCGACAGCCGCCCCGACTGCCGACTCGTGGCGCAACAAGACAATAGAAGAACGGCTGCTGCATGCCCTGAGCAAAGGCGACAACAGCCATCTGGTTGACGACATCCCTGAGGCGCTGGCAAAGTACGGACGCCCCATCGACGTGATAGAACAACCACTGATGCAGGCCATGGAGCACATCGGCCAGCTGTTTGGCGAAGGCAAGATGTTTCTGCCACAGGTGGTGAAATCGGCCAAGGTGATGAAGGATGCCGTGGCCCTGCTGCAGCCGTACATCGACGAGGAACAGGGAGTACAAAAGTCGGAACGCCCATGTGTGGTGCTGGCCACCGCCAATGGCGACGTACACGACATCGGCAAGAACATCGTAGGCATCGTGCTGGGCTGTAACGGCTTTGACGTCGTAGACCTAGGCGTGATGGTGCCTGGCGAGACGATTCTGGAAGAAACCAAGAAGCGGAAGCCCTGTATGGTAGGCATCAGCGGACTCATCACCCCGTCGCTGAAGGAGATGGAACTGCTGTGCCAGCTGTTTCAGAAAGAGGGACTGCAGGTGCCTATCGTGGTGGGTGGTGCTACCACGTCGCCAGTGCATACGGCCGTCAAGCTGGCACCGTTGTACGACGGCTGTGTGGTGCATGGCGGCGATGCCTCGCAGACGTCGCTGCTGGCCAAACACCTTCAGATGGATGCTGCAGCGACCATCGCACAAATCAAGGCGGAACAGCAGACGCTGCGTGATGCCTACGAAGAGCACCACGCCCCACTAACACCTTATGCAGAAGCCAACCACAAGGCACCAGTATTGAACGACCACGAATTTCACAAATTGAGCGGATTGTCTGGAATGTCCGAATATTCCGGACCCGTTGACGTAGCTGACCTTTTGCCGCTCATTGACTGGCGCATGTTCCTGTTGTTCTGGGGTTTCAAAGGCGAAACGCTGCAACAGCTGCTGGTAAACCCAGAGGCAGAGCGTACGCTGAACGAAGGTAAGGAATACCTGCAACACGCCATCGAGCAAGGTACGATTGAAGTGCAGACACTGCTGCGTTTCGTGCCTGCCAAGCGTCGCGGCAACGACATCGTGATTGCTGGTTCTTCGCCCGATGGCCATCATGTGCTCGCTGGTTCTGCCAGCGAGAAAAACACCACCATTCTCCCCATGCTGCGCAGTCAGAGCGCCACAGGACACTACCTGTGTTTAGCGGACTACTACGACGAACAACACCCTACCCCGTTGGGCCTCTTTACCATCGTGGCCCGCCCCAAGCAGCAACCTTCTGACGAGGCTGAGCGACTGATGAGCCACGCCATCTGTGCCCGACTGACAGAAGCCGGCGCAGAATGGCTCACGCAAAGTCCAGTATGTCGCGACAGTGTCGCGACGCACCGAACGGCTCCGCTCCGCGTCGCCTTCGGCTACGCCACCTGTCCGGACCACTCGCTGAAGCGCATCGTGTTCGACCTGCTGGACGCTGAACGCCAGCTGAACGTGACGCTGACTGACCACTACTCCATACAGCCCTCGACGGCCATTTGCGGACTCTTCATCTGTCACCCTGAGGCTCGCTATTTCTCTGTGGGACGCATTGACGAGGAGCAACTGACAGACTATTGCCAGCGACGAGGTATTAGCGTAGCAGAAGGCGAGCAGCTGTTATCAAAATATATTGCCCATTAATTCAACAGAACGATATAACGTAATTACGTCATAACGATAAAAAGAAAAAAATATGAAAGTTATCGACATTCTGAATAGCTCACAACGGCCTTTTGCCAGCTTCGAACTAGTCCCACCCCTGAAAGGCAGCGACGTCACCCGACTCTATGACAGCATCGACCCGCTGATGGAGTTTGAACCTCCGTTTATTAATGTCACCTGCCATCGCGACGAGGTGGAGTACGTGCCCAACGCTGACGGTACATACACGAAGATGACGCTGGCCAAGCGACCCGGTACGGTGGCTATCGTAGCAGCCATCATGCGTCGCTATCCACAACTGCAGATTGTGCCGCATGTCATCTGTGGGGGTGCCTCGCGTTCACGGGTGGAGAGTGAACTGTTGGACTTGCACTTCCTAGGCATTCAGAACGTCGTAGCTCTGCGTGGCGATGCTATCCCCGGACAGCGTTTCTTCATTCCTGAAACAGACGGGTTCAGCCACAGCTCAGAGCTGGTGGAAATGATTCACAACCTGAACGAAGGACAATACCTGGACCCCACTGTGAAGAACGGCCTGTCGACGGATTTCTGCGTCGGTGTGGCAGCTTACCCCGAGAAGCACTATGAAGCCGCCAATCTGGACACAGACATCCAGCATTTAAAGGAAAAGGTGAAGGCAGGTGCAGACTACATTGTGACACAGATGTTCTTCGACAACAGCCAGTATTTCCGTTTCATAGAACAGTTGCGAAAGGCAGGCATCACCGTACCCGTCATTCCTGGTCTGAAACCCATCTCAAGCCAGCGACAGATCGACTTGCTGCCCCGTTCGTTCCATATTGACATACCACAGGCACTGGTCAGCGAGCTGAGCAAAACAAAGAGCCCACTCGATGCCTATCAGGTAGGCATAGAATGGGCTATCGCGCAAAGCCGCGAACTGCTGGCTAACGGTGCACCTGCCATCCACTACTATACGATGGCTAAGACGGACAACGTGCGCCAGATTGTAAAAGCGATATTCTAACCAAACTTAATCGTTCCCTGCACAGGGTTACCCTGCTGAGGAGCCTCTTCTTTCTGAGGGGGTTCCTCGCCACTGGCCTGCGAATAAATACTGTCCAGAATTTCACGGGTACGCTTGTAGGTCGGGGTCTGTTCAACGGCAGAGATAACATCGTCGTTGTCAAGGTCCTCAGGACGGAACAGGTAAATGTGCGGACGGCGCTTGTAACGCTTGCTCTGTCCGTCACTACCATAGTAGCGGTTACGACGGTCCTGACGCTGCGCCTCCTTCTCCTGCTCGGCAGCGATACGAGTGGCCTCCTCCTGGGTGTTGCGATGCTGACGATGATTAGCCATACCGTCGACACGGTCGATGCCGAAGCCAGTAGCAAGAATAGTGACCTTGACCTTCTTACCCAGTTCAGGATCGGTGGCTAGTCCCCACTTGATTTCGAAGTCGTTGCCGAACTTACCCATGAAGTCGTTGACGTCGTTCATCTCCTCCATCATCAGCGAACCGCTGCCATCCTTATTGCCGGCAAACGAGATGCTAAGTAGGATCTTCTTGGAGTTGAATACGTCGTTCTCGTTGAGCAGCGGAGAATTCAACGCGTCGTCGATGGCTTTCTTGACGCGGCCCTCGCCCTCGCCATAACCAGTAGACATGATGGCTACGCCACCATCCTTCAGGACAGTCTTCACATCGTTGAAGTCGAGGTTGATAAGTCCGTGAACGGTGATAATCTCAGCAATGGACTTTGCAGCCACGCTGAGCGTGTCGTCAGCCTTGCCAAAGGCATCGAGCACGGTCAGTTCCGGATAAATCTCACGCAGACGCTCGTTGTTGATAACCAACAAGGCATCGACATGTTTCGACATTTCCTCGACACCATCCAAAGCCTGGTCAATCTTGCGATCGCCTTCGAAACGGAAAGGAATGGTGACAATACCCACTGTCAGAATACCCATCTCCTTCGAGACGCGGGCAATGACAGGAGCAGCACCAGTACCCGTACCACCACCCATACCGGCAGTGATGAAGGCCATGCGCGTTCCGTCGCTCAGCACATTCTTGATATCGTCCAGACTCTCCTCAGCAGCTGCACGGGCCTTTTCAGGACGGTTACCAGCGCCAAGGCCCTCCTTACCCAACTGCAGATGAACAGGAACGGGTGAGTCGTTAAGGGCCTGATTGTCGGTGTTGCACAACACGAAGGTCACATCGTGGATGCCCTCGCGATACATGTGGTTGACAGCATTACCGCCTCCACCACCAACACCAATCACCTTGATGATGCTATTCTCTTTTTCCGGCTCGCCAAAATCGAGCAATATGTTGTTGTCCATATCTTCTTTTTTTCGTTATTTCGACATTTCGTTATTTCGATATTTCAAAGAAATTACTCATCTTCTTCCTTGACAATCTCGTTAGCTGCTTTCTTTAGCCAGCGACCCAACTTTGTCCAAGTGCTATTTTCTTTACGGATACGCTCCTGCTCACGGGCTTCCTCCTCGGCCTGCTCGCGGGCCACACGCTCCTCCTCTTCCTTTTTCTGGCGTGCTTCTTCCTCAGCACGACGAATCTCGTCAGCCGTACGAACCACACCAGCAGGAGTTTCTGAGGCCTGACGGGCACGACGCTGTTCCAGAGTTTCAGGAGTGATTTGCGGGCGTTGGCTGGCAAAAAGGTCGTTATTGTAGTCTAAATCGCTACCAGCACAATTGATGTCACCCTTAGCCAGCAAGCCAAGCACCGTATTCATCATGCCGTCGTGGGCATTGATATCGGCAATCGTTGAGACGATGGTCTGGGTAACAAACTTGGCAACACGAATCTTGTCGATATGCGTATAGTTCTGGAAGGCTTTCTCGATATCCTTCAGATTAGAACCCCCACCCGTGAGAATCACACCGCCAAGGAGCTTGTCACAGTATTCTTCAGGAATCTGACACCACACGTTGGCAATGATCTCCTCCAAACGGCCCTCTACAATCTCGATGAACTTACGAACCTCCACCTGACGATCTTGGTCGATGGAGTACTTCATGTTGTTGTCAATATCGTTGTTGTCGGTAAAAGCCGAAGCATACTTCAACTTCATCTTCTCGGCATCGCTCTCCTCCATCTGCAGCGAAGCAATATCCTTGGTGATATTGTTGGCACCCAACGGAATGACAGCCAGATGGCGTAACACGTTCTTAAAATAAACACTGACCGTAGTTGTGTCGGCACCGAGATCTACTAGGGCACATCCTGAACGACGCTCAGCTTCAGTGAGCACACTATCGGCCAATGCCAACGGGGCGAGATACATCTCTGCCACATTGATCTCGGCAGTCTCGAAACACTTGTTCAGGTTCTTATAAAATGCCTTGCGCTGCAGGATGTTCAGGAAATTACCCTCAATACGCGAGCACTGGATGCCAACGGGATCAAGCTGATATTGAGAGTCTACTTTATATTCCTGTACAGCTGCATCGAGAATCTCCTGATCGGGATATTTCATGTTACGGTTTGAATCCATCAGTTCAATCACCATGTCCTGAGTAACCTGCGTTCCTGCGGGCAGGTCCTTGGAAATGAGATTGCGAATAGAGCGGATAGACTGTCCGCCAACACCCACATACACCTGAGTGATACCCGTCTTGAGCTGTTTCTCCAGACGGCTGATGATGCTGGTCAGGCACTGGGCAGTCTTGTCAATGTTGTAAACCACACCTTTGCGGATGCATGAAGAGGAATCTTCCTTGACACAGGCCAATACCTGAATGCTGCCGTCAAGATTCTTCTTTCCCGCAATACCGGTCATCTTCGATGATCCCAGTTCAATAGCTACGATAAATTCCTTTGGCATCTCTCTTTATATTTGATTTATTTTCTTGTTTTTCTTACAGATAATCTGGTTGTCAAACTCTAGACTGATATAGGAATATTTGTTCCAGCCAGCCTTGGAGAGTCCGTATTTATAGAATTTCTCCAGACGACTCAGTTTCTTCTCGATATTTGTTGGCTGACCAAGGAAGACGATATGATCGCCCACACGGGGAATCAATTCTATAGAGCCATCAGCCAGCACATTCAGCTGTTCCGTTTCTGCACGCCACATCTTATTCTGAATAAGATAATTACCTACTCGGGGCAACACGCTCTTGGCATACTTGCGTGAGACATGACCTGTCACGACAACTAAGTCACTGGCATACTGTGTGTTTGGCATGACATTACCATGGGTGTCGACATAATAGTCTTCTCCGTTATCTGCCTTCACGCGAACTACCGGCAGGCGCTGCGACAAGGTAATGAACACGCGGCCCGTCTGTGTCTTGTAACACTGTGCACTCTCTACAAGAGGATTCTGGAGTAGTGTCTCCTCTATTTTACGTCCTGACACCTGACTCATCGGGTCGCCCAACGGATAGATACGTGCATGCTGAAGTTGTGACTTGATGTCATTTGGATTCAAAAATCCCTTCACCACGCCTTCCTTGATATCTATCTTGACCTCGGAACACACGTTCGAAAGTTCGTCAGGACGGTTGAAAGCCGTAATGGCGAAGACAAGATAGACGGTTAGGGCGATATCTATCAGAATGATGAATGATTTCTTCCAATTGACACTCATGTCGGAATGTTTATTTCTTACTGTTCAATATTCTGGCTATCTCAGGCACCATGTTGTCAAGGTCACCGGCCCCCAGTACAATCAGTACATCGAAGTCGCGTGACTTGACAAACGACAATACATCGTCCTTGCGAATAATTTGCTTCTCAATGCCTGGACGCAAGTTGTCGTAGATGAGCTGCGAAGTGACACCCTCAATAGGTAGTTCACGGGCAGGATAAATCTCGGTGAGGATGACTTCGTCGAGCAAACTCAATGCCTCAGCGAAATCTCGATAGAAATCGCGGGTACGAGTATAGAGGTGAGGCTGGAAGATGGCCGTAATCTTCCGGTCCTGATAGAGTTCACGGATACTGCGGGCACTCTGGTAAATCTCCTTCGGATGGTGGGCATAGTCAGAAAGAAACACATGGCGATCGTTCTTAATCTTAAAATCGAAACGACGGTCCACACCTCCGTAGGTCTTCATGCCGATGCGTAGCTCTTCTGCCGTACAGCCCGCCAACTGAGCCATCGCCATAGCGGCTACACCATTCTCAATATTGATGGGAACAGGCTGACCCAACTGAACGTTCTTTACCGGCTCAATAGGCGAAACAAAGTTGAACGTAATTTCACCATTGGCAATGCGGATGTTCTCGGCATGGAAATCACCCTCGTTCAGCGAATAGTCATAGCGGTGCACACCATCAGGTAGATTTTCCTTCATCTCAAGACCGCGATGAATAATTAGGGCACCTCTAGGCTGAATCAGCTCCGTATAGTGACGGAAACTCTCCAAGTAAGCCTCCTTGGTGCCATAGATGTCCAAATGATCAGGATCTGTCGATGTAATGACTGTCATATAGGGCGACAGCCAATGGAACGAGCGGTCGAACTCGTCAGCTTCAATAACCACATAGTCAGAATCGGACAATATGTAGTTGGTACCATAGTTCTTCGAAATGCCTCCAAGGAAAGCGTTACAGTCCAGATGGCTTTGGTGCATAATATGGGCACACATCGTCGATGTCGTCGTCTTACCATGGGTTCCTGCCACACAAAGTCCTTTATGCTGACGAGTCAATGTTCCCAACACTTGAGCACGCTTCTGAATCTCGAAGCCATTTTCACGGAAGTATTTCATTTCCTGATGGTCCTCAGGAATGGCTGGCGTATAGATTACCAGACACGAATCGGCTCTGCGACAGGCATGGGGTATTTCATCGACATTTTCCTCATAATGAATGAGTGCTCCCTCTTTTTCCAACTGACGAGTCAGGGTACTTGGCGTCTTGTCATAGCCTCCTACGACCAATCCGTGATGAATGAAGTAGCGTACAAGGGCACTCATGCCAATGCCGCCGGCCCCAACAAAGTATACTGATTTGATATCTTTTAATTCCATATTCTCTTCTTAACATTTTTGACAGGCAAGAGCTATCACTTCCTTGGCAATAATCTCCGCTGAAGCAGGTAATGCCATCTTCAGAATGTTCTCACTGAGACTCTTCAACTTGGCATCGTCCCGAACGATATCTATGGCCAAGGGAATAAGCAATGCCGGAGCCTCTACATCCTTTACATAAAGGGCTGCATCTTTGTTCACCAAAGCAAGAGCGTTCTTGGTCTGGTGATCTTCGGCCACATTCGGAGACGGTACCAGAATCACAGGTTTGCCCAACAGACAGAACTCGCTAATTGAGCCGGCACCAGCACGACTGACCACCAAATCAGCAGCCTTATAAGCAGCGCCCATATCGCTGATAAAATCGGTTACAACAAGGTTGTCTGTTTTCGGCTCTTTAGCCAGTTGTTCCGTAATCTGGGTGTGATAGTACTTACCCGTCTGCCAAATAAACTGAACAGCGCTCTGACGGATGGCATCAAGGTGTTTCATTACACTCTCGTTGACAGTACGTGCTCCCAAGCTACCACCTACAATCAGAACGGTCTTCTTCGTGGCATCCAAGCCAAAGGAACGAAGAGCCTCAGCTTTCGTCTGGGTAGTCTCCAACAACTGCTGACGAATGGGATTTCCTGTCAACAAAATCTTCTCGGCAGGAAAGAAACGCTCCATACCCTCGTAAGCTACACAAATCTTGGCGGCTTTCTTTGCCAACAACTTATTGGTAACGCCTGCATAAGAGTTCTGCTCTTGAATAAGACAGGGAATACCCATCGCTGCGGCTTTGTTTAGCGTCGGACCACTGGCATAGCCACCCACACCGACAGCAACCTGCGGACGGAACTCCTTGATGATGCTCTTTGCCATTCGCTGGCTCTTCCATATCTTATAGAGCACCTTCACATTCTTCAACAGGTTCTTGCGGTCGAAGCCCTGAATAGGCAGACCCTTGATTTCGTAGCCAGCAGCTGGCACGCGTTGCATTTCCATGCGTCCCAAAGCTCCTACAAACAGTATCTTGGCATCAGGGTGCATAGCCTTGATGGCATTGGCAATAGACACGGCAGGGAAGATATGGCCTCCCGTGCCGCCACCACTGATTATCACTCTTAATTCGTCGTTCATAAGCGTTGTCTCTTGAATACCGTGCAAAAGTACAAATTTTCCGTCAAATCATGCTATCTTTACCTCATTTTCTTTCGCTTTCTTCATTTTTGCTGATCTGCTGACGCTCAAAATGGCTCCAATATAAGCACAATTGATGATGGTCGACGTACCTCCCTTGGAAATCAGCGGCAGAGGCTGTCCGGTAACAGGTGCCAATCCGACAGCCACCATCATGTTGAAAGTGGCCTGGATGACCAACAGTAAGCCGAGACCCATAGCCAGAAAAGCGGGGAAATTATTCTCGCAACGACTGGCAATGCGGGCACAGCGATAGAGTAGCACAATATAGAGGAACATCACAGCGAAGGCACCTAAGATGCCTAACTCCTCGATGATGATGGCATAGATAAAGTCTGAGAAGGCCTGCGACAAGAAATCGCGTTCAGTGCTTTGGCCTGGACCCTTACCGATGACACCGCTTGACACGATGGCAATATTGGCATGAGCCACCTGGGCATCCTTATCGAGGTCGTATTCCTGAGGTGTCGGCTTAGGCTTGCCAAACTTCATAATACGACTCTTCCAAGTGTCGGCACGATGGAACATCTTTTCAACGAAGTTCTTTTTGGTCTTAGGCTGGTCCAACTGTTCCGTCTTGGTCAACTGTTTCTCTTCGTCGCTGATATCGTGACCAACTAACATCACCATAGACAAAGCGAAAACGCCTATCACAATAATGACGGCCGCCAACTTGGCCAATTGTTTCATCGGAACCTGTCCGATAAACATCATCAAGAAAACCACAGCAAAGAGCATCGCTGCTGTAGAGAGGTTCTCCAAACCAATCAACAGACAAGCAGGCAACAATATCCAGAGGATCCATTTGAAGGCGTTCTTGTCAGCACCATTTTCCCGTTGCATAGCGGCTAGAATCTGCGCCACCGCCAACACAATGGTTCCTTTGGCAATCTCAGACGGTTGGAAGGTAAAACCAAAAAGATTAATCCATCGACCGGCATCGCCCACCTTTGTTCCTGCCAGGAGCACCCATAGCAGCGTCACCACAGAGATCAATATCAGGAAGGGAGTCATCAACTTGAAATACCGACAAGGAATATTCAACGTAATGATGGCTACCACTACACCTGCCAAAATGGTAAAGGCATGATAAGCGATAGGACCTACATAGTTCTGGCTTTTATAGGTCAGTCCGCTGGAAGCAGAGAACACTTCCACGATACTAATCATGCAGAGGAAGAAGAACACCATCCAGATGACCTTGTCGCCCTTGAAGATATTGCCTATTTTCTTGTTCATTTCATTTTACTTTTTAGGTTATCCTAGATTTCCTAGGTAATCCTAGAGATTTCGAGCCAGCTCCTTGAATTGCTCGCCACGGTCTTCCATATTCTTGAACAGGTCGAATGAAGCACAACAGGGTGACAACAGAACGGTCATACCCGGCTCGGCCATCTCATAACAGGCATCGATACACTCTTTCATGGAATGGGTATCACGGACAGGAATGCCTAACGAGTCGAAGTTATCATGCAGTTTCTGGTTATCAGCTCCCAGATACACTAGCCCAGCACATTTCTCTCGGACGAGCGGCTTGATGGGGTCGTAATCATTACCTTTGTCCTTGCCACCGATAATCAGAATGGTTTTGGTCTTCATCGATTCCAACGCATACCAGCAGGCATCGACATTAGTGGCTTTTGAGTCATTGATATACTGCACGCCACGTACCACGCACACCTTTTCCAAACGATGTTCTACACCGGGGAAATCGCTGAGTGACTTGCGAATGACCTCTTTCTTGATACCTGCAACATCAGAAGCAATACCTGCTGCCAGAGAGTTATAGATATTATGTTTTCCTGTCAGGCTCAAGGCCTCCTGTTCCATGTTAAACGGCTCCGGCTGTTCAATCTTGTATTGCCCTTCTTCGATGTAACCGATACTACCTTTCTCTTTCAATTCTGAGAAAGGATACTGGATGGCCTTGATGTCATACTTCTCCAACTCCCTCTTAATAATGGGGTCATCGTTCCAATAAATAAAGGCATCCTGGGGCGTCTGGTTCTGGATGATACGCATCTTGGCATCCACATAGTTCTGCATCTTGAAATCGTAACGGTCCAGATGATCCGGAGTGATGTTCAGCAGAATAGCCACATTGGCACGGAAGTCATACATGTTGTCCAGTTGGAAAGATGACAGCTCAATGATGTAGTAGTCATGCGGATTCTCGGCAACCTGTAGAGCCAGAGAGTTACCGATATTGCCTGCCAACCCCGCATCATAGCCTGCTTCTTTAAAGATATGATAGATGAGACTGGTGGTCGTAGTCTTACCATTAGAGCCGGTAATACAAATCATCTTCGAATGGGTATAACGGCCAGCAAACTCTATCTCACTGATGATATGAACACCCTTCTCCTTAATCTTGACAATCATCGGGGCAGAATCTGGAATTCCAGGACTCTTGATAACCTCGTCGGCATCGAGAATCTTCTCTTCCGTATGCTGGCCTTCTTCCCAACTGATTTGGTGGTCATCCATCAGCTTCTTATACTTGTCGTTAATTTTCGACATATCACTGACAAACACATCGAAGCCTTGCTTCTTAGCCAGTACGGCGGCACCTGCTCCACTCTCACCAGCTCCCAATATGGCTATTTTACTCATCTTTATCTTATCTTAAGCGTAATAATTGTTAATGCTGCTAATATAATGGTAGTAATCCAAAAACGAATGGTTATCTTCGATTCGTGGAATGGACGATGGGGCCAGCCTTTCAAAATATAGGTACTGGTTGCGTCGAGTTGTGAATCAAGTTTACGGAAAGTATCGTGAATAGGGGTTGCACGGAACACACGCACACGCTTACCCTTACGTTTCTGTATCTTGAACCACTGTGTCTGGATAATCACACTCAGGCTTTCTACAAAGAAGATGCCACAAAGGATAATCAGCATCAGTTCCTTGTGGATGATAACAGCACAGACGCCAATGATACCGCCAATGGTCAACGATCCGGTATCACCCATGAAAATCTGAGCAGGGAAGGCGTTATACCAAAGGAAACCTATCATTGCACCGATAAAAGCCGAGAGGAATACCACCAGCTCCTGAGAACCAGGAATATACATAATGTCAAAATAGGCCGCATACACGATATGCGACGAGATATAGCAGAATATCAGCAACGCAGCACCTATAATCGCTGAATTTCCCGCACACATGCCATCCATACCGTCGTTCAGGTTGGCACCATTTGACACAGCAGTAACAACGAAAATGGTCATAATGACGAACAGCACCCATCCTGCAGCAACCTTATACTCGCCCAGGAAGGCCATGATGCTGGAGTAATTTAGTGTATGGTTTTTGATGAAAGGTATCGTAGTCTGTAACGACTTAACGGCTTCCGCCTTGTGTTTCACTACTATCTCCTGTTTCTGTTGGTGTGGTTCCGACACGTTCTCACGAACTACGGCATCAGGACTGAGCCAGAGCGTCAGGCCCACAATGAATCCTATGGACACCTGACCCACAATCTTATAGATTCCCTTCAGACCATCCTTATTCTTACGGAAAATCTTGATATAGTCGTCCATAAAACCCAGGAAACCAAGCCAGACGGTAGTTCCAATCATCAACAAGAGATAGATATTTCGCATACGTCCTAATAACAATACAGGTACCAAAATGGCTACGATAATGATGATACCTCCCATGGTGGGAACGCCTTTCTTCTCCACGCCAAACGGGTCGATACTCGGATCGCGGGCCGTCTCGGAAATGTTGCGGCGCTTCATCCATTTAATAAAGTATTCGCCAAACCATGCCGAGATGATCAACGACAAAATCAATGCCAACAACGAACGGAATGATATGTACGACCAAAGGTGTGCACCAGGGATATTATATTGTTCTAAAAATCGGAAAATGTAGTATAGCATATTTTCTCTTTTTTTTCGTTATTACGGTATAAGGTTAATACGAAAGGCCAAAAATCTCTCTTACTATCTCTCGGTCATCGAAATGGTGCTTCACACCCTTGATTTCCTGATAGTCCTCATGTCCCTTTCCGGCAATGAGGATGACATCACCTTTCTGAGCCATCATACAAGCTGCACGAATAGCCTCTTTACGGTCCACTATACTCAACACTTTATTCATCTGCTGGGGAGTGAGTCCTGACAACATATCATTGATAATGTCCTGAGGTTCCTCGAAACGGGGATTATCAGAAGTGATAATAACGCGGTCACTCTGCTTCACGGCTTCCTGAGCCATCAACGGACGCTTGCCCTTGTCGCGGTTACCGCCAGCGCCACAAACGGTGATAATCTGACCGCCCTTAGCATCCAATACTTCATGAATGGCATTAAGCACATTCTCCAAGGCATCAGGGGTATGGGCATAGTCCACAATGGCTGTCACGCCCTCTTGGGAACGAATGGGTTCCAATCGGCCAGCAACACTCTTTAACGTACTGAGTACTAACAGAATATCCTCTGGTTGTTTGCCCAGCATCACCGCAGCACCATAGACTGCCAGCAGATTACTGACATTGAACTTACCAATAAACTGCACACCGACCTCACGACCGTCAATCTCCAGATACATACCCTCAAAATGGCACTCTATAATTCGGGCACGAAAGTCGGCCATCGTCCGCGTGCTGTAAGTCTTCACCTGTGCCTTACAGTTCTGAACCATCACACTGCCGTTCTTGTCGTCGGCATTGGTAATAGCAAAGGCTTCCTTCGATAGCCCGTCGAAGAAGGCTTTCTTGGCATCACGATAGTTCTCGAAAGTCTTGTGATAGTCCAAATGGTCGCGCGTCAGATTGGTAAACAGTCCTCCGGCAAACGTCAGTCCACCAATACGCTTTTGGGCAATGGCATGACTTGAGCACTCCATAAAGGCATATTCACAACCCACTTTCACCATCTGAGCCAACAACTTATTGAGTTCTATGGGGTCTGGCGTAGTATGGTCTGCAGGGATGGCCTCGTCCTCAATATAGTTACACACAGTAGAAAGCAGTCCGCATTTGTGTCCGAACTTGCGGAACATATTATATAATAAGGTGGCAATAGTGGTCTTACCGTTAGTTCCTGTCACACCAACCAACTTCAAATGTTTTGAAGGCTCACCAAAGAATACTGTGGCAACAGAACCAACAGATTTTTCCGTTGACGCAACCTGTACATAGGTGACACCCGCCTGCTGCTCCACGGGCAGGTCTTCACACAACACGGCAACAGCACCCAACTCCAAAGCCTTGGGAATAAAGCGATGGCCATCGGTCTGTGTTCCCTTGATAGCTACGAAAAGATGTCCCTTCTCTATCTTACGGGAGTCAATGTTCACGCCCGTGATGTCCACCTCCTGATTACCAATAATGGCCGTAGGATTCACATACTTCAATAGTTCTATCAGCTTCATATATACCTTATTATAATAATTAATGCATTACCAACACACACTCACTACCTTTGACAATGGCCTTACCGGCAGGATAGCTCTGTGATTTTACCTTGCCACGACCATGCACCTTAACCTTCAGTCCCCGACTCTCCAACAAATAGACAGCATCTTTGGCTCCCATACCTGTAACATCTGGAGTGACATTCTCACCATATACCTTTGCAGACTGTTTTACGCGATTGTTTACACCTAACTCACCTAATATGTAATTGGCCGATGTAATATCACCATTCTTCACGTCAGGAATCACAACAGAGTGTTCGTCATGTGCATCGTCTACGCTCAATTTCAAGTGGCGGGCCATCACACCCTCAGCAATATGATGGAACACGACACCGCTCATACCGCCACCCGACGCAGGCAGTCCAGACTTCTTGATACATACGATACATGAATAACGGGGATTGTCAGCAGGGAAATAGCCTGCAAACGACAGCCAATATTGTACCACACCGCTCTTATAACCCGACTTTCCTTGCGACACCTGGGCGGTGCCTGTTTTTCCGGCAACCTTGAACAGCTGGGAACCAGCCTTACGACCCAAGCCCTGACTCACCACATGTTCCAAAATAGTCTGCAGTGTCTTGAGGGCCTCCGGACGGGCAATGCGTTCCTTGATAACCTCTGGCTCAAACTCCTTGATAGTCTCACCATTTTTCACAACCTTCTTGACAAAGCGCGGACGCATCATCTTACCGTTATTAGCAATAGCATTATAGAATGTTACTGTATTAATGGGGGCGATCTGCGTCTCATAGCCTATCGACATCCAAGGCAACGTGGTAGCATACCAATTGTCATCATAGCGTCCGTTTTTCTTACGTTTTGGCATACGAATGAGTGGGGGACGATAACCGGGAAGGATGTTTTGCAGTTTCAGGTCTTCACCAATACCTACACGGTAGAGTCCTTTCACATAGCGCTCTGCCTCGTTATGGTAGAACTTGTCGATGACATGACTGACACCGATATTCGAACTGACCTCCAACGTACGGGCCACATTAATATCTCCATAACCTCCACGTCGCCAGTTGTGGTCTTTCATCTCGCGGCCGTACATCGGCATGACACCGCCACCTGTATGAATGATATAACTGGTATCTTGAGGGTTCTTGCCCAGTACTCCATCGTCAAGGGCTACTAGGATAGAAGCGGTCTTAAACACAGAACCGGGCTCACAACGATAGCTAATAGCAGAGTTGACGGCTTCAATATATTGGTCGTTCTCCGTACGCATCATATTAACAATGGCTTTGATGTCACCTGTCTCCACTTCCATCAGAATGGCCACACCCATCTCGCCATGAACCTCAGGCCTTCTCAGCATGTCCAATAACGAGCGTTCTGCCAGATCCTGCATATTAACATCAATAGTGGTCACAATATCACAACCATCGACAGGCAGCATTACGGGAATATTCATGTATTTGTTCAGCACCTTGCGACGACCGGTAATACCGGGAATGCCGCGAAGGATGGAGTCGTTCGAGAGTTCCAAGCCATAGTAGGCTGAGTCCTTGGCACCATACAAGCCACCAATGGTACGCAACGCCAACGAACCGAACGGGCGGCGTCGTGAGTTATAAGTCTCATAAGTAAAACCACTCTTATAGCGAGGCATATTCAGGAAAGGCAACTCGCTGACCTCCACAAAGGTGTTATAGTCGATACGACGGGGCCATATATTCCACCAGCGCGAGCCCTTGCTGCCGTCTTTGTTCACTTTGTGACGACCTTCTTCCAAGTCATGCTTAAACTCCGCTGCACTCTTCTTGGGGAATATTCTGTGCAATCCGTCGCACAGCGAATCGACCTTGTCAAGCCACAGCGAGTCATCTTTTGCGAAAGCAGCAGCCTGGAAGTCAATGAAAATCTTGTATTCCGGAATGGAGGTAGCCATCAACTGTCCGTCACAGCTAAGGATATTGCCTCGATTGGGTTTCACGCTGACGCTGTCTCGCTTCAGACGGTCGGCCACCTCCGTCCAATATTGCTTCTTGGCAGTCATGATATAGAGGGCCTTGCCGATAACAGCAATTCCGATGATTGTCAGCAACACTGCAATCATCATATAGCGTGGCATCACCTTGTCATTATTAAAACTACTCATCTTTTCTTGCTTATTCCGGAATTTCTATGATGTAGGGTGGCTGGTCGGCCTGATGCAACAGCGAGTCCTGATTTTGTTTTAAGATGTCCAACACGCGGCTCTCACGACATTTCTCAGTCAGCGTACTCGACGAGGATAATGCCTTGTACTTGGCACCAGTCAGCGTTTTCTCCAACTTGTCGATGGCAATCATGTCCTGCTGACACTGATAACGGAAGGCAACATAGACAATGGAAAAGAGCACGATCAGCACAAACAGCCATATTTGCGAGCGAACCACCTCTGTTGTCAGCAGATCACCACCCAATATGGTACGTAGGTTCAACTGACTGGAGGGTTTAGGATCTTCCTCGCTGGCCGATTCCTTAATGAGTTGGATCGTCTCTTTGAGTGAACTCTCCTCTTGTTTCTTTTCTTCTTTTATCTTGTCTTCTTCCATACTACACTTTTTCTGCTATTCTCAGTTTTGCGCTACGGCTACGGGGGTTGCGCTGCTGTTCTTCCTCTGTGGGCGTCGAGACCTTGTTGATCAACCGATAGGGCGACGAGGTGCGTCCGAAGAAATCCTGCTCCACCTTACCCTCGGCATTGCCAGCCTTCATCACATTCTTCACGATACGGTCCTCCAGCGAATGGTAAGTGATGATGCTCAGCCGTCCTCCCACACGAAGCAGGTTGGTAGCCCCTTTCAGCATGTCACGCAAGGCGTCCATCTCGTGGTTTACCTCTATTCTCAAGGCCTGATACAAACGGGCCATGTCTTTCTTCAATTGAGAATTGACAATTGACAATTGAGAATTATCCTGTTGCACGTCAACACCCAGTGCCGTCAGCAATTCACTTGTAGTTTCTATATGCTGCCTGTTCCTGTAACCGATGATGGCCTTGGCAATGCGACGGGCGTTCTTCAACTCTCCGTAGAGATAGAACACATCGGCCAACTGCTCCTCGCTATAATTATTGAGGATGTCTGCCGCAGTCTGTCCTGCGCGCTTGTTCATTCTCATATCCAACGGGGCATCAAAACGGAAGGAAAACCCGCGGGTCTCGTCGTCGAAATGGTGACTCGACACACCCAGATCACCCAAAAGACCGTCTATCTGATCCACACCATAGTAGCGCATCCACTGACTGATATATCTAAAGTTGCTACGAACGAAGGTAAATCTATCATCATCAACGATATTTTTCTCCGCATCGGCATCTTGGTCAAAACTATACAAATGACCATTCATCCCCAGTCGCGACAGGATTTCCTTTGAATGGCCGCCTCCGCCAAAAGTGACATCCACATAAATGCCGTCGGGCTGGATGTCCAGCCCGTCGACGCTCTCTTTCAAGAGAACAGGAACGTGGTATGTTTCAGCGGTCGTTATCATTGTTATGCGTTACTGGAAAGTTCACTCTTGCTCCACCATCATGAGCTGTTCGAGGGCGTTGCCGAAATCTTCCGGCTTCATCTGT
This sequence comes from Prevotella sp., assembly GCA_015060485.1. Taxonomy (GTDB): domain Bacteria; phylum Bacteroidota; class Bacteroidia; order Bacteroidales; family Bacteroidaceae; genus Prevotella. Next base: position 97,802 of record SUYI01000003.1, on the reverse strand, counting down.
TGTTCTTCAACCTTGCGGCTGCTCCAGATTTCTATGGTATCATCCATGCCGACGAACTTGATATCCTGATCGATTTCTGCCATACGCAGATAGCGCTTGGGAATCAGGAAACGGCCATTGCCATCAAGGGTCAGCAACTCTACTTCCGACACAAACTGACGGAACACCTGCTGCTCCTGTCGGTTCCATCGGTTCAGACGGGCCCTCAGTAAATCCATCTGTACATTCCACACGCTCTCAGGATAAAGCACCAGACAGGACTGGAACACATCCTTGCGCAACACAAGGCGTTCCTCACCGCCTGCCTGCAAAACCTTGCGGAAGGCAGCGGGAAGGAAAGCACGTCCCTTCACGTCAATCTTGGCCTCTATGTTACCTAAAAAACGCATGTGTACCTCTTATATTTTTAAATTTGGGTGCAAAGATAATTAATTTCCCCCACAATCCCCCACTTTTCTCCACTTTTTTTAGTGAATAATTTATAAAAAGTAACTTTATTGCACATTTTTTCGAAAAAGTGCAATCATTTATAAATAAAATCATTAACTTTGCAAGTTGTAAAGGACAATTAATAGAGAAATGGCAGAAATTACTGAAAAGACCATCGACATTGATCAGATACTCAAGAATAAGATGGGTTCTAAGGCCAAATGGATACCAAGTCCGCTCGTTTCGTGGCTCAAGCGCATAGCACACCAAGATCAGGTGAATGGTTTCCTTTGGGACGCACGCGACAAAGTTGGCACTCCTTGGTTGGAAGCCTGTGTAGAGTATCTGCAGATGACCCTTCAGGTAGAGGGAATGGAAAACCTTCCCCCTAAAGACGATGGCCATCTCTATACTATCGTGTCCAACCACCCCTTAGGAGGAGCCGACGGTGTAGCTTTGGGAGCTATCATCGGGCGTCATTTCGATTCACGGTTCCGCTATTTGGTCAACGACCTGCTCATGTATCTGCCGGGACTAGCACCACTTTGCATCCCCATTAACAAAACCGGGCATCAAAGCCGCAATTTCCCCGCTATAGTGAAGGCAGGATTCGAAAGCGACAATCATATGCTGATGTTTCCTGCAGGTATTTGCTCTCGCAGACGAAAGAAGGAAATCAGAGATATTCCCTGGTCGAAGACGTTTATTTCCAAGAGTGTAGAGTACCAGCGTGACGTGATACCCATCCACTTCAGTGGCCATAACTCCGATTTTTTCTATCGGTTAGCTAATTTCTCCGACCGTTTCCTGCCTTTTAACCTCGCCATGCTCTTCCTCGTCGACGAAATGTATAAGAATGTAGGGGAAACTTTCCAGATTACCATTGGCAAGCCCATCCCCTGGCAGACTTTCGACAAGAGCAGGACACCATTGGAATGGGCTCAATATGTCCAAGACCAAGTATATTCCTTAGCATCTTTCTCTAAACTATAATCTCTAAACTAAACATTCAATGGAACAGCCCATCATCGCCCCCATCAGCAAGGAAGTCCTCAAGAGTGAGTTGACACCCGACAAGCAGTTGCGAATGACCAACAAGAGCAACAACGAGATCTACATCATCACGGCGCATAATGCCCCCAATGTGATGCAGGAAATTGGCCGATTGCGTGAAGTCGTATTCCGCGAGGCCGGTGGAGGAACGGGCAAGCCCGTAGATATTGACGAGTTCGACACCTGCGAGAACTGTTATAAACAACTCATCGTATGGAATCCCGACGAAGAAGAGATTATCGGTGGTTATCGCTATCTGTTAGGGTCCGACTGGCAGTACGACGCACAAGGACAACCCATTTTGGCCACAAGTCACATGTTCCATTTCTCAGAGAAATTCTTGAAGGACTATGCTCCCTGGACCGTAGAATTGGGACGTTCATTCGTTGCCATCCCTTACCAGTCATCCAGGATGGGAGCCAAGAGTCTGTTTGCCCTCGATAACCTGTGGGATGGTCTGGGTGCGCTGACCGTCATCCGTCCTTCCGTGAAATATTACTTTGGCAAGATGACCATGTATCCCTCTTACATTCGTAAGGGGCGCGACATGATTCTTTTCTTCCTCAAGAAACATTTCGACGACAAGGAGCGACTGATTATTCCGATGAAACCGTTGGAACTGGAAACCGACCCAGCCGAATTGGAAGCACTCTTCTGTGGTAATTCCTTTAAGGAAGATTATATGGTGCTGAACCGCGAAATCCGCAAATTGGGCTATAACATCCCACCATTGGTCAATGCCTATATGGGACTCTCACCCACCATGAAACTCTTCGGTACTGCCATCAACTATGGTTTTGGCGACGTCGAGGAGACAGGTATCCTGATTGCCATCGACGAGATTTTCGAGAGCAAGCGCAAGCGCCATATCGATTCGTTCATCCAAGCACACCGCGAGGAACTGGAGTTAACATCCGGCGCTAACAAGCTGATTTACAAAAACAAAGACTAAAACAAACCAAACATGCTACGACTTTTCCTGTTAGGGGCTCTTATGCCCTTATTCGCGCATGCCCAACGCCTTGATAGCCTCCACCTCATGGTCGATGCAGAGGCTCGTGCCAATACTCCTTTCACGTTTCGCACCTTCCAAGAGGCCAGCCCCCATTTCGTCGACAGCACCACCGTATACATCCGGCCTGGTGTCTATTGGATTGACGATCCGGACGACTCCACAGTCAAAGTGGGTAAAAATGGTCGAGAGCCCTTTGGCTTGGTTGTACGTTGTCCGCGTCTTTACCTCGTTGGAATGGGCGAAAATCCTCACGATGTCGTCCTAGCCTCCCAACGTGGACAAACCCAGGGAGCCGTTGGTAATTTCACCATGTTCGACTTCTGGTGCGACTCGCTGACTGTTGAGAATCTCACTATGGGTAACTACTGCAATGTCGACCTCGTCTATCCCCTGAACCCTCTGCTGAATCGACCCAAACGCAGTGATGCCATCACTCAGGCCCACGTAGGTTATGTTCATGGTCGTCAGCTCGTCGCCAAACGGGTACGCTTCATCAGTCGCCTTAACCTGAATCCGCTTAATGGAGCCCGTGACTCCTATTATGAGGACTGTCATTTCGAATGTACCGACGATGCTTTGAACGGAACTGCCACCTATCGTCACTGCCACTTCGACCTTTATGGACAAAAGCCTTTCTGGAGCACCTTTGGCAAGGGTGCTTTATTCATTGACTGCGATTTCAATGTGAAGGGCGAGAATCGTGAGATGTATTTCTGCAAACAAGGCGGTCCCGTCATCGTCATCGACTGTCGCTACCACGCTCCTTCCGACAACATCTATGTAGGTTGGACGGCCTATCCGCAACCCTGGCTCCGCTGCTATCAGAGAAACTTCACGCTAAACGGCAAGCCCTATCAAATAGGCAGCCGCCAACCTCAGAACACCATTGTCCTACCCGACACTGTCCAGCTCATTTCACAAGGCATTCCCTATCTGAACATCAGTCAACACGAAGCAGAGTTGCGCACTGGCGAAAATTCTTTGACACTCGTTTGCAGCGACTCAGCATCGGTGAAATGGCGGGTAACAGACTATCATGAGCGTTATGTCACACTGATACCTATAGGCAGAGATTCCGTACAGGTCGTTCCAACGAACCAAAGCGGTAAAACCGTCGATTTCTGTGTGATGGCCAGCACTTCCGACGGTCGGGAGGCAGCATGCCACCTGACCGTTCATCCGCGCCTTCTGCCTGCACCCGCCTTTCTGCGCAAGCCAGCGCTTCAAATCAAGAAAGGTGTGGCACAGCTAAGCTACGACCTAGACTTGCAAGACCGCTATGATGAGTCCGTGATCATCTGGCTGCGCGACGATATTCCCGTCAGTGTAGTCACAGCTGATCCACAGGCATTAGCCTATCCTGTGTACAAACTATCCGATGCCGACAACGGCCACACGCTTAGTGCCCTGATTGTACCCAAGCTGCATGGCAGTCTGGCAGGCGACACCCTCCGTGTGGATGCGCCAAAGGTCATTAAACGCCAAAAGAAGACAAAAAGCATAGAGACAGATTTTCATGATTTCCCCTGCCAGTGGCAGCCACGGGTATTGTCAGGCTATTGGACTGTCGATGGCTATAAGCCCCAGGATACGGCAGACTATCCGTGGTCGTTCGATTCCCACAAACCCATGTGGGAATACAAGGAAGGTTTCAACGGTGCCGTTGGAATGGGGCTTTTGCAAGCCCAGCGTGGTGCCCGCATCATGTACACCCCTGCTGAACGTAACTATGGCGACATGCACCTGACGCTGCTTGTAGACCCCACCAAGACGGCTGGTCAAGGCTTCGGATCCGCTACTGGGCAGTATATGGACGTCTGTCTGAAGTTCGACACCCAGACGCTCACCGGCTATGGACTCCGCATCATCCGTACTACGAAACATGCCAAGGCAGTAGACTTCTATCTGGTGAAGTACGAGCATGGAAATATCACTCCACTGACGGAACCAGTCTCCTCCACCTGCTATCGCACCGGATGCGCCATTTCCATCGATTTCATCGGGAATCGATTGACTGCCCACGTCACAACGAAGACCCCGCAACCTGCAGGTTCTACCCTGCCCCATGAAGTATTGCTTTCTGCCTATGTCACTCCTAACAGCTTTGGCGGTATCCACATTCAGCATACAGGTTCATCAGGTGGTGAAAGCACTACCATGCTCCACCACTTGAAAGTTCAATGGCCATAGCAAAGTCAAAGGACAAAAGTCGAAGGGCAAAGGTCAGATGATGGGCAGGGATATGCCGTTGATCTTCTGATAGACGTCGAGGGCATATACGTCCGTCATGCCCGAGATATAGTCGATGACCGCCATCAGGCGCGTCTCGAGGTCGTCGGCATTGATGTCGTACTGCGACGACACGCGGCCAATGAGCTGCTGGGAGTAGTAACGCTCCGGATTCATCACCGCCTCCGTCATCTTATCCATGAGTGTCGCCATGATCTGGTAACCGGAGAGTTCCACATCGAGCACTGGACGGCTTTTGTATATCTTCTGTACCGACAGTTTTGCACACCGCTTGTAGGCATCTCGCTGCATGGGACTGATATGGTCAATCAGGCTGCCCTCGAAAGTACCGTTCAGAATTTCCTCCTCATGTTCCACGAATGAGTTTGCGCACTCGTTCTCCAGTTTACCGATGACACAAGCCCTCAGATAGACCACCTGTTCGTTTTCATCCGTCAGCTGCTCGTCGACGATACGCTGTTGGATACGCCGTTGTGTCTCCTCATCGAAGAAGTCGAGGAACAGTCGCGATACCGTTTCGTACGACAGTATCTTCAGTTTATGTGCATCCTCCAGGTCCATGATCTCATAGCATATATCATCAGCCGCCTCGACGAGATATACCAGCGGATGGCGCACATAACGCAAGGGTTCTCCCGGCTTCGATGTACAAATTATGCCCAATTCATCGGCAATACGCCGGTAGTTCTGCTGTTCGCTGATGAAGAAGCCGAACTTACCCTTCTTGCTGGGCGCCATCGACGAATAAGGATACTTCACGATGCTGGCAATGGTAGAATACGTCATCACGAAGCCTCCAGGGCGACGTCCTCGGAACTGGTGCGTCAGCAGACGGAACGCATTGGCATTACCCTCGAAGTGCGTGATGTCCGACCAGAATGCCGGCGACACCTTCTCTTTCAGGAAGCGTCCTGCCCCCTCGGTAAAGAATGTCTGGATGGCCTTTTCGCCAGAGTGTCCGAAGGGCGGATTGCCTAGGTCGTGTGCCAGACAGGCTGTAGACACGATTTGTCCGATTTCCTCGAACAGCGTGCCACGCAGTTCCGGATGACGTTCCTTTATCAGTCGTCGTGCCACGTCATTACCCAGCGACATACCGACGCAGGCCACCTCGAGCGAGTGAGTCAGTCGGTTATGCACAAATACGCTGCCCGGCAATGGGAACACCTGCGTCTTATTCTGCAACCGTCTGAACGGTGCCGAGAAAATCATGCGGTCGTAGTCGCGTTTAAACTCCGTGCGGTCATCGTGTCTTTCTATATGACGGGACTCCTGCCCCAACCGCTTGTTCGATATCAGTTTTTTCCAATCCATCATCTCTTTTTATGTTTTTATCTTCCTTTAGTGCTCCTTTAGACCTCCTTTAGGCCTCCTTTGGTGCTCCTTTAGACCTCCTTTGGTGTTCCTTTAGTCCCCTTTTAATATTCCACGTATGGTGACAGGCGACGGATGACCTCCGGCGGGAAGTCCTTCGAGAGGTGCAAATCCTCCAGACTCTTGATAGGTCCGTGCAAGCGGCGATAGTCCACGATGGTCTTTGCCATGTAATAGTTGATGTACGGATGCTTGCGCAACTCCTGCAGACCAAGCTTGTTGACGTTCAGCTTCTTGGGCGTGGCATCCTGTATCACGAAATACTTCTTGGCCTCCTGTGGGAAGTTCTCTATCTCGTCCAGCTGGTCGACGCTGACATAGCCTCCCAGCCACTTTCCGCGGCGCACTATTTCTTTGGCGTAGTACGGTCCGATGCCAGGCACTCGCTGCAACTCCGTCGTATCAGCGGTATTGAGCACGATGTGTTCATTTTCGCCGATTTTAACGGGATAGAGATCCCGGTTACCCACCAGCGTTGACGCCGGCAGGTAGTCCTTGGAAATTCGGATATAGGGTTCCAGTTCGCGATACTGTTTGACGGTCAGTCCGTAGAGTTGGGCGAAGTCCTCCTTTTTGCGATATATGCCGCCATGGGCACGGTATTTATAGATATTCCTTACCTGCCAGGGTTGCAGGCCCAGGCGCAGCAGTTGTGTGCTGTCAGCAGTGTTGGGGTCGAAGGGGAAACGTTCGACGGCGTGCGAAGGGACGGTATAGTAAGGAGAGGGAGTTTTGGTAGGGTTGGTAGGGGTGGTAGGGGTGGTAGGGTTGTTAGGGGAGGTAGGGTGGTTAGGGATAGTAGGGGTAGAGTCGGTGGGGGCAATGGCATTCGTGGTGTCTGGTGCTGTCTCTCCGCCGAGCCAGAGGCCCAGCAAGGCCAGCAGTCCGACACACACTGCTCCCAATGCTATCCTACGGTCGTTCCTATTCATCACTCACTCCCCATTTAGGACCATCGGCCCGCCATTACTCACTACTCATTTCTCATTTAATTCAGCAGTCCCAGCTGATGCAGGAAGATGAATAAGATGGCCAGTGGACAGATGTACTTCACCAGGAAGATGTAGAGGTGGAAGAACCGTCCGCGCAGCGTTCCCCAATTGGTAAACTCGTCGCGCACCACCTGGTGAGGCACCGCCCAACCGATAAAGATACATGTCAGGAATCCCACGATGGGCAGGAATACCTGTCCCGTGACGAAGTCGAAGCAGTCGAACAGTGTCTTGCCCCATGCCGTCAGTCCGTCGACAGCGCCCAGCGACAGCGAGCACAGTGTTCCGATGATGATGGTCGATACCGTCACGATGAATGCCGCCTTCTTACGTGTGATGACCAGTTCCTCGTGCAGGAATGCCGTCGACACCTCGTGCAGCGAGATGAGCGAGGTCAGTGCTGCCAGTGTCAGCAGGGCAAAGAACACCAGCGAGATGATATACCCCAATGCCGGAACACCTGCAAAAGCCTGTTGGAACACGTTCGGCAGGGTGATAAACACCAGCGAAGCCCCTGAGTCAGGATTCACCCCCACGGCGAATGCTGCCGGGAATATCATCAGACCAGCGAGTATGGCCACCAGACAGTCGATGACGGCTATCTGCGATGCCGACTTTGTCAGGTTCGTATCCTTTGCAAAGTAGCTGGCATACGTACACAGGCAGCCCATGGCGATGCTCAGCGAATAGAATGCCTGTCCCAGTGCCCCCAGGAACACGTCGCTATTGATTTTCGAGAAGTCCGGTTTGAAGAGGAAGTCGATGCCCTTCTCAGCTCCGGGCAGCATACACGATGCCACCACGATGACCAGTAATAATATAAATAAGGTAGGCATCATCACCTTCGAGGCCCGCTCTATGCCGTCGCGCACGCCCTTTTCGATAATCAGGTACGTCAGTCCCAGCATGATAACCGCCCATAGCACCGGTTTCACCGGGTCGCTGCTCAGGGTGACAAAGTACTCCTTAAAATACTCTGGCGAGCCCGTCATGTGGCCAATGAGCGAAGCCCAGATATACTGTGCGCACCATCCTGCCACCACTGCATAGTAGCCCGTGATGAGGAATCCCGTCAGCACCCCCAAGTAGCCGATGATGGCCCATGGCCTTCCTCCCGCCATCTTCCTATAGGCCCGGGCCGTGTTAGCCTGTCCGTGACGCCCCACGATGAATTCGCTGATCATACATGGAATGCCCAACAGCAGCACACACACCACATAGATGATGATGAACACAGCACCACCATTCTGTCCGGTCATATACGGAAAGCGCCACACGTTACCCAGTCCGACCGCCGAACCCGCTGTCGCCAGAATCACGCCCAGCTGACTTCCGAAGCTGACCCTTTTCAACTTTGACATCTCATTCTTACTCATATCGGCTACAAAAGTACGAAATAATTATGAACTTTCAGCTATTTTTCGTACTTTTGCAGCCAAAATAACAAATAAATATGCAACAAATGGCCCGCTATACTAAAAAATATCCATTTTCAGTATGTTGTATCGTCCTTGTCTGGATTCTGTCGCTGACCCCCATCTTCCCTGAGACTCCGTTCGATGATGTGGCGTTTATCGACAAGTGGACCCACCTGGTGATGTATGGCGGCACGTGCAGCGTCATCTGGATCGAGTACCTGCGCAGCCACAGCCGTCTCGATTACGAGATGCTGTTCTTCTGGGCCTTCCTGGCCCCTATCCTGATGAGCGGTGTGCTCGAACTGCTCCAGGCCTACTGCACCGGTGGTCACCGCAATGGCGACTGGCTCGACTTCGCCGCCAACTCCGTCGGTGTCACCTTAGGGGCGGTGTTTGGTCTATTGCTGAACCTCATCTGGTTCAAGAAGCGCTATTAAGGGAAAAAAGGTCGCTTCAGTTGACGACCACGTCAGCGTAGGAATTCGGATAGTTATCGCGTAAGATCTCGGGTGTGATTACGCTGCTACCGAGTCCGCTGATTCCCGTAATCGTCATTTTGTAGAAGTTATTCCTAACGACGCCATATTCCATGGGACCCATGGGGTCGTCGATATTGCTGTGATGGTGTATCCAATATGTGTAATAAGTCTCATAGACACCCATATTGAACATACACTTCTTGATACCATAAGGCTTCAGCTGGGCATCGGTGTAATTCTGCAGCTCATCGAGACCGAGCCCACTGGCCACATTGACAGCCTGGATAGAACCATAGAAGTTATAATTATATAAGTAAATGGTCTTTGGCCAGTATTCGGGGCGATATTCCTCCTTGAGCATCTGCTGATTAAAGTCGTAGAGATAGACAAATACCGGACTGACAGCCCCCTTGAATACGATACCTGGGGAATAGCCGTTTTTCTGACAGCTCTTAAATGCCGTATTCTCCAGGATGTAGGCATATCCATGATTATCTGCCGACGGCATAGAAGCAAAGTCTGCTGTTGTAAAATCGCCAAACCACGACTTATAATACTGTGCGAATCTTGCAGCTCTGGTGGCAGTAGGTGTCTTCTCATAGAAATACGGATCGACGATATACTCCTCACCACTCTCGCTATAGTCATCGAAATGATAGGGCAGTGTGAATACAGGCTGACTGGTGAGTGCCGACAGTTTATCACGATGCAGGAACAGGTAGTAGCGCCGGTTCATATTCACCAGTTTGTAGTTCGTGATATTGATATCGGCATACTTCCGCTGGTCGTGCGTCAACGGGAAGGTATTCTGCGACACACCGATTTGCAGTTTTGCGATGACACGTTCCAGTTCCACCTGCAGCACATAGTACTTATTAATGTATGGCACCAAATTTACCGCTAAGTGCGATGTGGCCCGGTTAGTCATCACAGGTCCCTTGTCGGGCATGTTCGCCTCGATACCTTCTTGGTAAGTCAGACTGTCGACCAGGTTCAGTAGTTCCCCTTCATCTTTCACCTTCTCCGGAGCGTAATCGTAGTTGGCTATCGTAAATATGTCATACACTCCGGCACGCAATTTGACGGTATCGAAGAAGTATGTAACATCGTATTGCGTGTCGTAGTGGGACTCTTCTTTAGACAATCCATTGATGGCTACTCTGGAATAAAACTCCTTGGTCTCAGCATCAAAGAAATAGATATAGAGTTGACTGATGATATATTCGTTGTGGAAATAATACTCATCCATGGGGTTGGCCCGTGTCGACACCGTGAGCCTCAACGAGAGGTTGACCGAATCGCCCAGCTGCTCAATGGTTGCTGGCGACACCTCGTACTGCTCCCTGTCGCTTTCACAGGCAGTGAGCAAGGTCATGCCAAGCATCATCAGCCATACACAATATGTCTTCCCCAACCGTTTCAACACGCTATAGTTTTAAGTGATTACTTGCTCTAAGTCTCCAGCTGTTGACCTGCAGCTGTATCAACTGCTCGAAATCGGCCGAAAGGAAGAACACGATAGTATAGAAATCCTGTCGGTCCAGATATTCCTGTGCAGTAATCTGACGCCCCATATTCGTATAGAGGGCACCTATCATCCCGATATATTCTGGGAACGAGATGTTAAAGACGACCTTCCCTGTACTCTTCTGATGGAGAATGATGCGACTGTCGCTGTCTGTCATCAGTCTGAGTGTCGTGATATTGAACTTGATACCACTGAGCGTGCCATAGTCAGGATCGTCGATTGTTACAGGTTCTTTGACAAATGGCTTATAGGTAATCGCTTCATCCGACGCCAGCTGGTTATAGGCATCCATCGTGCCGTTGGCCGCCATGACCTCCATCGCATAGTCAGCCGGATCGGTATCAACCGAGTTATCCACAGAGACGACGAGACAAGCCAGCAGGTTGGTATTCTTCATCAGTTCCACCTCATGCACCGCATACGAGTCGTCGTAATGCACTTTCGACAGATAGCCGTGATACAGGGCAGGCAGTTCTGTGGCTGAACCCCCTGATGCCCCTGCCAGGGCCAAGCGGAAGTCGTCGATGGTCTTTGTATCACCCGATACCGCATACTGGCTGTTGCCCATTCCGCTCCATACCACAAACTGATAGTCGCCCTCGGGCAGTCCGTCGACCTCGACACGATAGTTACGGGCCCTCAGCACATCCTGTGTGACAAAGATGCGCTTCACAAAGTTGCCATCCATATCATAGACATAGACATGGGCGTCCGTGACGTACTTCGGTGCCGCATCCACGTCCAGCATGTTGTATGAATAGCGCAACTGGAGCCAGAAGCCATAGGGACAGTCGTCGCTCTCGTCCTTCACCCATGTGCAGGACGTCAACGCCAGAAAGCCCACAACAGCCAGGAGCAGCGTTAAAGCACGATATTGGTGAGGTCTCTTACAATCCATGGTTTCACGTTTAGAACAACTTTCAGGAATGTCTCTCCCTCGTCGGGGATGTCCGGATCGACGGGCAGGTCGGGCTCTCCAGGTCCAAGACCAGAGACATTGGTAATGAGCATGCGGTAGAGGTTGTTGCGGACTACGGCAAATTCCATCACACCCATTTCCGTCGCTTTGTAGTTGTCATAGTGACGAATCCAATAGGTGTAGTAACAACGGTATCCGTCGTCCGATTTCTCAAACTTCCGCGCATTATACATATCCAGGTTAACCCCCGTCATCGATGCAATACCGATGGCCGCAGCCAAAGCCTCAGGCGAGTCGTAGAAATTGTAGTTGAAGTAATACAACACCTCGGGGTACTTGCTCTTGTCGGTAATCAGTTCCAGCGAGCCGTCAGCAGCCTTGCGATATACGTTGTTGTACGGCTCGAACTTAGCCCTGAAGATGACACCTGTCGAGTAGCCGTTTTTCTGGGCCGGTGCCAGCATGCAGTTCTCTAGACAGTACATCGTATTATATTGAGGCGTTTCTCCGACGGGCTTAAACGATGTCCACGTCACCGCTTTCGGATTGCTATAGTCGCCGAAGTAGTGCTCGTAGTACTTATCTTGGTTTGTGAAACCTGTAGCATTGATGGTTTTCTTGAAGAAATACGGATCGACGACATAGCCGTTCACATCGTTCACCTTGCCGAAATGCTCATTGATGTTCCATTGCGGTTCTGTCAGGTCGTTCAGCACGGCAGTATGACGGAAGGTATAGAACGATTTGGTCAGGTTGACCACGTAGTGCCCGTCGAGAGTAACGCTGGCATACTGTCGACTGTTATCATCTGTCAGCGGGAATGTTTCTGCACCCTTGGCAATGTCGAGACGAGCCAGGACACGCTCCAGTTTGATACCGACGACATTATCCTTGTTATCCTTATTGTTGACGATGACGGTGCCCAGATTGTCCGATGCACGGTTCGCCATCATGATGCCTGCAGAGATGTCCTCGACGGCTCCTCGTGCATACGTGTTGTTGTCGATGTCACCCAGAAATTCCTCCTCAGTATCTTTCTTGATCTCCCGGTCGCTGTTGGCCACCACAAAGATGTCGTAGGTGCCCTGTGGTACCGACACACGCTCTGTCTCGTAGATGATATTCCCTGAAGCATCGGTACCCGACCGTGTCAGCCCCGTGAGCTGGACACTCTTGACAAACAGTTTGGTCGTCGTATCATAGAGATACACACGTGCCGTGTTCACTTTATACTCCTCGGCCGTACCCTGCACGTAGCTGTAGCTGTCCTCTGGCGAACGGGTCGTCGACATGGCCGTGCCGTTGGCCTGTAACACGAACTGTACATAGGCCGCCCCCGTCTGGCTATTGTCTGTAGGACCGCCATTTTCCGCCTCTTCGCGTTGGCTACAACCGCACAGGATGGCAACGGCTAACAGGAACGCATAAAACAATTTGTTTGAATGTGCCATAGTTTACTAAGAATATTGAGTTATTTTATTTTTTCGAATTCCTTTAATTGTTGGGCAGCTTGCGACAGTCCCTTTTGCGAGGCTTGCTGCACCAGTTTCACGGCGCGGCCCATGTCACCCTTCATATAGGCCACGATACCCTCGTTCAGTGTTTTCTCCGGACTAGCCTTCACCTTACTCAGGTATTCAGCAGCCTCGTCGGCCGCTCCACGCTTGATGGCCAGAAATGCCATCGTGAGGTTGATGTACGAGTCGTTGGGGAAAATCAGCGATGCCTTGCGCATGATGGAGTAGTACTTCTCCTCATTGCTGGCATACTTGTCGGCCAGACGGTAAATCTCGTTCAGGTTCAGGTTGACGGGACGCGTCTCGAAGACACGCTCCGACTCCTCGAGGGTGAACGGACGGACGGTATATACGACGGTATAGTTCGTGCAGCGTAGCGACGGGAAGGCATTTCTCACCGCATAGAGGAATCCCTCAGGAGTCTCCTTACGCATCTGCTGCTCCTTCTCGTCGGGCGTCTTGTTGCTCAGGGCAATGGCCAGCAGTCGGTCGCGCTGTGGGGTATTGGGATGGTTCCTCAGATATTTGATGAATCCCTCCCAGTTCTCGCCCTTTCCGCTCGACTCCACCTTGATGCCTTTGGTAAAGTGAGTCATACTCACGTAATTCTTCAAGGCTTCCGTACGGTTCTGGCTGAGCACCAGATTGCGGTCGTTGGGACCTTCCGGCGAGGCATAACCCTCGAACGTCATCTTTCGGATAGTGACGTCCGAATCGCTCTTCACCATATTCACCGAGTTGAATATCTTCTGCAACTCCACGGGATTCGTCAGATAGTCGGGCTTGATGTCCCATTTGTTCACCTCGAAGCACAGGAAGGCCGAGCCTTTCTCCTCGCGCACCTTCTGACTGTTGTCTGCCGGTGGCACCAGATAAATGGGGAACAGCTGTATTTCAGGCTTCTTCTTGTTGAACGATCCCAACAGCAGTTCACCCCTGTTCTTCTGATTGTTGCATGCACAGCTCTGCTTCAGCAGTTTCAGTACGGCATTCTCCATCCACGGCTCATACTTCACCGTCCGCAGATAGTCGATGTCCAGATTCTCGCCACGCTTCTTATGAAGGGCCAGCGCATCAGGATACTCGTCCTTCAGGTGGCGCTCGAAATAAATCTGCTGGTTGCTGCTGTTCAGGAATATCATGGGCAGCACCACACTACGCTGGGTCAGCGTATCCTCCAGTTCGGGTATCAGCACCACCGACTGCATGGCCGGCACGTCCTGTATGGCGGTCATCTGCAGCGACACCACCACATTGCTGTCCACCACAGCCAGCGCCGAGCGATTTACCTTCATCACATATTCATAAGCCTTCGGATTGTCTTTCGGTTTCTTGTCCTTCGAAAAGGCGACAGCGGGCAGAAGGCCTGCTATCAGCAATAGTATGCTGTAGCGTAGGGAATCGAACTGTTTGTATGATCTATTCATGTCGTAATAGCTTGTTAGGGTTAAAAGACGTAGATAAGGCTCAGTCCCAACCGCGAGATACCCACGTAGTGGTACACGTCATCATCTTTCTGAGTGCCGCACACCTCGCAGTTGTACTTCTTATATTTAATATAGGTATAGCCCGCACCAATCTCCGCACCGATGTTCCAGTGCTTGGCCAGCGCATATTCATAACCAATGCCGATGCCGGCACCTGCCAGCCATCCTTCATAGCGGTACGGCTTCAATCCTTTCAGCAGTCCGAAGAGCACCGTCTGGTTGCCCAGGTTATACTCCCCGAAGTGTGCGTATGGTCCGAAGAAGAATCCGTTCATTACCTGACAAGGCCAGATGCGGTACTGCGCCTGCACCAGCCAGTGCTTGTGCACACTTTCATCACTACGTTTCCACGGACGTATACTACCATAGGCTTCTACCGACGTCATATTGGAAAGAGGCACCTCTACGCCTGCTGATAGCGCTCCAGCCACATCGAACAACAGATTATTGCTGACAGCGATATGCTGCGCATAGGAAGCGCTTCCTATGAAAAAGGAAAAAAAGAGTAGTAGTGTCGTTTTCTTTAGCATCATGGACATGTCATTTTATAATCCGTTATTCAGCCTTCTTACCTATCGTCACGTTCGTGCTTCCCGTCACATTAGCCTCGTTGCCTCCGCCATAGACGTTACCTACGATATTGACTCCTTTTACCTCCTTCGTTTCATAAGTAGGTACCCAGCCTGGATCCGAAGGTTCTCTGTTTGCGCTGTCTTTTACAGGTAGAGAAAAAATCTCAACCTCCTCACCTGTTTTCGTTCCGATGTTCACAGTAGTATTTCCAATGACCTTGGCGGCATTACCACCACCAAAAACGTTATTAATAGCACCTATCTGACCTGCGGTATGCGGAGGCAGATATATATCAATATCTACATTCTTTGACTTACGATTACCGTTTCCGTCGTCTACAAAATCACCATTATCTTCACGCTCAAACTCCGTAAAGTGAATCGTCGTTTCACCCAGGTCTTCCTGTGTCTCTTTATCATAGTATTTTCCTTCACACACATTGATGTCCACCGTAGTATTACCCGTCACCACAGCAGTCTTACCATAACCACCACCGAACACGTCACCGATACTGGTAAACGAGCGGATGTTCAGCGTGGGTCCGCTTTCTCCATCAGCAGCTGTATAGGGAGCCTGGTTTCCACCGCCATACAATTGCCCGATAATGATAGGGCGACAGCCTGTCTCTTCGATATTCACCGTGATTTTGCCAGAGATGGTACCCTGCACGTTGTTGCCACCAAACACGCGGTAGAATGTTCCGTTGGTGATGTTCAGCGTCACATCATTATTGATGTTAGCCTCCTCAGCACCGCCGTATGCTGCTTTCAAGCCCGGAATACACGCCATCTCCAACTGGGCAGCACCGTCCATCGGTGCACTCTTTCCACCACCGTAGGCCTCATCCACTTTAAATTCGCAGTCTTCCTGTCCATCCAATAGTGTCAAGGCCGTCTTACGCACATTACCCAGCGTGTTCGAGCCACCAAAGACGCGGTGTACCAAGCCACCATAGATTTTCACATTCGCTTCGCCTGTACCGTAAAGGTAGGGGGAGTCTGTTTTCTGACGTTCTTCCTTTGTGTCAGCATCAGTATTATCAACCCACTTACCAGATTCTGTATTGTAAGTAGAATAATTGTAGTAGCCAACGTTGGCACCAGGGTTCGGCCTGCCATCAGGCAGTTCATCCTTTCCATTACCACCTCCGAATAGTTCTTCTATTTCATAAGTACCATTCACCTCGACTTTTGTAGCAGGAGTCGATGCTGCATTACCACCACCATACACCTGTCGGATACTCGTCATATCACAACCATCGATGATGACGTGGGTTGTTGCGGTCGAAGTCTCAGACTTATCAGTTGGTTCAAATGCTGCCAGATTACCACCACCATAAACTGCCTGTAAATGATAATGATGTTTGCTTTCAACAATGTCATCCAAATCCTTTTTGGCAGTCCTTGATGCACCTGCCGTCTTATAGATATGCACTGTTGCGGTATCCAATGGTGAACCATTAATATCGTTACAACCAAAGATCCTGCCCAACACTTTACACGAGTCAGGATAAACCTCCACTCCATTGTCTGTATAGTGCGTTCCATTTAGATTCACCAGAGTCTTACCTACCGTAGCCTTTACTTCAGTGACTGCAGGTATATAGCCTGGCTTCCCTTCTTCTCCTACAGCAGCAACCGCCAATCGACCTTTTCCTCCGCCAAAGACATCATTCGTGATAATTCCACCTGTAAGGTTGACAACGGCAAGTTTTCCAACATTAGCCGCACTGGCACCTCCATAGACATTCCTCATCGTACCGCCCTTGATGTTTACCACCACACTGTCAGTTGAGTTACTCGACTCACCGCCACCGAATACATCATTAGTAATCGTAGTACCTTCCTCTATGTTCAGTGTCACTTTACCTGTCACAGTACCAAGAGTATTAAGGTCTTCTGACGTATAAAGAACATGTTTAGTGGTATCAACGGCTGTAGCTGTACTATTTACAGTAGTCTTATAGTCCCATGTATAATTAGTTGTCGGACCCTTTACTCCTTTACGATAGGAGCCCAAAGCATCATAGTAATAAGGCTCAACTCTAAATCCTATACTATCTACGGCAACGGTTGGTAAGGACGCCGAATAACCTGCACCAAAGACACTGCCGTTTACTGTACAACCCCTCAGCGTTGAAGTAACAGGTCCTTCAACTTTACCAAGACTACCACCACCATAAAAGTTGCCTGTAATGGTGCAGCCAGTCAGATTGGAGGTCACATTTTTCGTCTTTGCCAAAGAAAATGTCACATATTCAATAAAAAGACGCGCACAGTTATCAGCATTAGCTGACATAGGTAGGAACTGGTAGTTAAATTGAGTAGAGACACCTTCGAATATACCTCTATTTCCTGAAGTTACCTTTTTGTATTCTCGCTTATATCCAGTAAAATTATTATCGGTTTCCGCTCTAATTTCTCCTTTGACCCATTTGTTCCAATTGATATTCATCTGATTATTATAATTATATGGGGTCTGACGACTAAAGGAGTTACCACCATAGCCTGCACCGAAATAGGTACCAAACTCACAATCCGTAGCTGTGGTCTTCACCGTGCGTCCTGTCCACATGTCACCAAATTTAGGACCACCACAGAAAGTCTTCACATGACTACCCTTGATGATTGTAGTGATATTGCCTTGTATAGGAGACTTTGCATTGATACCGCCACCATAGAACTCTCTGATGTCTGCATAGCTAACCTGCCAAGTTATATTTCCATTTGTATGTTTTGAGGCATCACCAATACCTTCTAACCCTGTACCAGCAACGATACCAAAACGTCCCCCGCTGATATAGCACTCCGCATTGTCATCTTGAGTTGTGACAGCCTTATAAAGGCCAGTGAGATAAAATTCGTCGAAATCACCACCAGTAACTGACACGGGCGGGTGCTTGGACGTAAGATTCTGGTCTTGGTGAGTACCACGATGGAATTCCTTAAACCACACATTTCCACCAACATGAAAATAAGTAGTTTTATTAGCAGCACCAGCACTTTGTCCACTTACCCATTGTTCCATCACACCGCCCTGCACAATATAGGGAGCTGCAACACGGTCGCTGCGGTCATACTCAAACTGGGTAACTCGGAAAAGCGATGTGTTGGTTGTCTCAAACCAATATTTGGGCTGCATGATACCAAAGTTATAAGAACCAGTTCCACCAGTAGATTTCTGCGCCATACCGAGGCCCACCAAGTTTAGGAAGTCGTATCTCACTGGATGAAAAGTCTTTCGGCTGTCGAAGCGGAGCATGAAGGAATAATCGGGTTCGTTGTCACCATCAAGATCGACAGAGGTGACGGTATAGGGTTTATTGCCACCTTCGATAGTATTATAATGATGGAAATTGCCCACCAGCACAACGGCATAGTCATAGACGGTGTGATTCTGATTAGTTCCAAGAACGTTAGAGGCTATGGCACCGTTATCACCGGTCAGGGCGGTGTAGACTTTCTGCCCATTGAATTGGTTCTCACCACCATTTGTATATATTTGTCCCCCACCGACTGTTTTCACATTATTGGGAGTGGTCATAGATGTGTTATAGACCACATCAGCGTAGGCATCAGCCAAATAGACGCATTTGGCCCAATAAGGTTCTATCGTTATTTCCGTTACTCCTTCAGGTACATCCCAATAGGCGCCTTGGTTGAACACGCGTCCGCTTTCGCTATATAGATCTTTGTTGGTGCAGTTACGGTCGGCAAAATTGAAAGGCATAGTGGCGATATTGCCTTCTTCATCATACGTCACGTCAGCACCGGTATTAGTAAAGGTTCCTGGCGTTCCACCCTTGATGTCGACAATCTTCCAACCCGTCACGACACGGCTACTCGTTTTTTCTCCGCCATCACTACCTAACCTGTAGTTTCCAGTACCCACATCATTATAATAAGGTAACTGCACCTTATAATAGTTAAAATTATAGTGCAGGGTATCTTTATCAGTAATGTTAAGTGTCAATCTATTTGTTGTTATGGAAGCTGTTGAGGAAGGTCCAAAGACAGCGCCACCATCTCCCATCCGAATATTCACTATCAGTTCCCCCAACTTGCCTCCTTGATTACGAGGCTTGCCTATGACGGCATGCTCAGCATCGATATTTACAACTGAAGGATATTTGCCAGGGCGTTTCAGAATGGGATAAGGCGTAGAACTACCTATCTGCGAAGGTTCCAGCACCCATTTCATTATCTGGTCTTTGTTTGCTCTATCGTCCGTTGCCCACCAAGCGGCTACCTCACGATGAGCATTCAGCAAATGGCGGAAGAACTCAAAGCGCTGCAGGTAACGAGTCTCGGCCATCAACGCGCAGTTATAATCATAGGTAACACCAGTTTTCTGATTCTCTATATAAGTAGCCTCTGCACGAAAATAATTGTAGTTGCCAACACCTTTTGAGTCTTTATTCGATATAAGAGTACCACCATAGATAGGAGCAACATGGTCACCACTGGTGACATTCAATATATCGCCATAGAACATACAGTTCATCACCATAGAGCGTAAATTATCTGTATTTGTAGCATAACAGTTATAACCTACTATGCCACTTTTATAATTACCTCCTTTAATGTCTGCATAGTTAAAACAATTGATGACACGAGCATAACAATTAGCTTTATCTGCATCGGTTGTTCCTATTTGGCCTAATACGCCAACCAAGCCACCGACTTTTTCAGAACCACTAACACTGCCTGACAAAACACCACAATTGTAAATGCAAGCTTTTTTATTTGACTGACCTATCACCTCATTGGCTATGGCACCAACATTCGTTCCAGATGTAATGTTGACACCGTCGAGCATAACATTCTTGACCGTACCACCGTTAATTTTATTAAACAAGGCATGTGAAAGCCCTGATATGGTGTACATATCGCCATCAAGAACACCTGTGAAATCACCGTCATACAAGTTTGCAAACACGTCGGCGGTGACATTCTCGGTTAAGATGTAGTGTCCATCTAATTCAGTTGCCTGTGTAGCAGAAGTCACAAGTATAACATTGCTCGCTACTATCTGGTATGTAGCTTTAACCTCTCCCTCATAGTTGCCTGTACCGGTAACGGTGGCTTGATAGCTACCTACTGCTGTCTGCGTATTACCTGACACGGTATAACTTTCGGCAGGAACAGTTAGATTGCCTGCCTTCACTTCCTTGACACCAAATGTCAGTCCACTACCAGTATGTTGCTTCGCTGTTTCCGATAGTGTCACCTTGGTCAACTTGGCGGGTTTGATCGTTACCTCGACATAATCCTTCTCTGCATCAAATTCTGGTGCAGAAAAACCTGCATCGGGGACGATCTTATAATAAACCTTGTATGACGTTACTTCATTGGTTCCTGAAGTTCTCTTTACGGCTGTTTTAGTTGGGATAGTCTCTGCAAAACCATTCGCATCGATAGCATCCACCTGATACTGGACAGTTCCACCCTCAACTGTGGTGGTTACAAGTTCCTGGGCTGTCTGATTGTAAGTCAGGTCGTTGGCCTTCACAACGGCTGTGGCTACTCCCTTCTGGGTGAAGGTGACGGTGACCTTTGCTCCTGCATAGCCTTCAGGCACCACGAAAGAATAATCAGTTTCACCTGTCTGAATTCCATTAGCACCAGTAATCTCCAGGGGATCTGATATGGGCACAGCACGACGAGGGGCAGCAGAAGAGGTGGGCGCCAACAGATATGCCACCACGTTCTCCTTCGTGACATAGTAACCAACAGAGGGCGTTACCGTAATGGTCACCGTTTTGCCATCGGTACCTATAGATTTCACCGAAACCGTACAGCCTGCATCACTGGCTTCCGCTGGCAGGACGTCTGTTATGATATCCGTTTCGTTTAATGCCCATGCCTCACCGGTTACACCCATGAGGAGCGTTATTAACAAAGTGATAATCCTTATCGTATGTTTCATATCTTGTTACCTTTTTACAATCGTCTTACTTCCATTCTTGATATAAAGTCCCGGCTTGGTAGGCTGACCGTTAAGGCGTCGACCATCAAGGGTATACCAAACATCTCTTACTTCTGCCACCTTACCCTCAACTTCATAAATTCCCGTTTCTTCATCTCTGACGATGCTAAGTTGAGGGGCCTGATTGCCATTAGTACCACTTAAGTCCAAATAGACCTTACCTGCTGTCAAATCGCCTTCAGCATTGAGCACGAATTCACCTTTATAGAACAGATAGATCGCTCCTGTGTCAAAATGAGTCGACGCTGCTGTTAACTTCAGCTTATTAGCCGTCACGTCAGCATTACTCAGGTCTGTGTTCTCCTTGACGAATCCGTATGCCTGTTTGGCATCGAGCATCAGAATAGGCTCCCCATTGGGGACATACTCCAATTCTTTCAATATCACCGTATTCCTTGAGTTGTTTACTCCGGTCACGATGTAGGGGGTCATACCATGCGGCATCGCCATATTACCCTTAGCCACGAAAGTTGCTGCATAGTCGTTGCTGTTCTTTACCGGCTCTAACGTCAGATCGACAAACACCAGCGATCTGCTTTCCTCCGTCCCAGACTTAAAGTTACCCTTTCCCGTAAAGGTAAATTCCTTATAGCCATCAGTCGTTTCAGTAGGGCCGCTCATCGTATAGTCCACGTCCTTTTCCAGCGTTGCGTAACCATCCTTGATGGTAGGCACATATTCAAACGTCTCACCGTTCTTCTCTTTCTTCATCGTGGCGGTGATATCATCACTCTTCAGCGACTTCTTTGTAATCGTAAACGTAGCTGTGGCAGTTCCGCTAAAGTTCGAGTCATCATTCGCCTTCACTGTCACGGTGTATTCACCTGCATCCTGTCCCATATTACCGCTGACGGTATAGTCTTCAGGATTAGTAACGGTCACCGTACCAGCCTTTACACTGACGACATTGGTAATCTGGCGCTTGTGGTTATATTCAAATGTATCATCAGATAGTGTCACCGTCGTCAGTGCTGCCTTGCTAATTTTAAAGTCCGATGTACCAAATATCTTATACGGTGCACTACCGGTTTCAACAATGCTGAACCTGCCAGTACCAGCTTCCGTGTTATCCGCCAAGTCTGTCATGACATAATAACTAGCTGGAATTGCATCCGCTTCTCCTTTTATCTTTACACTCTTAATGGTAGGCGTGATGGCACCACCGGTATAACTGAAAGAGCTCTCGTTCAGTTCGATGGTAGGCATAAACACCACCTCCAGCTGGTAGGGTTCCGACTTTCTCATGCCGTGCTTCGCTGCCCTCGCAAAGACCTTCGACCTCTTGTTGGTTTCGAACACCACCTCAGGCTCTGCAGCATGGCTGGTACTCTCTACCAACGCCGGATCGGTATTGTCTATGGTATAATAGATGTCAGCACCCGCCGTTGTTGTCGCCATGGCCAAACTGCCCTGTGGTCCTAAGTATGTACCCGTCGGTGTCTCACATTGGGCTAACGTTTGTGTCACTAAGTTCGATATGGCAGTATGGTCATTTTTCAGTGCCGCATAGACCTTGATTGCCTCCGCATCCAGATCCAGCGAGAACGCTGAGGTATAGAGACGTGTCGGATCCACTGGCAACGTACCAATCTCGCCGGGCACCACAGGAGCATCACCGTTGGAACAATAATAAATCTCCGAAGCATTCGTGGCACACGTCAGTGTGACAACACCATCTTCATCCATTGATATTACAGGATCCAAGCAGAAAGCATCCGTCGTGGTAATGGTCCAGGCACTACTGCCTGTTCCTCTGGCTGAAGCTGTGCTCAGCACACTGTTTTCCCAATTCACAGAACCGACCTCGTCAGGATTTTCATTGACAAGCTTCTTAGGAATCACATAATAGGCATCGGTAGTTGTGCCCCGAGCCCAAGTGAATTGATAACAACTCTCCTCGCTAACGTCCTCTACGGCACTATGTATCTCGGTGCTACGCATCTCGAAAGCGGCTTCTGTCCCAATAGCCTCCTTGGTGAAATACAGGTATTCGCCCGTCACCGCATTTCTGATGTAATAATACGTTAGCCAATCGTCGGTAGTAGGGCTTTCTGCCAGTTCTATGAACCAGCTCTTGTTTTTCCCTGCATCATCAGTTGTTTCGTTCGACGCGGTGACAGCTGTTGCTTCACCTGTGGGTGGCACTATGTAATAACCATCACTACCCTTACTGCCTATCTTATAGAAAAAGCTCTTGCTTTCATCGGAGAGCGAGAAGGGAGCGGTCTTGTTCAGTGCGTCCGTCTTGATAAACTTCCAACGGGCCTTTGCGTCACTATTCGTACTGCCTAAAGCTAAGGCTGCTGAAGTGGCATTGTCCTTGGTGACATACATATTGCCTGTGGTCAGTCCATAAGGCACGATGTTATAGTCTGTCGGAGTGCCTGTTGCGGGATAGGGTGTCAGTTGGAACTTAAACTGATTGGCATTTGTGTTGTCAAAGGAAGCCATTTTTACGCTGGTTCCATCATAGCACAACCATTTCCCGTTTTGATTGACGATATAGTAATACTGTACGTCACCCTCCACGCCTGCACTCAAGCAATGCCATTGCATACTGGGGCCAAGCAGGCTCGTCGTACTCACTCCGTCGCTGCTACCGGGAACCATATAGTAATGACATCCCTGATTATCCCCCGTTGTCCATTCGTCGCCTTGGCTCTGAATCAGTCGGATATGAGTAGAGCCTGGTATCACGGGAGGAGTGAATGTCGTGACGATGCTCGCGTCTGTGGAGGTAACGGTGACAGCTTTGATCGTCGTTACATTGTCTGCAACGTCAAAGGGTTCCGTATATTTTGTGCCATTGGTAGCAGAAGGCTCCGAACCGTCAGTGGTGTAATAGATAGATGCCCCCCCCACATTCGTCACCATCTCAACCTTATTGCTTGTATTGAATAAGATTGATGGGGATGGCACCAGGCTAATGGTCTGAGTCGCCACTTCTGAGTTAGGGAAGTCGGTACAAGTAGCTATCGCCTTCACGGTAGTCATGGCGGTAATAGCGAATGGTGCTGTGTATTCGGTACTCGATGTGGTTGGAGTGGAACCATCTGTAGTATAATAGATAGTAGCACCCGTAGTGGCACAAGTGATTGTGACTTTTGAAGTAGTATAGTCGAAACTAATCTCCGGTGTTGCACAGGGTACTGGACTTACTGTTTTTTCCGCAACTTCTGTCAGCACCACGCCATAACGTTCAATCACCACCTTGAGTGTACCGGCCTGGTTTATTAAAATTTCATTATCCTTTCCACTTTGGTTTTCTATGTAAGTAGTTGTTGTTGCCGTAGGGGTAGCTTGTGGGCCGTCACCAATAGTATAGCGTATGTTGTAACCCGGAGCCAACCAGCCTGGAACCGTTACCGTTACTTTATTATTCTCTGGGTTGACATCGCTGATGGTAATAGAAGAAGCTGGAAGGGTCGCATCTTCAAAATGCCATAGAGAGAGACCATTCGATGCTGACCACACACCAATAAGGCCTCCACTGTTGTCTTTACTAGAATGGCCATAATACTGTTCATAATTATGGGTACATACATTTAAGTATCTATTGTCTGCACTAGTCAAAGCATTAGGCACAAAATTTGTTCCACTACTATTTGTCGTTACCTCAAATCGAGTATTGCTGTTGGCTGATGCTTGAGTTTCTGTTAGTTCAACCAAGTGAACAACTCTTCTTGTACTTTTGTTTGCATCAGGTACAGCATATTCCATATATTTTCCCGTCAAAGCATGAATGATTTGATAGGTATCTCCTGTTATATGCTTAAGTATCCAAACAGAATTATTATCTTGGTTGGTTCGAAATGTAGTTATATATGGTTGTGCAAAGCCATAATCACTATACTTATAATATGCTAACTCTTTGTTGTCTAGATCCTCTCCCTTTGCAGGAACAAGATAGCAGTGGTTTGCAATATTACCATTAATGTTGTATTGCGTATTTTCGTTATTATATGAATCGTATTCACTGGCAATATAATAGATACCCTGTGCCTTCACCCCATTCACTCCCACAACCATCATCAGGAGCAGGATAACGACGAGCCGTAATGTCGTGGCGCACGAGCCGTAATCTCGTTGACGACGAGCCGTAATGTCGTCAAGGGCGAGCCGTAAGCCCGAGAATTCAGCGTGAATTCGCCATGAATTCAGCGAGAATTCGCCTTGAATTCGGCCTGAATTCTCCAAGCTTTCCATATTCCGTGTCATTATCTTATTGCTCATATCTTGTGGCATTTATCTTCTTTTGTTCTTCTTTATAATCTATATAATCTTGCTCAGAAATGTTTTCAACTAAATATTTATAGAATTCTTCTTCTGAAGGCAACTGAAGGCGATACTTACTGACGAAGAGATTCTGCGAGAGACCTTCCGTCGCATATCTAACGGTTGTTTCTCCATAGTCGGTACAAAGCAACAGGCCAATTGGCGGATTATCATCTTCTTGCATCACCTCATGCTTATAGTAGTTAAGATAGAGGTTCAACTGTGATGCATACTCGTGACGGAACCGGTCAATCTTCAGGTCAATAACAACATGGCACTTCAGGATGCGATGATAGAAGATGAGGTCAGCCTTGAAATAGTCCTGATCTATCAGGATTCGCTTCTGACGAGCCTCGAAGCAGAAGCCACGTCCCATCTCCAGCAAAAACTGCTGCAAGTGGTTAAGGATGGCTGTCTCCAACTTGGTCTCGGTATATACATCCTGAGGCTGTAGTCCTAAGAACTCTATAGTCACAGGATTGTGCAGTATTTCACGAGGTGATAACTGCCTGCTGTCTTTTGCTGTCAGACGGTGAAGCGCTTTCTTGTCTTTCGACAACCCCATGCGCTCGTAATAAAGTGAAGAGACCTGACGGTCCAATTCCTTTATCGTCCAACAACCTCGAATGGTTTCCTGTTCATAGAACGCACGCTTTAGAGGTTCTTTGATATTTGAGAGAAATACGAGGTGAGTGGCGGACAGCCTATTAAACAACCAATCAGCAGGGGTCTGCCAAGGCTCCTCTGAAGATTTGGCGGTCGGCAACCGCCAAATTTCCTCTTGTAGTGAACCTTGCTCTTGTAATTTGGCGGACGCTGTCTGCCGAATTGTATTTGACTGATTATCTGCAACTTGCAATTTGGCGGTCGGCAACCGCCAAATCTGTGAATCATTTATAGACAGACCTGCAACAGCATTCTTTTTAAGATAATCTATCACATTGTTCCCTATTTGCGGATAGACACGATAGAACTGTCGATACTCACGTAATCTGCGAGCTTCCAGTCCCTTGCGAGACAACTCTTTCGCAATATTGTTCAGGAGGTTCTCACCGTATTTCGCCCGATCTTCACCCTGTTGTTCGAATTCCACTATATAGTAGCCCACAAGCCAGTTGCGTGCAGTCAGTGAGAGATTAACTGCATGTGCGGCCTGCGCCTGAAGTGCATCCTGCACTTGATTAATGCTTCCTATCAGTGATTCGAAATTCATTCTTTATCTTTTTTATCTTCTAATCCCTTCGAATTCGGCCTGAATTCTCCAAGCTTTCCATATTCCGTGTCATTATCTTCTTGCTCATATCTTGTGTCATATCGCGGTTTGCTGTGTTAATATATGTTCCCATTCGGACTTTCTTCGGGGTGATTTCTCGTTCCGTCTTCTTAATGTAAGTACATAATACGCTGCAAAGTTACGTATTTCTCGTGAAACATCCAAATTATTTAAGACAAAATCCGCGCGTGCAGGTTATTATATAAAAAAGGGGGCAAAGATAAGGGAGTAAAAAAGAGGACGAAAAGCTTTCCACCAGTCATCTTTCGTGCGGCAGAGGGCCTGAGCCACACAGTTCATCGCCTTGCAGAACGGAACAGTGACCTGTTCGTTCTTGCCACGATACTGGTATTGCCAAGGGGTAACTAATAGCAGGCGCCCTTCAGCACACATGTTTATACGTTCTGTTGACGGGTGGTAGCGCTCGGGAAATCCGTTGTCGGCAATGAGAACCACGGGAAAACCGTGATTCACACTTTCGTTGATAATCTCGCGTTCGCGAGGTGAGATGCAGGCACTAACGAGGACTGCGCCACGGGCTGCTTCTTCCATGCACCGCGTTTTCTGTACTGTAAAGCTTTGCACATCCTTGCGGTGGCAGACCACAGGGAGCAGACTACTGTCTAGCAGCTGGCGGTTGCCGTAGGTATCAAGGGAAACTTTTCCGTCTGCAAGAAGCAGACGGCACTCTATGGCTGAAAGGGCTTCTATAGTAGCGTGCTTGGGCGGACATTCCCGCTGTAGATAGCCGCGAAGGGCTGAGGGCGTGAGAGCAGTGATATGGCCCGTGCGGCAGGTTGTCAGCGTGGCGCGATGGCTGCTGCGAAGCAAGCGGCTGCGAGGGTTGCCCTTGATATAAGTGCGCTGGGTGGCAAGCTGTTCAGGGGTAATTGGCTGCACGTCACAATAACCATAGGCAAAAAGCGGCGGGCGGCCGGTGGTGCCACTGGAGGGGACGCGTTTTTCATTTCTGGCGGGTGAACCGCCAGACACCGTAGAAGAACCGCCAGGCACCGTAGAAACGGAAGGACCGCCAGACACCGTAGAAGGACCGCCAGACACCATGGCGCCTGATGGCATACGGGTGCTCGACGGTTCACCCGTCGGAACGCCTTGTCCCGTCATTGCCCAATAACGGCGGTTACAGCCTTTCTTGAAGCCGGCAATGACCTGCCCGAGATGAGTGGGACGGCCGTTTTTGCTGACAATGGGTGCCGTTACGTCTATGAGTGCGTGCAGATGGTCTGGCATGATGACAAATGTATCGACAGTTATCATGCGATAGTTGGCAGTGATGCTGTTAAGTAGTTCTTCACGTACCATATTACCTACCGGAGTAAGCGCCACATGTGGACCGTTTTGACTATCGTCAGGCATCTGCAGCGAGCCTTCTACATGGCCTAATGGC
Organism: Prevotella sp.; assembly: GCA_015060485.1. Lineage (GTDB taxonomy): Bacteria > Bacteroidota > Bacteroidia > Bacteroidales > Bacteroidaceae > Prevotella. Next base: position 69,824 of record SUYI01000003.1, on the reverse strand, counting down.
TGCCCCAAACTTTCTGCCACATGAATCGTAATGTGATAGATGCCCGGCAGCATGTAGTTATGCGTAACCATGCGGCGTTGCATATTGTGATGGGTAGGTTTGTCGAACTGACTCATGTCCTACTTAATCGTCACCTTACCTGTGTAGTGGCCGTGGGCGGCACGAACGATGTAGACACCACTGGTGTGGATCGGCGTCTCGATGGTCTCACCCGGCTCGATGTCGAACGTGGCGATGCACTGTCCGCTGACATTGTAGATGCCCACATCGGTTGTCGACAGCATGTTCGACGTGACGATGACCTTGTGCCTGCCCACACGGAAGTCGATGCTTTCAGCCACGTTGTCCTGCGGCTCCTGCTCCTCACCGCCAAACTGCGAGCCAAGTCTGTTGAACTTGATGCTACGGGTGATGGCTTTGCCTGACGAGAAGTAGGTGCGGAAGGCCGTAACAGATCTCTTACCAGTTTCCACCTTCTCATAACTGCCACCATCGCTGGCCAGTACATAGTAATTAGGATCGGTACTCGTCGTCGGTGCCTCCACCTCGATATTCAGGTAATTCGGCATGAAGTAGTATCCCTTGTATGGTCCAGCGGCATTGTCATCCAACTCCGTATCGCTCACACTAATTGGCACAGCTGCTGCTGAAACGAAGGTAATGGTCTGACTGCCAAGTTTCACAGGGGCTGTTTCGCCCGTGTGTTGAGCCTCGAAATTACCGCTCAGGTCGAACTCATAGTATGTCGCACCAGGTAATCCGATGAGGTACGGAATGCCCTTTGTCAGCTTTGGATAACCCGAGTACTTCTGTACATAGGTACCATCGTCAAATTTCTTCGCTTTATAATACTCCTTATACTTGTCGCTATTTGCGTCGTTCTGACTATGATTACCCTTATAGTAATAATCCCATAGGAAACTGTTCGTGTACGTCTTATCGATGGTTTCGCCAGTCGTAGGATAATACATGTCTGCCGTAGCATCCTCAGCCTCAACAGTCATCTTCCGATATTGGCGTAGCCAGTACTCATGTCCTGTGGTGCTACCCTCATAGAAGTGCGTAATCTCGCCCTTCTGGTTGGTCGTGACGAGTTCTGCCGTGAACGGGATGCTGATGCCCTGCCATCCCTTCGTCATGTCAACAAACTCCTTGGCGAGAGGTACACGCTGATACCACATACGGAAGCCATCACCCATCGTGTAAGAGATAGGACAGTTGAAGTCTGCCTTGTCGACCAGCAGGTGATCGTTAAGGGTTCTCATATCACTTGTCACCAGGTGACCAACCACAGCACCAGCCGTGTAAGGAGCCACGCGTTTATAGTCATCGTCCGTATAATAGGTGCTGAATGCCGGTTCTTTGAAGTATCCCGTCAGCACATCGTAGGTAGCCTGATTAGCGTAGCCCGATGTTGCTGTTCGTGCCGGAGCATAAACCAGCAGGTTAGCTGTCTCGCCATAATTGCCCACGCTGACCAGACCGGCATCGTCGAGCAGCGGCTGATAGAACAGATTGTTGTTGAGAGCTAACTTGTAGGTGTTGTCGTTATGCCCTGCAAAGTCGATAGCCGTCATGTTCGGATAAGCCGCTTTCAAATCATTGTCCTCAATGGACTTAGGAGCCGAGTAGGCTGCCAGAACAGCCTTCGGGTTGAAGTGGGCAACACCCATATCCTTCGAGCGATAGTAAGCTGGGGCACGATAGACGTGATTGTCGTCTGTGAAGTGTGTCGGTAAATCGTCGTGCTCCCCAGTATGACCATACGTCAAGGTCTGTCCGAAGAAGAGATAATCAGTAGGCCAGACGGGGGCATACCTGTTCACAGAGGCAGTCCCCTCGGTAACGGTTCTCACGCGTACATCCTTCGCTTCAGGAATCTTTCCATCAGCATAAAGGAAGTCATTGTCGTAATTGCCATTCGCATCAGGAATAGCGCCATAGCGGTTCTCTACATAGTAGAAGCTGCCATTTTCAGGCTTATAGATCGTATTTCCGGTCGTCGGATAATAGCCCTGGCTAAACGACTCGTCATCTTCCTTCTTCAAATATCTGTAGGCGTCGTCCTTACCCCCTTCCCACGACGCGTTGTCGTAGTAGCGCTTGTTCAGATAGAAGCCGTTCAGGTTATAGGCCACCGTACCGTTATAGAACTCCTGGTCTGTTGCCGGACGGGCCTCACCTGTTGCATAATTCTTAGTCTTCGGATAATAGCAATTCACTACCTGCTTACGGGTTGCATCCGTCGGATTGCCAATAAAGGCCTTCACGTTGTTGACACTCGTGGCTGTAGTATTGATCCAGCAGTTCTCTACATATCCTTCTCCAGAATTGGCTATACCGGCAGTTCTGAACGAACCCGTAACACCGAGGTTATATACGTCACCACACAATTGATCGAACAACGATTCTGTCAGTCCGCTGATGGTATAGCCGTCGCCGTGAAGAATACCACTGAAACATTCATTCTTACCATAACCTATTGGATACCACGTTCCCGTGTTCTTCAAGTCAGTATGCAGGATAATATCCAGATCAGCGCAGCCTCTTACATGCTCGTCAAGCAACTCATGTCCCGCCAAATCGCCCGTTGTGGGCTTTGTGTCGAGCAGGCTCAGGTTAAAGAAGTCAGTAAGCTGCTTGAGTCCGTTAGTCTCATCGTTGATGTATACCTTACTATTGCGCATCACGTCAGGATGATCGACATACAAGTGATGTTCCTTGTCTTCCAGCACTTCACCCAAGTCGTGGTAGTTAGCCACGCTGAGGGTCACGGGGTTCGAATAGGTCTTGCCCAAATAGGTCTTCGTGTAGTAGGCCACCCACACCTTCTCGTTCTGATACCAGTAGAGCGGTGTTTCCTTGTTGACAAAAGCCTTACCATTACGGTGATTGTTGGCATCGTTCTCGCTGGTGAATATCTCCCATCCATTGCTGATAGGTTCGTAGAGTCCGGGGTTGACCGACGGAGCTTTCAGCTGTACGGTATTGCCTGGCAGCACGATAGGCGGTGCATAAAGCGTACCGACCTCAGGAGCGCCACTCTCCAGCTTCAAGTGAATGTTCACCACATGCAGCTCATTGACGCGGCTGACGCCAGCACCATCCGCATCCTCCTCGTAGTAGTTGTATTGGTAGACGACGGTAATCACCTTCTCCTTCGTCACATCTTTCACCGATGACTCACGCGATACATAAAGGGTGGTACGCTCCGTGGGCTCCATACCCTGAATGGAGAAGTTCTTCTGCTGGTTTGTCAAACTATTATTGAATGTCGATTCATCTATGAAAGTGTCAGTCGCTGGCCAATGTCCTGTTCCATCGTCGTATAGATAATATTTAATCAATGTAGCACTGCCAGTTTCTCCTGTCGTAGAGACTTCCTTGATCTTCGCTTTATTAGTCGTACTGGTAATCGAACTGTAGTCTTTCTCTGTGATTTCCTGTCCCCTCGCATACGGAGTTCCTGCTTCGATAAAGTCCTCCTTGGCGAAATACACCTTCTCTTGGCCTGGAGCCAAGGTAACGCGGGTATAGTACTGTTGCTCATTCGTCAGAGCTTCATATTCTTCACGAGAAATATCGTCACCTTTTTGCAATGTGCGAGTTCCGATAACCATTGTTTCTGTACCATCTGCTCCTCCAGTATAATAGGCTCTATAATCTACCGATTTCTGATCGCTATAAGGACTCTTGTAATATGTTTCAGTATAACCTTCGCCATGATAATCCGGGTCTACCAATACGTCGAAGGCATCATAGTTAAAGGTAAAGTTATCGCGATCGTCAGGCAGTGCGCACCACGACTTAAGGGCTGGATAATTGATGCTTGCATCAAAATACGTACCACCATAGTAACCCGATTCCTCACAATAATATGCTTCAGTCAGGCGTTCACTGACGTACTCAAGAGCTTCCTCAAGTGTTACAGGTTCCCTGTTTTGCAATGTGGCGATGTAGTCTTGATATTTCTTTGCAATATTCTCAACCGTTGCGTTATCATCGGCAATGAGGTCGCCATTCAGCAAATACTCGTTCTCACCCAGCTGAACAGTACCGGTACAGAGCAAGGCTTTCTCATAATTGCTCTTATCTGCTAATGCGCCATAAGCCGTAGCTGAAATGGCACTACCCGCCTCTATATCGCCAATAGTCTGCTTAGCCACGTAAGCCCGGGTCACCACCGCCTGCTTTGGTGGATTGTCCCCCAAATGATCCTTAGCCGTTTGATAATCTTCATAGACGTCGCCTCGAATGATTTCATCCGCTTCATATTCACGCTGACCATACAAGGTGGAAGTTCCATTCTTCAGTTTAAACGTAGGACCTTCTATATATTTAGCCTTATTCTCGTCAGACAGGGCTTTATACGCTTCTTTCGAGATTTTATCTGCAAGACCATCACTATTATGATTACTTGGATTGATATATGTATAGTAATCATCCCAGTCTTTCGGGCTGTCCATGTCGAAGGTAAGCACATAACCTGTAGTGCTGCTGATATTGTTCGAAGAACGGAACATATAATCGAATGATTCAACCAGTTTACCCTTCTTGTCGTACACCTTGTGTTCCGTAACATATTCCTCAACCTCAGTTGTTTGGCCAGGCAACATGGCATACGTACCCTTCGGATAGTCTACACCATTTATCTTACAGGTATCCACATTGGTAATCGTCTCTCGGACGAAGTACTTCTGTTCATTTTGTGTCAACCGGTTCCAGTCCCACCAGGTGATGACGTCGTTCAAATGGTAAGTTTCACTACCGTTGTTCACTTTCACACCATCCTCACCTATTTTCGTCGTCTGCTCAGTATTACTCCAATATGCAAAGAGGTTAGGCTGTACGTTGAGCAACTTCAGTTTACCTTGCGAGGCTGCTGTTATGGTAAGCGGAATCTTCACTTCCTTCGAATAGGCCGTTGCAGAGCCTGCGTATGCAGAAACCTCCTGCTCATAGATATATACCGAACCCTTGATATACCAATAGTGGGCGGGCGACTTGTCGTAGCCATCTTCCGTTCCTACTTTCTGATATACACCATTGTTAGGATAGCAGTCGTCAATGATAGGCTTTGAGCGGTGGATGAAGTTACCGGAAGTCTCTATGGGCTGACGATCGTTCTCGTCGTATGTATAAGCACGATTGGAATATGCGAGGTTGCCTGTAATCTTGTTATAATGGTTGAGCAAGAAATCGCTATAGGACTGTGAACTTGCCATACCATGTTTATTCTTGGCATATACATATCCACCACCCTCATTATCCTGTTTCACATTGATAAGGGCAAGCTCAACGACACCGGTAATCAGGCCGTAGTCCTTCTTCTTCTCAGTACTCTTCTCCGTAGTCAGTTCCAAATACACACCAGAAGCCAAGGCTACCTGATTTTCACTATAGCCATTGTTGCGCTCACGCTTTCCTTGTTTTTCAATTTTCCATTGGTAATAAGACTTGTCCTTGTCTACCACTTTGGCTATATTTTTCCCACTTACTGCATCATATTCTACTATCTTGCGAGGATCATTAAAATGCACATCACTGGTCAGCGCACCCAAATAGTTCACAACGCTATAGATACCAAAGTAGTTACCATGTAAGGCATTCTCTGGATCCTTGTAATCCTCATCATTGGGATCGGTTCCATCCTTCACGTCGGTTTCACCCACAACAGCCGACCTTTGCTTGTTCAACGACAACTCACCCACACGGTTGATGGTATATGCGGTCTTGTCACCTACATCAGCCACACGGTCGACAGCACCCTGCAACACCAGGCGACTGCCAAACACGCCACAGAAGTCGGCACGCTGAACAGTATTTAACAGACGACCGGCATAGATGGAGCAGAAACCGAAACGTTCCCAGTATGGTTTCCAGTACTCCGGCTTCTGATATTCAGAATCCAGAGCATTGTATTCTTCTATCGTAATGGATGCACCTATGGTATAACTGTCATAGGCTTGTTGACAAACATATTTCTTATGTTCATCATCGATGTCGTTTTTATATTTTTCTTCCGTAATACGGGATGTGCCTGCAGTATAAGTGTTTGTACCATCGGAGTAGCCTATTTGACAAAGATACTCCAACTGGAAATAGGCGCGCTCACGGTTGGTCAGTTCATCGTACTCAGCCAATGTGATCTGCTCATTCATGCCATAGTAGTCGGTACCATAGTTCGTGATGTTCAGCTCTCGGTAGCCACCCACCACCGACAGGTTACCACCACCATAGAGTCCACCGGTATGCTCTGTACCCACCGTGATAAAGTCTTGGTGATAGACATCATTGAGTGTTGCCGTAGCATTACCAAAAACGGTTATTTGGTTAGCGTAGGCCTGATCACTATTCGATGACACGTTACCACCGGCAAACACTGCATTATAGATATGCACTCCACGCTCTACCTTGTCGTCTTCTGTCTTACCGTCGCCAGTATAAAGATCTTCCCATCCTGTGGAAGAAGTCTTCTTAGACTTTAGTGTGTTTAGATATTCTGTCGGTACATAGTCATAGGGACCATACGTTTCCCCGCCATAGGGGACAGAATGGCTAGGTCGAACTTGCAGTCTGGGGGATACCACCACACTACAGTCTTCGGTCAGATGGCCATCACCATCTTTATAATAGTAGTGGTTGGGAGAGCCCGTTTCATTACTTGTCTCCCTACTGGTAGTAAAGTAACTCGGACTATAGACGTAACCAATATCGCCGCCACCAAAGACATTACCGTATCCACCCTTACTATTAGCTACAGCATCAGCAGTACCGACCTCACCGCCATAAATATTGACGCGGGTCTTTCCAAACACATAGCCGTCAGTATAGTATTGGTTCTTACGACCATAGCCCAGCTCATTATATCCTTTACCACCACCGAACACATTGTGCAACACATGACCGTTGTACATATAGATATGGGTCTCGCCCGCCTTATAGATAGCTTTCAGCACGCGTTCTGAATTGGCATCACCACTTTCTTCGGTAGCACCGCGCCCAATAGTGGCAATCTCGCCACCGCCAAATACGCTGTTGCGGATGATACCGCCCCAAAGAGTGACATTGGTGATATCGACACTACTGTTGTCGTCGTACCCGCCACCATAGACATTTCCGCAACCAACCAGACGATTCTTACCCTTATATTCACCATTAACATAATAAGTCTCATCGTCGTACTTCATTTCATAACGATCCTTGGTCGAGGATGCAGCGGAAATAATATTACCTTCATCATCAAGTTCTTCGTTTGCCTTTAAATAGACATAGCCAATATAACCGTTGTTAACTGTAATATTTGCAGTGCCAAAGACTGCTCCACCCTCACCACCAGCATAGGCATTACGCTGAATGGCCGGTTCGCCACAGTAGAAGCCATAGTCATCCTTAGTAGCACTCACGCCCAACACCTTCTGCAAATCTGCAAGAAGCTTATCTTCTGTCTGGTCCTTACGGATACCAATGACCACATGAGTCTCGCCAGGAATATCTTCTGACACTACGCCATTCTCCATTTTGGTATAGCCCACACTTCCTTCCCAGCCACCGCCATATACGTTACGACAAGTACCACCGGCAATATAGGCATTGGTACCCGCTGTAAAGCCGTTGGGATTGGTTGAACTATAGGCTCCCACTTTGAATTTATCTTCCACGGCACCACTCGTACCGCCGGCATAGATATCCTTACTGACCTCACCGCCATACAGTCCGACATAGGTCGTTCCGCTAACGGTAGCCGGAGCACCCAAGCCACCGGCATAGCAGTAGTTGCCTACAAGGCCTCCTCGATGGATGTGGACATTGGTGTTGGTCAATTCGCCAAGACCATTGACGGTGGTCAGCGAAGCCAACTCAGCCTCCTTGGCAGCAACATCAGCTTTTTCTTCGTCAGTGGCATTGGTTGCCGCAGGAGCAACATACAGGCCAAGGTCGGTATAGCCATCGCCTAACTCGAGGACCATATCCGTCTCTGTTTCCTTCCATTTATCAACAGAAGCCTTGTTCAGCACCATGCCACCAAAGCCACCACCATAGGCCTCGTAGACATGAGCACCCGACAACAGGTTGATCTCGGTGTATTGTGCCCAGGTGTTCTCACCATAGCCAGCACCAAAGACCTTGGCCAAGATTTCAGGATTCTTACCCTCAGCCTTTTTCTGGACGACCTTCGAACTAATGTTCACCTCGCTATACAGGGTACGGCGATAGCTGTTGTTACCACCATAGATGCCACCAGCCACCTGATAGCCTTCTTTGTCGACCTCGGTAGGAATACCGCTTGCTACAGCATTCGGGCTCTTGTAATTCACATGAGCCTCATAGACATCACAAGGCAACTGGTTCGTCACACCGTATGCGCCACCAAAGATACGCTGTACCTGAATGGTAGAGACAGCAGGCACATTGACAATGGTGCGACGGGTGACGCCCTCATTATAGCTGGCACCAAAGACATCTTTGATATTTCCACGAATCAGGTCGATGACTGCTGCCGCCTCGACACCCGACGCATTGGCTCGAGCTGTAGCTGGAGCTACCCCCATGCCGATACCACTATAGTCACCGGCACCGAACACCATCAGGTTTTGGTAAGTCGTCTTGACCTGGTCGTCCTCAGGAATATCAATCAGCACATAACTGCGGTTCTGCATGAGGTCGCGATCGGAGTCCTGCGTATAACCCTGTCCGGCACCATAGATGCGGTTCACAGAATTACGGGCATGAGTCGATGGCTTGAAATGGACAAAGGCACTTTCCATGCGAGGCTTGGTGAAGTCACCCTTAGCCGTGCCGTCATCGTTTGTATAATCCTTATAGTATCGATCCGTATAGTCAATGTTACCATAGCAGCCACCAAAGATGTAGTCGACTCGACCTTGGGTATATTCCACATAGGCAGAGGCAACGGTAACATCAGGATTGGGATTAGTATCTGTCGTAGAAACAGTCTTGTTATTCGGATTGTAGACAGCACCCCGGATGTCTTCACGAACCTCACTGATGAAGTTTTTCGCACCCGTCGTACCGCCACCAAAAATCCGTCCACCCATGTCGTTAGCACCATAGAGATGGTCGCGAACCCAGGGGAAGCCAGTCACTGTTTCGTTGTTGGCATTCGTCCACTGACCGATGTGTGTCTCCGTATGGCCATAGATGTCGGCATTACATGAGCCGGCAAAAGTGTTAAAGACACGACCATTGCCCAAATTGATATGGGTGTTTCCGCATATCGGGCCTTCGAAGCCTCCGCCATAGATGAACTCAGCCTCAGCCATATCGTCGTCATCGCCATCAGCACCACGATAGTCACCTTCTATAGTTGCATGATGCAGGTTGACAGTGGTGCTATACTTCTCGTCGTAAACATATTGGTCACCCGTTTTCTTTCCAATAGGGCCTTCCTGGCCACCACCGAAAATCTGGAAGGTATAGCCCTTATTCAGATTGATGGTTGTTGAGCCCCAAATCTCTGACTGTTCACCATAGCCGCCGCCAAACACGTTGAGTGCCTTACCAAGAATATCCATACCCTGCTGGCTCAGGATGACACCCGTGTGACGTTCTTTGATGACAAAGCTATCGTGACCATAAAGGATGGCCTCACCCTCTTTCTCTTCTACCACGTCGAAAATGGCATTTTCGCCCTTTCGGTCAACAAGCGTTGAATTAATATTGATAACGACATTACCATTGACGTGACCACTCATGTAGCAGCCACCATAGATATTGCCACCCTTGAAACGACGGTCGAGGTCGGAGGGGGTGAACGGAAGGGCTGAGGTTCCCATGCCCGGCTCTACGGCTTGTACATTCTCGCCCGTAGAAGCACTGATGGTGTTCCACACCAGTTTTTCCTTCTTGGAGTTTTCCCATCGTTTAGGCTGTAGCTTCAGTCCAGAGAGGTTGATCTCCAGCTTGTCCTTGTTGCCATTACCGTTGACCTCCGCACTGCCAGTGATACCACCATGGTACTCAGTATTATAAGTCGAGGCAGATATATAGGCATTATTACAACCGCCTACCAGTTTTTCGTATATAATAATCGCTTTGTCAAAATTGAGCGTAATCTTGCCTTCCTTGGTCATACTACCCACATTACCGCCACAATAGAACGAGCCAAAGTAGGAAGAGTATGGTTCGTACTGACTATCGTTTGGATCTTCACCATCGAACTTCACTTCGGGTCTGATGTCCATTGCCACACCGTCCATGTAAAGGTCGAACTGGGTCTTGCCATTTTTAACAATGTCAGTAGACTTCAAATCCATCTGGCTGAAGTCATAGAGTGTCGAACTGGCGGGGTCAGCGGGAACATCCTTCGTATCACCATTCTCATCAATATACTTCGCATAACGTTCCAGAATATCCGCATCTTTCATGCGTTCTCCATTATTGCCAAGGAATACCTTATCAGCAATGACGTATGAACCAATCTTCAATTGGGCCGTAGCATCCTTTTCGGGATCATCATTACGCAATGTGGCACAGTTGCCACCACAATAGATGGCACCACCGATAATGGTAGGAACAACCGTATTCTCGATGACCTTGCCCTGACTGTCTTTCTCAAACTTTCCTACCACACGGATAGATACGGCCTCGGCATTGGGACGGAAGGCGTTCAGGGCTTCAACAGACTGGGTGCCAGTATATGGATTGTCTGGATCACCATAATATAAGTCACCGTAAATATCATGATCCTTCAGGTCTTTATTATCCGTATAGGGGTATGCACCGTTGCCACCACCATAGACATCACCCTTGATGCTACAGTGAATACCGACGGCATTACCGCCATAGACCTTACCGGTAATATCATTACCACCATAGACATTGTTGATATCGCCCGCCAAAATCAGCACACGGGCAGCATAATTTCCTGGGAACCAAACACCATCGATTGTCTCTTCTTCAATGGTCTTTCCCGGATTCACGTCAGCCATACGGCAACCGCCATAGACGTTGTCTATCACCATATCCTTAGAGTCAATCTTCAAGAGAAGACCATTCTCGTAGGTCATCGCGCCACGATTACCGCCACTATATATGTTTCTGACTTTACCGCTCTGCAGATGCCAGGTGGGACGAATCTTCATCTCGGCCATGTTGTTGCCACCAAAGAGACGTCCAATCTGGAACTCATCACTGCTGGGATACGAAAAGCCCGTATTGATACCCATCTGCTTTTGGAAACGGTCGTTCGTCAGCAACTCTCCCCGCACTGGGTCTTCAATGCTGTTAACGACCTTACTGGGGTTATCAACACAGATAACTGCGCTTTTCGTCACCGTAGCGGCATTACCACCACCATAAGCATAGACGATAGAACCGCCATGAATATCCAAATAGGTCTGGTCCAGTTCGGGCTTTTCCTTTCCCTTATAGGGACTATCGTCCGATGTGTAGTCATAGTCGCCGTTACCGCCTCCAAAGAGCTGACCGATATAGATTTTCTGATTGTCATCAGCAATGGTTGCGGGCGTCTTTATATCATTAGTTGTCTTGCCGTATGCGTCATCACCCTCTGTTGCAGCTTCGATTTCTTCTTGTGTATAATAAACGGGACCGTTCAACTTGGACGAAATGCGTACAAAGGCATTCCAACTATTGTCGACACCATCTTCGCTTGCATCTACCAGTTCAGTAGGAAGCGTCGCCGAGGAGCCAATGGTTCCCGATATATCGTTTCCACCATAAACCTTGTTGATGACAATATAGTTAGAGGCATGCTCTCCGTCGATATGTACAAACGCACTGCCACCGATTTTTGCCATACGGGCTCCGCCATAGACGGCATTGATGTCGCCGGAATATATCGTCACCTTGGTGCCCTTCTTTTCGGAATTTTCATCAATGCCTTGACCTGTGTCACCAGCATTACCACCGCCATAGACACTGCCACCAATAACTATCTGCGCCTGCACCGCAGAAGCAGCGAGGAGCATCATCAAACTTATTATGGTATCTTTAACTCTCAATGTTCTAATTTCAATTTGTTGTTAGCGTAAACTCCGGATTATCCAAATCGGGCTCCGACAGTACATAGATATAGCTGGGATTAACAGTCAGATTGAAGGTGTAATACTGGCCTCGCTGCAGCGTTTTGGCATTTGGCACCGTCAACTTGTTCACCGACGTACGTGGTCCAATCAAGTTGTTCTTGCGGTCATACACGTTATAGGTGGTTTTCATCTCAAACTCACGATTATCGCCTGTTGCTAATATGGGTAGTATACACGCTAGGAAATCCTGTGTAGCCGTCGGAGTCAATTCCAGTTCCTCACCGTCATAGATGGTTATCTCGTCACCAGCAGTACCGCTTGGCGTACTGCCTATTGTATTCAGCGATGTTATGTCACCCTGTTTCAGGGTGACCGTCAGCTTTGCGCTTTTCACATGCTTTGCTTTCAGCGTGAGTTTGGTAATCTTGATTTTACGCAAGGCATTATAGTCGCTATTGATATCCATGCACAGTTGCAATGCAGCATAGAGGTGATCAATGAGCAGGTAGATGTATTCGCCGCCACCTGCTGTTGTCTTGTTAGCATTAAAGTCATAACGACCCAACCGGTCAGCCATGTCCGGCATCTCCGTGTTATTAGGAGCAGCCTTTACACCCACGATAACGCAAGGGTCACTGGCCGTTACGGCAGAGAGACCGTCAATGGTCATGACAGCTCCATTGCTGTAGACCGTGGTGGATGTGCCACTATCCAAAAGCGGTGCAAGTCCCACTTTGGCAGCCTCGCTACTTGGCATGAAGCCATAGACGTAGTAAGTTCCTTCATCGAGTGGAACCTTAGAGTTCCACACGTAATTATCATCGACCATACGATAGGAAAAATCACCCTGGAAATCAATGCTGACGTCATGAGTCATAAAAGCTCGTATCGCAGCAAATTCTATTGGCACAGAAGGTGTTAAATTTTCGTAGAGCACATAACCATCAGGAAGCGCACGGGTGCTAGCATCGGTGGCGTCGGTATAGCTGTGGGCACCCAGCATCAGATTCACGTCACGCATCGGACGGCTCTCTTGTTCACTATCGGACGAGCAACCCACCAGCAGTAATACGATTACCACGCAGGCTAAGAGGTCGGTAATATGTAGATGTCCATTATACATGCTCTATTGTCTCTTTTTTACCAGTTATATAATTCACGGGATTCTGAGCCCTGTGACGACCACTGCTTTACTGCTACATTTACCACCTTGATGGAGTATTGGGCAGTCTTCAAATTAGGAATAACGTTGTAAGCGTTTTTCAGACTCTCAATCTGTAATGTCAGTTCCGTTTTGTGGTCCTGCGTGAACACGCGATGCTTGTAGTCTTCAGCTTCTTCCATGAAAGGCCATGCCTGACCTATCAGATAGAACTTGGTGCCGGGATATACTATACCACCTTCGTAGCCTGTAAATGCTGTACCACTATTGTTCTTGAACTCGAGTACAATGTCGATGGGTTTCTCGTCCTTCGACTGGAAGACCAGCGTATAGACAGGAGTTGGAGCAGGCTTGGGAGTTTCTGTTGACTCCGGATCGAAATACTTCAGCGTTACGCCAGCAGGTATTTGGTTGTCATAGATAATCTGCTCGTCTTTTACGTCTTTCGGCGTGAAGTCAAAACGCTGTGGAAACTGTCCGCCAATCATTATGCCCGTCAAAGGAAAGACATCATTACCTTCTTCTATCAAGTCAACGGGGGTTTCATCGTAGTCTTTCAATGAGGCGGCAACTGCCTTGATGTTCGTCACCAGACAACTGACGCCATAATTCAACGGGGTCTCAATAGCAACAGAGCGGGTTGTTGATGCCACAACATCGTTGTCGGTCTCGCCATAGCTGTTTATGATTGTTGGCCAAGTAGTTCCCTCAGGTTCATAGATTTCCTTCTTGCTGGTCGTAGCCGTCTTGATAGCACTGTTCGTATAATAGTACAACTCAGCAGGATAGGCAAAACGAGAATGATTACTCATGGGGGTAGCAGTGGTACTTTCTTTTAATACCACAAAGCCTGTGCCAGTCCATTTCAATGCTGCTGCACCATCAGGAAGGTTGATATCAGCAGGATATGAACCCGTTGTGGCATAAGTCTCGGCAGTATCATCTATTTTTGCAAGAATCGTAGTTCTGCTATTCTCTTCACCAGTTGTCAAGGCTGTCAGACTATTCAGTAAGGTCTTCAAAGCCTGAGCCTTTGCTCTCACATTGGCCTCAGAGCCAGCGATAAGATTGTCATTAGCTACCGTAAACTTATCTTTAGTTGTATTGACAAAGGAGGCACGAATATTTTGAAACTGTTCGCTAACAGTCCACCCTTCATCAAGGATAATGTTATTCAGATAATTAGCTAATTTTTCTGCATTCGAATAATCCGTATGATCATCAACAATAGGCTTTAACTTAAACTCGACGCCATTAGGCTTATTGTCATCAGGGAAGGTGGCTACAATGGCACCATTCTTGAAATAATCACTGGCTGCAGGATTAGCAGTATTTACATAGAACGGAATGGCGCGCCCATAGCAAAGGAAGCCACGAGTGCCGATGTATAGCTCGATAGTGTTGTCTGTAAAATAGTTGTAGCCAGAAATTTTACTCAGTCCTGTAACAGAACCTTCTGTAGGCGTGCTTGCCAATTCGACTGGTGTCACAGAAAATGGAATAATTTTCAGGTCTTGAATATCACGATAGGTGCCAAACAGCTGCGTAACGTCTTGGGAAGAAGATGCCGGCTGGCGGGTGGTAGCTTGTTGGGAAGGAGATACGCACAGAGCCAGTTCGACGGCGACTTTGCCATCCACAGGAGTGGGCTCCGGAGTGGAGGGCGAGACGGGGCTGTCGGTGTCGGTGCAGCAGCACAGGCTACAGAGTGCCAGCAGTGCTGCTACGCGCGTACCTATTATATATAAAAAATATTTCCTTCTCAATATGCTCATCTTTGTCGGGTTATAATTCCCATTCGTGATGTCCGCCGTCGTTCCAGTTGAGGGTGACGCTGACACCTACCGTCGGGTCCCCCGTGGTGACGGAACCATCAGGACGTGCCTTGACCTTGATAATCATGAGCTGACCAGCACGCAGGGGACGTCGGATGTAGAGAACACTCTCCGTTGTCGTGCCATCGTGGGTAATGGTATAGATGCGGAACTCCCAAAGGCTCTTGTCGGAAGTCGGTCCAACGAAAGGATCGGTCGTCTCGATAACCACACGGGTGGAAGCATCTGTCGGCTCTGGCTCGCGCGACGGGAAGTTCACCGTGCAGAAAGCCACCTCGCTATCGTTCTGTGCCTTCACTGGATTGGCCACGACCATAGGAGGATTGGCGCTATAGATAAAGGCACTGTCGGCAATGTTGAAACCCGTAGCAAAACCTGTTGCATACACCCTCATTTCACGGATGCCGCTACCAAGGGTATCGACCACAAGGGCTGCCGCACAGTTGACCATGAAGAGGTGGACATTAAACTGCTGGTCGACGCCTTCCAGCACTTCCATAGGCTGGCGAGCGGTGAAGATACCTGTAGTATGGCTCTGAATCACATCGCCCGACTCGCTGCGAAGCACAGGGGCTTTCGACAAGGAGGGACTCTGCAACAATTTAGACTGATGACAGCGCTCGTCGTTGGTCAGACTGACCAGCGGATTGTTGACAATGTTAGCTACTGCCAGGTGCATATACTGTCGCATGGGTAGATAGAGCGTGTAGCTGGCCTGGTTGGCATCCATGATGTGCTCGTCGTGCTGTAGTCGCAGTGAGTCGCCCTGCGTGTCGTAGAACGACAGGTCGACATCGTGGGCAAAGTCGGTAAAGACATCCGACAGATGGGTGCGCAGGGCCTGGGCCAGGTTCAGCTCGGTCTCGGTGGTCAGCTGGGTCTTCAGCTCGGTGGTCATATTGGTCACCAGACGCAGCTCGTAGTCCAGCTCGTAGTCGTTGCCGCACTGCGACAAGTCGTCGTCTATGGTGGAACAGGAGGCACAGAGTGCCAAATGAGCCATGAGGAATGAGCAATAAGAAATGAAAATGAAGAAATGAGAAATGATGCTGCGCTTGCGAGCAGTTCCCTTTTCATTCGTATGCCAATATGTTATCGACTTTTTCATTCCTAATTACTCATTTAATATTTCCCATTGCTCATTACTCATTTATATATTTACTCTCCCAGAATGATGTCGTTGAAGACAAGGCCCGTCTGCCACTTCAGGTCGACGGAAAGACCGAGAGAAATCTGACCAGAGCGCAGGTCGGGTACGGTCACCAGTGCATGCTGCAGCGAGGTGGGACCAATGACGAAGTTGGCGGTGGTCATGAAGTCCTGGATGAACACACGGCGCTGCTTGATGGTGCTTCCATCATCATTATAAGGCGGAAGAGCCTGATTGGTAGGCCATGTGATGCCGTCGCTGTAGTCGGTTGTGCTATGGCCTGCATCGGGGTCAAGCTTACCTACGATGTAGAATACAGAACCGTTGCGAATGAAATTGTTCTCACCCCAGAAACCGGCAGAGTTGTTCTTGAACTCCAGGGCGACATAGACGTCGCGCTGCTTCTGGTTCAGCAGGTCCTGCTGCCAGTTGTCCCACAGCAGGGTGTAGCAGGTCTGCGAGTTCTCGCCGATAGAGGCTCCCTCTTCAACCTTTGGAATGTTGACATATCCCACATTGTCGTATACCATGTGGCCGAAGCCCGGTGTTGCAGACTTGGCGAGATAGTTCCATCCCACTTCAGGCTCTTGGCCGCCGACGAGGATGCCCGTCAGCTGGAAGTGCGTGTCATTGCCTGTGACGTCGATGGTGTTGTTCTCTTCGGTAACACCCAGACGCTGGAACTGAATACTGGCATTGTTGTCCTGAAGCTTACTGGCACCGTAATGTACGGTGGTTGCCAGCAGTGCCGTACCGTAATTGATGTTATACTGCATGGCTACACTGCGGGTGGTAGAAAACACGTGGCTTCCGGATGTCCAGCCAGTCCATTTTGTACCATCTTCCCAGTCGGCAACACCATCGGGGAAGTCATTGGGCACCTTCGTGTCGTCAGACACACGGATGGGGCTGTTGCCGAAATAGCAGAGCTCTGCCGGATAGACGTAGTTCATCGGATTGAAGGCATCGGTGGCTGACGTCGATCCGCCCATGGCATAAGTGTCTACCGTACCCCTATAATTATAGGTGAAGGTATAGCCTGTTTTGTCGGCTTTTTCCTCTATGTCAAACTGCAGGAGAACAGAACCGCTGGGCAGGTTGAAGTTTCTGGGGAACTCATTCAGGTCGCTGGTGTCTTCAACCTTGTCTTTCTGACTGGATACAAGTGTCGTGCACAGTTCCTTGACGGTTGCTGCCGACTTCCATTCGTATTCATTGTCTGCATCGAAATACTTTTCCACATTGACCTTGATGGCGTTGGCAACTGCCTGGCTAATGCATTCGTCCATAGAGATGGGAGTAGCATTGGCCACACTGTTGACAGCCACCATCAGGTCTTTCATCATATAAGCAACAGCATCACCGGCACCTGCACGCAACTCGCTGCTATAGATGGTATTCAACGTCACAAAATTCCTGGCCAGGATTTCGCCTAGAGCAGATAACGTATGGGTAGCATCCAGTGGCGAAATAGTCCTTATAGACAACTGTTTGTCTGATGACACATTGACGTAGTCTGACCATGCCAAATCACTGGGCATCACATAGGACTCGGTGCCAAAGGTGATGGTCTCACCCTTCTTAATGCCGCTGTTGACTATTTCTGTCAGCACCTGGGCTATCAGTACCTCATACTGCAAGAGTGCAGCTTGGTAAATATACGGTTCGTCGACTTCAACTTCCTCAGGAACAATCTTGCACATAGAGATCGAGGTGTTTGCAAGGTTCTGGTCGATGTTCCACGTCACCTTGCCCTGCGCGTTGTTGTTTTTGTCCTTGATGGCTTTGCCGTAGAACAAGATGGTGTTGGTCTCGGTAGGCAGGCTGAGCTCTATCACGCGGTGTGACTTCGTCACGCTGCCGCCAGCTTCGCCGTAGGTCGGGTCAAGCTTGTTGGCACCGATAATGGTTCCGAAAGGATAAATCTTCTCTGCTGTAGCAGCTGTAGCCATTGCCTTCCCATCGTTCAGCGCACTGCCTGACATCTGTTTGAAGGTCAGAATCTCGGAATTCGTAATTCCACGGAAGCCATACGCATCTACCACATTAGCCTGAGTGTCATAGGCCGTCATACGAGTAGTAGCACTGGGCGTATTACTCGTTGACACATTAAACACAAAACTGGTTTGAACCTCGCCAGTCTCTGGATTGTAGTTAGGATTGTTAACCACTGCGTCGTCAGTCGACGAGCAGGCGGTGAATCCTAATGCCGCAAGTGCTATCGCACCATGCAAGGCAAATAACATTTTCTTTTTCATATTATAGCGCTATTATGTTTCTATTTTTCTAAGCCATAAAATATTTTTCGTTACCTATGGAAAAGTTACTGGATATCAATTGTCTGTGTAATACCAGATACCCAAGTCAAATCTACAGAGAGGCCAATTTCCAAATGTGGATTGCGCAGATCAGGCACTACATTATAGGCATTTTCCAAACTCTTAACATTGAACGTAACCTTTGTGGTATAGTCCTGTACGAAAGCTCTATTAATAACATCGTTCGTTGTCTTGCCTGTAGGCAGGTGAGATGCTTGATATTTAACCGATGTATTTTTGTAAGGCTGCAACGTACCCACCAAATAGAACTTTGTTCCCGGATAAATCAGTTTCTTGTCTTTCCCGACAATTGTAACAGTAGTATTATTTGTAAACTCGACAGCGATTGCAACATTATTTAGATCGTCATCAGCACTACAATCAGCTGTTTCCAAAACCAAAGTATGCGTACAATACTGGTTAAAATTAGACTCATCAATTGTACCGCCATACATCCGGCATGTTTTAGTTATAGTGCTCTCTGTTGTAGGAATCTGGCTGTCATAAACAGTAAAGATATCAGAGGCTGATGTCGCTGCAACTGTAGGAGTCGTTTCAAACTTGAAGTTCACGGCTTTCTGATTACCCACTAAAATACCAGTAATGGGGAAATTTTCACCTACGGTAATATCCTTTTTTTCATTATCCTTCAAAGTAGCAGTACTTTGTACGGCAACATCCAAACGTCCGACAGCATACTGCACAGGGTCTATGATGGCTATAGAACGAGTCTTAGAAGATACCACACCTGCGTCATCTGTATATTTATTAAGAATTGCTTCCCAGGTTACATCATTTTTATATTCATCTTTCTTAGAGGTTTCGGAGGTCTTGATATTACTTAACCCATTATAATAGAGTGAAGCAGGAAAAGCATATTGGTTCAATGACGAGAAATTCATTCCACCGTTATCTGGTGTCGCAGGGCTTGAACTGGTAAGCACCTTAAATTTTTTGTCTGTAGTGTCCCACTTCACATAAGCAGCACCGTCAGGCAAACCAATGTTTGCTGGATACTGACCATAATCATTCTTTAAATCAGTAAAAGCCAGCACTCCTGTAGAAGCGCCTCCTGTTCCTGCGTTGTCTGTGGCAAGAGGTTTACTGGTGTCATCTACCGTATAATTTGCAAGTATTGCGTCGCGAATCTTTCCGGCAACAGCTTCTGTGCGTGAGTAAACCGTAGTATAAAGTGCCTGAATGGCTGCCTTTACGCTGGTCCATGAGCCCGCTTTCATTTCAATAAACTCTGTATAGAGCGTGCCGAGTTCTTTAGAATTCGCCCAGCTTGTTGTAGCATCAGTAGCAGTTACTTGAGCATTTGCTATTGCAGTTAAATAATCAGCAATGACCTGACCATACGCAGGTACTTCTAATTTATTCTCATCATCTCTTTCATTATAAATGGAAGTTGGAGTATACGAGATATCTGCCAAAGTATTAGTTGGTGTTATCGTGTTTGCTGTCAACGAGCCATTCAATGCATTGGGCGTCACACCTGCTTTTTCACTTGCTATAGCTGTCCCATAAAATAAGAAGGACCTTGTGCCTATAGGTACTTCAACATCTTGATACAGGTGAGAATTATTAGTAGTAAACAGACCATTATTCGCAATGCCACTAATAGATAAAGAACTTGATAAAGCTGTTCCTGATGTCACCTCTGTTTTAAAATCAGTAAATGGTCTTAAAATGATACTGTTAATTCCACGGAACGTTGGTGTTGCCTGTCCCTGAACAACGGTTATTGACTGGCGAGTACCGGCAGCCATCTTCGTGGGGAACGAGATGGTGAACTGCGTCTTGACCACACCGCGCTCCTGCTCAGCATTTAATGCCGCATCCTCTTCACTGCTGCAAGCCGTGAAGCCTAAGCATGTTCCAAAGAACATTGCTAACATGAATAAATACTTTTTCATATTCATAATTACATTTATTTAATTTTCTTTTTACTTCGTTGTTTCATTATCGGTTCTCTAACTGTCGGAGGTTCTCTCGGGCATCAGCATTGCCTTGCTGGGCGGCACGGCGGAAGCAGCGGAGGGCCTCCTGCTGCTGGCCGGTCTGCCAGAGGGCAACACCCAAGGCATTCTGGGCACGCTCGTCGGAGCGTACACTGTTCAAGAGGGTAAGTGCCTCAGCATACTTGCCCTGGGCTATCAGCTCGCTGGCGCGGTTGATAGTCTTGGCAGCTGTGTCGGGCACATAGTCATAATAGATGCGGATATAACCAGAATTACGCTGGTCTTTCAGAATGTTTTCCTTCAGATACTGCCACGTACGCCCTTTGTCCAACTGGCGCAGTTTGCGCTCGCGCTGGTCCAGATCGTTTTCACCATCGATGACAGCAAGTGCTTGTTGCAAAGCCACAGTGTGTTGTGACTCTGTCGCAACTTCATCCACGAGCTGGTCACGGAACTCAGCCCACGCCTCGCCGCCGCCAATGGTATCGAACAGCGTGTCGGACGCCACGACCTGCTGTTGCAGATAGCGCTGCAAAGCCAAGGCACGGTTCTTGGCCAACTGCTCGTTGGCAGCAATACCGCCCTCGATGGAGGCGAGACCGATGATCTGTATCTTCTTCACACTGCTCGTGGTGTCGGCCATAATCTGACGGGTGATGTCGACGATGCGCTCCAACGTCGGGGCATTGTCGCGATAGTCGGCATGCAGCACCGACTTGCCCTGGTCGAAATGCACATAGAGCGCACCCTTCTCCTTGCGGAGGATGCGGGTACGGTCGTAAGGCTTATACTGCGAGACATGTGCCAGCACGGGATTATCACGCTGCAACTGCCCTGCACGACCGGTGAAGTCGGGAACGGCATGGATGGCAGGAACAAAAACAAAAGGCTTTGTTTCCTCAACAACAGGCTCAGGAACAACCACCGGTTCAACAGGAACCACTACTGGCTGCTTACGCGGACGCCCTGGAATGTTGTAGACGATATTGATAGCAGCCTGCGGCATCAGGAAAATCTTCGATTCATCAGAAATCTTTGAACCACATTGACCACAAGCATAACGGTCGTACTTGGCGTAACCCACGGCGGCTCCTATCAAAGCCTCGAGATTCCAGTGACGGCCCAAAGGCAAGGAGTAACCATAGAAAGCACCCAAGGCAACCAAGTCGCCCTGGCGACGTTCGTTACGAACATCGGGATATAGCCCAAAGGGGAAGCGGATGCCAGCCACATTGAAATGACTGTAAATGACATTTGCCCCAAAGAAATGACGGACACTGACGGAGTCCGTCCAATAGCGCAGTTCAGGAGAGAGGAGGAGGTGACGCCACTTGCGTGATGTCTCGTCGCTGGTGGGCCAAGGCCGATATCCGGCCGTCAATGCTACCGACCAATGCTGTCCGGCACTGATACCTACAGTCAGATTGGGAGTCAGCCAGACATCATACAACAGATTGTTGCTAAGCGACACGTTTTGAGCTGCCACTTTTGAAACAAGCAAAAGCAGCAAAATAATTAACAAGTTATGCTTTACCACAATCCTATTCATATACGCGCGCGTTTAATAAAGAAAGTCCAATGGCAAAATTATGAAAATTACTAATATCTACCACATTACCCCCCCCATAAAGTGCAAAAAACCTTTAATTTCTTGATTTAAATCAAGAGTCTTGTAGTGAAAACAGCGGAGAAAAAAGGTTAACAAAGAATAATTTGTCAGAAAAAAGGGACAAATAAAACACCCAACCATTTACACCTTCAACTAATAAGAAGAAGGCTTCTATGAAGCACACCCTATCGGGATTCCCAAGAAGAATAAGGATGCTGGCGGAGTTGGGAATTATAGTAACGGCGATCGCCAGTGACCTCTTTCCCGATGAAATGGGGGATTTTTGGTTCGTCGGCTGTCGATTTTAGTTCCACTTCCGCCATTACCAGGGGGGCGTTATCGCCATGAAATTCGTCGACTTCGAAGGTGTGTTCGCCGCTTTTCACCAGCCAGCGCGTCTTATCGATGATGCCCGGTTCGCAGAGCGTCATCAACTGCTCTGCATCGGCAAGCGGTATCTCCTGCTCGAATTCATAGCGCGACAGGCCACCATCGATGCTGGGGCCTTTGATGGTGATAAAGGCTTGGTTGTCACGAATTCGTATGCGTACCGTACGCCCCCGCTCGCTGCAGATATACCCCTGTCGGATGTGACTATGACCACAGGACAACGCCTTATAGGAGTCGTCCAGAACCAGAAATTTCCGTTCGATTTCAAACATAAAACAGTTTTAAATGAAAGAAATGAATGAAATGAAAGAAATGAAAGAAATGGAAATGAAGAAATGTCAATCCACACAGGGACATTGGCAGCATAAACAGCGGCATCATTCCTTTCATATCTTTCATTTCTTTCATTCCTCATTTGGCGACAAGGTCGACTTTGTCGCCTTCTTACGCCATCATGGTGAAGGTCCAAATCAGATAGATAATGGCGAGGATGATGAGTCCGCCAAAAATCCATGTAACGACTTTCTTACCTTGTTCTTCCTGTTTCTTAGCGTAAGCTTCACGTTTTGCATTTACTTTCTTGCTCATAATACTTTGTCTTTAAATGAGAAATGAAAGGAATGAAAGAAATGAGAAATGCAAATGTAGAAATGCATTCCCACGGTTCATCCTATTCAATTTCTCGTGTTATTGTTTAATTCATTATTATTTCATTCGTTTCATTACTTTCATTTCTTTCATTACTTTCATTTCTTTCATTTGGAATTTCATTCGTCATCAGACGAAGGAAATTCCATGAGGTATGCCTTGATGAAATCGTCGATTTTGCCATCCATGACGCCATCGACATCGGATGTCTGGTAGTTGGTGCGGTGGTCCTTGACACGGCGGTCGTCGAAGACGTAGGAACGAATCTGGCTGCCCCATTCTATCTTCTTCTTGCCGGCCTCAATCTTGGCCTGAGCCTCGAGGCGTTTCTGCATGGCACGGTCGTAGAGTTGCGAGCGGAGCAGGGCCATGGCACGCTCCTTGTTTTTGGGTTGGTCGCGCGTCTCCGTATTCTCAATGAGGATTTCCTCCTCTTCGCCTGTATCCGGGTCGGTATACCAATAGCGCAGTCGGACACCCGACTCCACCTTGTTGACGTTCTGTCCGCCGGCACCCGAGCTGCGGAAGGTATCCCAAGAGAGCTTGGCGGGGTCGACATACACCTCGATGGTATCGTCGACCAGCGGTGAGACAAATACAGAGGCAAACGACGTCATACGCTTACCCTGCGCATTATACGGCGACACACGCACCAAACGATGGACGCCGTTTTCGCTTTTCAGGTAGCCGTAGGCAAACTCGCCACCCTCGATCTGCATGGTGACACTCTTGATGCCCGCCTCGTCGCCATCCTGCAGGTTGGCGATAGACACCTTGTAGTCGTGTGCCTCGGCCCAGCGCTGGTACATACGCATCAGCATCTGTGCCCAGTCCTGTGCCTCGGTACCGCCGGCACCAGAGTTGATTTTGAGCACCGCATCCATCGGGTCCTCCTTCTGGCGGAGCATGTTTTTGAGTTCCAGTTCCTCTATCAAGCCGATAGCGGTCTGATAGTTATGGTCGACCTCGGCTTCGGTAACCATTTCCTCTTTATAGAAATCGAAGGCCAGCTGCAGTTCATCGGCAGCAGTACGTACGGCCTGGTAGCCGTCGAGCCACTTCTTGATGGCCTTCACCTTCTTCATCTGTTCCTCAGCACGCTTCTGGTCCTCCCAAAAATCCGGTGCCTGCGTACGGAGATCCTCTTCCTCGTACTCCATCTGCTTCTGGTCGATTTTCAGGTAGTGCTTCAACTTATCCGCACGATCCAGAACGTCTTTCAGTTGATCTTGTGTTATCATATCTTTTTTAAATGAGAAATGAAGGAAATGAATGAAATGAAAGAAATGTAAATGAAGAAATGAAGAAATGCCGTCCTACCATTTCGATCATTGCTTTCTTTGTTTTCATTGCTTCTTCATGTTTTCTCTTGTCGTTCGTGTTATTGTTAATATATTAATAATCTCTTCATTTACATTTCTTTCATTCCGTTCATTTCTTTCATTTCTCATTTGGAACTAATCGAGATACATTTTCTCGATTTGTTCCTTATAGTTTTCGTTGAGTACGCGGCGGCGGATTTTGAGCGTATTGGTCAGTTCACCTTTCTCCATGGAGAGGTGGTGGGGCAGCAGGGTGAAGCGCTTCACCTGTTCGTAGTGTGCCAGCTGCTGCTGGAGGGTGTCGATGCGTTCCTTCATCATCTGTATGATGTCAGGATCGGCACACAGGTCCTCACGGGTCTTAAATGAAATGTTGTGGTTGCGGGCATATTCCTCGAGTAGCGAGTAAACGGGGATGATGAGCGCTGAGACGAATTTACGCTCGTCGGCAATGACAGCAATCTGGTCGATAAACTTGTCGACCAGCAGTTTCGACTCAATCATCTGGGGAGCGATATACTTACCATTGGACGTCTTGAAGAGGTCCTTGATACGCTCGGTGAGGAACAGTTCGCCATCCTTCAGATAGCCGGCATCTCCCGTACGGAAATAGCCATCGTCGGTAAAGGCCTGTTTGGTGAGGTCCTCGCGGTTGTAGTAGCCAATAGAAATTGTCTGGCCCTTCAGCAAGATTTCGCCCTCCTCGCTGACCTTGATGTCGATACCCTCGATGGGGATGCCCACCGATCCGACCGTATAAGGCTTGCCCAGGTGGTTACACGACACAGTAGCCAACGATTCCGTCAGACCATATCCCACAATCATGTTTATTCCGATGGAATGGACGAATTCCTCGACATGGGCCGACACGGCAGCACCTGCTGTGGGGAAGAAATGGGCATTTTCGAGTCCCAGCTCCTTACGTACCAGCGAGAATACGGTACGGTTCAGCATCTCGTATTCCAAGTGGAGTGCCACAGGCGGTTTCTTGCCCTTGCTGAGATACTCGATGTTATGACGGCGGCCTACGCTGAGTGCATGCAGGAACAGTTTGCGCTGGACAGCACTGGAGTGCTCTATCTTGTCCATCACCCCCATATAGACCTTCTCCCAGAAGCGGGGAACGGCTGACATACAGGTAGGATGTGTGTCACGCATAGACTGCTGTACCTCTTGCGGATGCGTGTTGACAATCATGCGTGCTCCGGCATACAAACACAGAATGGCCCAGCCACGCTCAAAGATATGCGTGTAAGGCAGGAAGTTCATGATGCGGTCGTCTTCGTTGACAGGCACACACTTGCTGTTGGCCACTATGGCGGCGTTGAACTGTCCGTGCGTCAGGATGACACCTTTCGAGTCGCCCGTCGTACCGCTGGTATAGAGGATGTTGGCGATGTCATCATTGGTAGCTTCCTGTTGCAGTTTCTCTACTTCTGTCTGCCGCGGCAGGTTCTCGCCCAATTTCAGGAAGTCACTGAAATAGACCGCATTAGGATCGTGTGTAGAGATGTGCACCATGGAATCGAAAACGATGATACGCTCCAACGTAGGACACAGCGAGAAGATGCGCCGTGCCTTGTCATACTGGTCCTGTTCACCGACGAAAAGATAACGTATCTTTGCATCGTTAACCATAAACTGGATCTGCTGTTCCGAGCTGGTAGCATAGAACGGGATCGTTACTGCACGTATGCCCCATGCAGCGAAGTCACACTCGATATACTGCACCGAATTCTGCGAGAAGATACCGATATTCTCCTGTACCTTCACACCCAGATTCAGCAAGGCGTTAGACACCTGCTTGACGGTCTGAGACACCTGATTCCAGGACAGCGACTTCCATTCCTTACCACCGAAATCCTGATAGATCAGCATCTCTCGGTCACCATACTTCTTAGCCTGTTCGTGCACCAGCACTGACATGTGTAAATTCGTCTGCATAAACATCTTCTATTATTAATTAGGTGCAAAATTACAAATAAAATATGAATTATGAGCGATAAACTCCAAACTTTTTCGTAACTTTGCCCATAAATACAAAATATTATGGATATAAAAGACTATACCATTGAAGCCGTTGAGTTGCTAAAAAGACTGATAGCAACGCCTTCCGTGAGCCGCGAAGAACGTGCTGCAGCAGACATTTTGGCCGATTTCATCGAGAACTGCGGATTACCTGCACGACGTATCGGCAACAATGTTTTAGTATGTGAGGCATTGGATCCCGAGAAGCCGACGCTGCTGCTGAACGCCCACATCGACACCGTGAAGCCCGTAAGTACCTGGACACGCGACCCGTTTACCCCCACGGTGGAGGGTGACCGGTTGTATGGACTTGGTGCCAACGACTGTGGCGGTGGTTTGGTGAGTCTGTTGCAGGCCTATCGATTGCTGCGTGGCAAAACCACGCAGTACAATCTGGTGTTTCTGGCGTCGTGTGAGGAAGAAGTGAGCGGAGCAGGCGGTTTTGTGTTAGCCCTTCCCGAACTGCCCAAGATTGACGTGGCTATTGTTGGCGAGCCCACCGGTATGCAGCCCGCCATTGCCGAGAAGGGTCTGATGGTCATTGATGGTGTGGCCTACGGCAAGAGCGGTCATGCGGCACGTGAGGAAGGAGTCAATGCCATCTATGAAGCGCTGGACGACCTGGTATGGTTGCGCGACTACCGTTTTAAGAAAAAGAGTATGCTGCTGGGTTATACGAAGATGACCGTCACGGTGTTGAACAGCGGCACACAGCATAATGTCGTTCCCGACGAGTGTCGCTTTGTGATTGACGTCCGGACCAACGAATACTACCAAAACGAATACCTGTTCGCTTTCCTGCAGAAACACATGAAGAAGTGTGAGTTGAAGGCCCGTTCGTTCCGCCTGTCGTCGTCACACATCCCTGTAGGTCATCCCCTCGTGCAGAAAAGCATGAAGATGGGTATGATGCCCTTTGGTTCGCCCACGCTGAGCGATCAGGCTCTGATGCCCTTCCTCTCGATGAAGTTAGGTCCTGGCGACAGTGCACGCAGTCATACTGCCGATGAGTACATCTGCATCAGCGAGATAGAGAAGGCGATATCAACGTACGTTACGTTGATAAATGAGGAATGAAAGGAATGAAAGAAATGAAAGAAATGAAAGGAATGAAGGAAATGAAAGAAATGAAAGAAATGAAAGAAATGAAAGAAATGAAAATGTAGAAATGAAGGAATGATGCCGCCAATGTCATTTAAACATTTCTTCATTTACATTTCTCATTTCTTTCATTCCCCATTTCTCATTTGGCGCAAGGCGCCTTATCTTCCCAGCCAGGATTCAGGATTCAGTTTGGTGGTTTCGCGGCGGAGCTGGAACTGGAGGATGTTATCCTGTCCTACCCGACCTAAGGCCTGTCGTATGGACACCTTCTGGCCACGGTGCACATTGACGCTGGCCAGGTTGCAATACACGGAGATGTAGCTGCCGTGACGCACCATGACCACCATGGTGCCTCCGAAGCTGAACACCGCACTGACTTCACCATCGAAGATGCTACGAGCCTGGGCCCCTGCCTCACCACGGATGTTGACACCCTTGTTGTCGAGTGTCACTCCATGCAGCCCTTCTACATTATACTGTCCGTAATGGCTGACAATGCGATAGGGTCCGGTAATAGGGATGGGCAGTCGTCCGCGGTTGCTCTCGAAATTGCCACTGATACGCATATCCTCGGTAGGCACTTTCAAGGCATCGTCAGCTTCCTTGCGGGCCGAAGCGACAGCTTTGGCATGCTCCCGATTCTCGGCTTCCGCCTTGCGTTCAGCTTCCAGACGTCGCTGTTCGGCCTCACGAGCCCTACGCTCAGCGGCCTCGCGTTCTTTTTTGTTCTTAGCCGCCAGGGCTTCGCGCTTGGCCTTTTCCTCCTTGGCCTTGGCTTCGGCTATACGACGGGCATTCTCGCGGGCGGCAGCCTCCGCAGCAGCCTTCTTACGAGCCAGTTCGGCAGCACGTTTCTTGGCAGCCTCAGCCTCGGCACGCCGTTTCGCCTCTGCAGCAGCACGCGCCTTCTGGCGAGCCACCTCCTCGGCAATCAAACGGTCGATCTGAGCATTCAGGGCAGCATCCTTTTTTTTCTGTTGGGCAATGATGTTCTGAATGGTCTTCTGTTCCTTCTTCAGGGTATTGACGACATTCTGCTGTTCCGTCTGCTTGCCCTCGAGCGAACGTTGTTCCTGTTCACCCTTGGTGAGCAGTTCACGCTTATGTTCCTGAGCGACATTCAGCGACTGGAACTTCAGATTAACTTCCTCCTGCTTGTCCTTCACCTCTTCACCCTGTGCTCGCTGGTAGTTAGCATACTCACGCATAAAACGCATGCGGCGGAACATCTGTGTGAGGTTGTCGGCACTGAAGATGAACATCATCTGACTCTGTACAGAACGGTTACGGTGCATATAGCGCATGGACTTGACATAGTTCGCCTTACGCTCGTTCAGCTCGTCCTGCAATTCTTCCAGCTGGGTCATCAGCATCTCGATCTCCACATCGAGATGAGAGATGTCCTTACGGATGGTATCAATGGTACGGCGCTTGCCCTCAATCTCAGTGTTAAGCACCATCAGATTCTGCAGGCGTTTCTTGACATCCTTCTCGTTGTTACGAAGGAGAGTTTCCTGTTTTTTGATTTCTTTCTGAATCTTCTGGCGCTGATTCTGTAGGGACTTGACGGTAGGTTGGGGAGCGGCCGTTTTGCCCGATTTACCAGATTTGCCGGATTTACCGGACTTCCCAGACTTTTTAGTTTGGGTCACGGCCGTCTTCTTAGCCGCCGGCTTCTTAGATGCAGCTTTTTTCTGCGCATAAGGAGCCAGGGTAAAGGCCAACAACAGGATTATGACGCCTATCCGCTTCATCCAAAGGGTTTAGAGAGACATGAAGCGCTGGAGGATTTCCTCGACAGAAACCTGACGGTACTTGCTCGACACTTCCGTACGTGTTTCCCAATTCTCATCGGCACCCATGTAGTTGAGTGTCATGCCCAGTTTCACCTCCTTTTCGGGGGTAGAGAATGAAATCTTATGCTCCATGGGGAAATACTTCCGGTTGTTCTGCTGGAAGTCCTCATAGTCCCAATTCAGCTGATAGTTACCACGGAACCTGTCGTTATACAGGATGTTAGCCATCTTGACACGGTGGTTCTCTTTATCTGCCAGCCAACGGTACGACAGTTTACCACTCTCCATGGAGATGATAGCATCGTCGGCTCCCATATCCGTGCTATACGTCTTCAGCGCCTCGTCGGTCACCTTCATCTTGCCAGGCTGGAAGAGTTCGTTCCAGAACAAAGACTGCAAGACATAGAAATCAATCTGGCTGTTGCGCAAGAAGTCCATCTGAGCATACGGCACCTTCATATAGAGTTTGTTGATGCGGTCCATGATGAGGACATACTCCTTGGTGAACTCCAGACGTCCTGCCTCCACAAAGCCAAAGGCCATGAGTTGCAGTCGGATGACATCATCGCGTTTCATTTTCAGATTACCCGTGAGTGTCATCTGACGTGCCCCCACCTCTACGCTGAACTTCACCTTTGACGTGATGAAGCGTGCGTGCTGGGCATTGTCATTCACTTTCTGCAAGAAGGCCTGCTTTTTCAGTGTGTCAGTGCTAACCACTGTGGGAGTCTCCTTGACAGCCTTACGATGTGAGCCGCAAGATGCTACGGCCAGCGTCAACGGAAGTGCCAGTGCGGCAATCTTCAAAATGCGTACTGTTTTCATTCTTTTAGGTATTTTTTATGTTTTATCTTTCTGATCAGAACCTGTCGTCGGTCGCCTTTGATCTCAGACTTCTCAGAAGCTCTGTCGAGCGCCTGTTGCCAGAGGGCTACTGCTTTTTCCTTATCACCGCAGTGATAGTAGATGTCACCAGCATGTTCGAGCAAGACTGCCGATGTATCGGAGTCGCACTGCATGGTCTGGTCGATATATATCTTGGCCTCGCTGTAACGCTGTTGCATGAACAGGATCCATGCATAGGTATCGAGGTACGTTGCATTCTTCGGTTCCGCCTTGATGGTGCGGTACGACATTTGCTCGGCCTTGTTCAGTTCGCGTCCCAGCTCGCTGAGATAGTAGGCATAGTTGTTCAGACAACCGATGTTATCCTCTTTCCATACCAGACAGGAGTCGTAAGCCGCAAAGGCCTCTCTGTCCATGCCCTTCTGGTGCATGATGTCACCCATGACGGCATAAAAGTCGCTGACTATGGCGGGGTCGCTCTGGTCGGTGATGACATCGATGCCGTTTTGGAAGGCGTTCAGCGCATCATCCAACTGTTCTTTCTGATAGTAGGCAATGCCCTGATAATAATAAAACGCCATCTCGTCAGGATTATACTGACGGGCATCGCGACAAAGGGCTATGACGCGGTTGTGGTCCTCAGCCTGCCAAGCGTAGCTGACCAGCTGCAGACGGGCAGCAGCATTATCCGGAGCAATGTCGAGCGCCTGTTCCAGGACCACTTTGATGCTGTCTTGCGGCATCTTCTTCAGATTCATATATGTTGCGCAGAACAGTGCCATATCGGCATCCTGTTGTGGCATCTCGAGTATGCGGTGGAACAATTGCAGCACACGGGTAGAGTCGCCTCCCTTTTGTTCGCTCTCGCCTATCAGCTGTCGCAGCAGTGTCACGCGGTCTTCCTGGGTGGAGTTTTTGTTGAGCAATATCCGTTCCCTGTATACTTCCGTCTGCGCCGAATCCTTATTATCATAATAGTAGGCCAGCAACCCCATCAGCGCATTTCGGTTTTCCGGTTCCTGACGAAGTATCTCGTCATAGATTTGCTTGGCCTGTTTCTGTTGGCTGTTCTGATAGAGTGTGTTGGCATAGAGGCAGTGATAGTTCAGGTCGTTGGGATACTGATCGGCCAACTGCTTCATCTCACTGATGGCCGACTTCTTGTCGCCCTTCTGAGTGTACAGCTGACTCTTGGCATACGACAGGCGTTCGCTCTTGCCTTCAGCCACCTCCAATCGGCCCAAGGTCTGAATGGCGTGGTCGTAGTCCTCGAGTTGCTCGTAGAGCTGGACTAACATGCCCAACACATCCGTCCGATCGTGGTTGACCTCATAGAGACGTTCCATCACCTCCGTTGCTTCAGCATACTGCCGTTGTGAGATGTACGTCTCGCCCAGTGTTTCGAGGTATGTGGCATTCTCCGGTTCCAATGAGCAAGCTTTCTGAATGCAGTAGAGATGTCGGTCCTTGTCTTTCAGTGCACGATAATACTGGGCCAGATAGAAGTAAGCCTCCGAACGGGTGGAATCGAGTTCCACGCAATGACGCAGCAAGTCGAAAGCCGCATCATTGTTTCCCTTCTCGCGCTGGCAGATGGCATCGAGGAAGAAAGCATCGTATATTTGCCCGTTTTGTGCAAATGAAATGGGAAATGAAGGAAATGAAAGAAGTGAAAGAAATGTAAATGCAAAATGAAGAAATGCTGGTCGATTCAGCCACTGCTTAACAGGGACCAGATGCGCACCGTATCTCTTCATTCTTCGAAATGCCATTTCCTTCATTTCTTTCATCCCTTTCATTTCTTTCATTTTACACCCGTATGACCATAACCGCCTGCGCCGCGCTCTGTCTCATCGAGTTCCTCTACAACCACCAGTTCACCCTGTTCGTGGCGAGCAATGACCATTTGGGCAATACGCTCACCATCGTTCACCACGAAGTCCTGTTGCGAGAGGTTAATGAGTACCACACCTACTTCTCCCCTATAATCAGCGTCTATCGTGCCTGGGGTGTTCAGAACGGTAATGCCGTGCTTCAGCGCCAGTCCACTCCGTGGACGCACCTGAGCCTCGTAACCTTCTGGCAATGCTATGTGCAGGCCCGTCGGAATCAGTCGGCGTTCCAACGGGTGCAGTGTCACGGGTTCCTCCAGATTGGCCCTCAAGTCCATTCCTGCACTTTGGGGCGTAGCATAGGCAGGCAACTGCTGGTGCCCGCGGTTCACAACCTTCACTGTAATCATCTTCTCAGAAACGTTTCTTACATTAAATCGATGTGCAAAGGTAGTGATTAAAAATGAAGAATGAAGAATGAAGAATGAAGAATTTGCTGCCGCCTTACGTTTTTTAACATTTCTTCATTCATCGTTCCTCATTTCGTCTTCCTTATCAGTCGTGTAAGATCAGTGCTGACTGTGCACTAACTTCGGCCTGCTGGCCCTCAAAGGTGGCAATGCCCTTTTCGTTGATGACGCCGTCACGGCAAACAACGACATAGGAGCCTTGAGGTATGGTCAGTTGCTGGGTTTCCTTCGATGCATTAAGGATAACGATGATGTTACGCCAATCGTCGCGACCTGCATAGTTTTTCAGGCGGAAGGCGACCACTCCCTTGGGGGCCTGCAGGAATTCCAGATGTTTACGCACCAGTTCGGCATTGCCCAGTCGGAAGGCAGGATGATGCTTGCGCAGGGCTATCAAGTTCTTATAATAAGCAAACACCTGCGGGTATTTCTCCTTGTTCGTCCAGTCGAGATGGTTGATGCTGTCCGGCGACTCAAAACTGTTGTGGACACCCTGTTTGGTGCGAAGCAGTTCCTCGCCACTGAGCATGAACGGTACACCCTGCGAAGTGAATACGGCAGTCTGTGCCAGCAGGTCGAGACGTATCAGTTCCTCTTGACTGATGCCTGGAATGCTGGCTTTCAGCCGGTCGACCAGACACATGTCGTCATGACAACTGACATAGCTCATCATCTGCGTGGGTTCCAGAGCCCATGGCTTATCGGAGTAGTTCACCTTCTTCATTTTCACCTGTGGATGACGTATAGCACCTACGATACCAAATTTCAACGACTCCTCCTCGTTGACGCCACCCAGCCAGCCCGGTTTGGTATCGTCGGAGAACGGTCCACGCAAGGCGTCACGAATCTCATCAGAGAATGCTGCGATGCCCGGCATCTGCGGCATATTTACCTTCATTCCCAGCAGTTCATTAGGATAGGCACACTGGCCTGCACTCCATCCTTCGCCATAGATAAATACTGAAGGATCCTTCTCGTCGACTATCTGACGAATCAGGTTCATCGTCTCGGTGTCGTGGCATCCCATCAGGTCGAAACGGAAGCCGTCGATATGGTATTCGTCCATCCAATACTTCACGCTTTCCAGCATAAACTGCCGCATCATGGGTTTTTCGCTGGCCGTCTCGTTGCCGCAGCCAGAGCCGTTAGAGTAAGAGGTAAGATTTCTCATTTTCCTATAATAATAGTCGGGAAAGGTGCGCTGGAAGTTAGAGTGTTCGATGTCGTAGGTATGGTTGTACACCACGTCGAGGATGACACGGATGCCAGCCTTGTGCAGCGCCTGCACCATCTGTTTGAACTCGCGGATGCGCACCTCGGGGCGATAGGGGTCCGTCGAGTAGCCACCCTCGGGAACATTGTAGTTGACGGGGTCATAGCCCCAGTTGTACTGTGGCTTGTCAAGCTTCGTCTCATCCACCGAGCCATAGTCGTAGCTGGGCAGGATGTGGATGGCATTGACTCCCAATGACTTCAGGTGGTCAATGGCCCATGGTTCCGTCAGTGCCAGGAACTTTCCCTTGTACTGAGCACCCTCACGGGCGATGGAGAAGTCGCGGTGGTGCATCTCGTAGACCACGAGGTCGGCCGGAGACTTACAGATAGGCCGCTGGTCGCGCTCCCACCCCTCCGGATTGGTCTGTGCCATCGCAATGATGGCAGCACGCCTGCCATTCACGCCCACGGCCTTGGCAAACACACCCGGACACTCGCCATGTCCCATGTCGAAAGTATAGAAACGTCCTATCAGGTCGCCTTTCACTTCAGCCCTCCACAAGCCATCTTGCCATGTCATGCGAACCGTCTTCACCACTTTACCACCCAGTCCCTCTTGGTAGATACGAACCTTTACGTTTTTCGCCTCTGCGGGAGCAAACAGCTTAAAGGTAGTCTTCTCGGGCGAATACGTCATTTCGTCGAAGCGGAAATCCTGAGCTGTAGCAAGGGTCGTCATTGTCACAAATAATACGAATAATACTAATTTTTTCATATCTCTTACCATTTATTCTCTCTTTTTATCCGATTCTTCTCCAAACAGGAAGGCAGGCTGATAGCCACCTGCGTCGACTACTATCTTTTCGAAAACGATAGCCGGATCGTTAGGACTTATTGTCAGTACATGTTCCGTCAGCGTTGCATCCAATGGTAATGTCACGACAGACTCCACCACACGTCGGGCCACTGTAGGATAGAATACCGAATAAATATTCTCCTTCGCCTCGTTCAGGTTGTGATTGAAGTTGACTGTTTGCGGTGTACCTCCATCAAGGGAAACGGTATAAGTCAGTCCTCCCTTATTCAGGTAGTCGAGTGTAGACTTCACTATCACATGGACTTTGACATCAGCAGTCTGGCGATCAGTGGTAAAACGATAATTCAAGGCAGCACCGTCAACGGATTCCGTATAAGGCATGAGCGTCATGCCACTCAAGGTTCGTCCCATGTCGGGCAATACAGTCCATTGAGCTTTCGAAGCAGGGACCGCCTGGTGATAATGCTCGGCCTCGATGGCTACAAAGCCATTCTTCATGGCAAAAGTATACCCTCCGGCTTTCTCTTCCACTGTCTCGACAGCAGGCATGCGGTCAGCGGGGAAATCATCGTTCCACGACCTGTAACCAATGTGTTTCTGAACCATCATGCCATTCCACTTTCCACCAGCCACATCGTGGTTGTAGGCGGCACATAGCAGAGAGTCGCGACGAAAAGCATCCCTGGCGCGTTGAGCCCACAGGTTAGCCTCTGTAGCATGCTGTTTGGCGAGGTAATGATTCATTGCCACCGCATAGTACATCTGATGCAGGTTGGACATGGCCTGTACGGGGAAGAGAATGATTTGCTGATAAGCATCACGATATTCCGGCTGAAGAGTCAGATACTGCCGTAGGGCCTCAGCCTCCAGACGCATATAGTCGTCAGCTACTCGACGCCATTCGCCAGTCTCTACGTTATAGGTTCTTGCGTCCAGCATCTCAGCCGTCGAACGTCCTGCATATTTACAACAGAGGTTCAGAATACGGGCAGCCTCGGCAGCCTGTCCCTCGCCAAAAGTCTGACGGCAGAAGGGTTCTGTATGTGTTGTAACGACATCGCGGCTTACAGAATGCGGATTCCATGCCATATCCATAAACAAGGTAATGGGGTATTCCATGGGTTTCAGGTCGCCTACATTCAGGATCCACATGCGGTCCAATCCATAGTTGGCTGCCAAAGTCAGTTGTTCCCACATGTTCTGCGAAGGGGTGACATTCAACCATTTTGAATTACGGGGAGCACCCACATAGTCTACATGATAGTAGAGTCCCCACCCGCCAGGATGCTGTCGTTCCTTTTCCGAAGGAACGCGACGCACATTACCCCAGTTATCGTCACAAAGCAGGATGAGCACATCGTCGGGGACGCGCATCCCTTTGTCATAATAGTCGAGCACCTCTTTATAAAGCGCCCACACCTGAGGCGTCTCCTTTGCCGGACGCCCCGTCACCTGTTTGATGATTTTCCGCTGGTTCTTCACGATGCGCTGCAGGAGTTTGGTATCGGCATCCTCACTCATGGCCTCGTCACCATCGCCACGCATACCGATGGTCACTATGTCATCAGTGCCTTTCATGCGCTCCATGCCCTCTCGGAAGAACTGGTCCAGTTTCTTCTGGTTCTTCTGATAGTTCCAGGGTCCCCACTCTGCACGATGGCGGGCATACTCCTGATGGTTGCGTGCCATCGGTTCATGATGACTTGTGCCGATGATGATACCCATTTCGTCGGCCGTCTTCGAGTTTTCGGGGTCGTCGGCATAGAATGCCCAGCCCCACATGGCAGGCCAAAGGAAATTACCTTTTAAGCGAAGGATGAGTTCAAAGACACGCTCATAGAAGCGATGGTCACCATACGCTGTACCATAGGTGTTCTTTACCCATGACGTCAGACAGGGTGCTTCGTCGTTCAGGAAGAGACCACGATAACGCACCTGCGGTTCGCCATCAGTATATTCGCCGTTTTTTACGTATAAATCGGCATGCTTTACCACAGGAACATCGGCCCACCAATACCAGGGGCTAACCCCCATCTGCCGGGACAGTTCGTAGATGCCAAACACCGTTCCACGCTTGTCGCTTCCCGCAATGACCAACTGGTTGTCGATGGTTTTCAGGATATACTTCTCGCTCTTGCCTTTCAGGTCGCGCAGCACCCCCTGCTTCACCCATTGGTCAATCTGACGGTTGGTACCCACCGTACCTATCAAGATGGTCGGTTGTTCGGAAGTGGTCGGTCTGACACCCGTGACCCGTTCAAAGTCTGCTTGCAAGGATGTTACGGCACGTTGCACACAGGAGTGCTCCTGTGCAGAAAAACCTATCGTAGCACCACGCAGCGACCAGGCATCGCCATAGGGTTGGAACAAAACAAACGATTCTGCGGCATGGACAGCAGCAGCACATAACATGATGAGAACAATAGTTGTCAGTTTTTTCATATCTTTTGAGTTTCTTGTTGTTTCTTACAATACTGCCATAGCTGGCGATAAAAAGGATGACGCGTCATTGTCTGTCGGTTGCCCAGAATGATGACTTTCATGCGGGCACGGGTAATGGCCACATTCATGCGCCTCAGGTCCCGCAAAAAGCCTATCTGTCCTTCATCATTCGAGCGCACGAGGGAGATGACGATGACATCGCGTTCCTGTCCCTGGAAACCATCGACCGTATTCACGCTGATTTGCCGACGGAAGGGCTTGAAGTACTCCCGTTTCATCAGCAGACGTCGCAAATACTGTACCTGAGCACGATAGGGCGAGATGATGCCCACGTCGATCCGTTCGTCCAACAGGCGCTGTTTGCCGATACGTTCGAAATACTGTTGCATCACATGCATCGTCAGCAGCCCCTCAGCCTTGTTGATGCGGCCGTATGACTCACCGACGAACTCCTCTTTGAAGGACAGTTCAGTTGTCTCCGTATTTTCGGAGTCTTCAGAAAGCTCCTGATATTCAGAGGTATCAATCCATTCCATCGGTGTGTCGAGGTCGAGGATTCCACGAAAGCGAACCTCGGGAGCACTCTCGACCTGGCCATTGTAGAAGTAGTCAGACGAGAAACGCATGATATCATCGTTCATGCGATACTGTATCCGCAACAAGGTGACAGCCTCGGGGTGAGTCTCGACGATACGTTCCATCAAGGTCTTAGCCAGTCCGGCCTTCAGGGCGGCAATACTCTTGACAGTAGGAGGCAGCTGGCAGTGGTCACCGGCCAGTACGACGCGACTGACCCGACGCATCGGAATCCAACAAGCCGCCTCCAACGCCTGGGCAGCCTCATCGATGAACAGTGTGCCGTATTTCTGACCATCCAACAAGCGGTTAGCGGCACCTACCAGTGTCGATGCTATGACACGCGCCTCGCCAAAAAGTTCGCTGTTGATGCGGATTTCCAGTTCTGTAGCACGACTTTTCAGACTCTCCAGCCGCTGGTGGTATTTCTCGTCGCCCCGTTTCCGATGACTACGCTGGTCGCGGATGGCCTTGCGTAATGCCCATAGCTGAGGATAGTCAGGATGGCCCTCGAAGCGCCGCTCATAGGTAAACGACAGCATTTTGTCGTTCACACGCGTCGGATTACCTATTCTTAATACGTTGATGCCTCGGTCGACAAGTTTTTCGGATATCCAGTCGACCGCCATATTGCTCTGTGCACAAACCAGCACCTGATTCTCGCGCATCAGCGTCTCACGGATGGCTTCCACCAGTGTCGTGGTTTTTCCTGTTCCCGGGGGTCCGTGAACCACTGCCACATCCTTGGCGCGGAGTACCTCATTGACCGCTTCTTCCTGCGTCTTATTCAAATACGGGAAATGCAATGGCTGGAAAGAAAAGGTTTCCGGTTTCTGATGAGGCGTATAGAACAAGTCACGCAGGTAGCCCAACCGTCCTTTTCCTCGGATGGCCCGGTCCAGAGCCTCCATCATCAGTCGGTAGCTCGTTTCGTCGAACGACAATTGAACTCCTACCTTCTCTGTTCCCTGCAGATCAATGAGACGGGTGTTGTCAGGTACGGTAACCACCATGCGGTCGCCATCGACATAGCTGACAACACCCGTAAAGGGGAAATAACGGATGCCCGATGTTTCCGTTTCCGTAAAGAAAACCACCGAGCGTCCATATTCAAAGTTATGTTCAATATCTGTGTCTGACGTGCGATACACCTCCACGGCCAGTTGGTTGAGCGAGTTATAGTAGCTCTTGCTCACCCGTAGCGGCCACCAGGCGTCACCTCGCTTCACCTTCCGCCCCATTCCGATGGTCTCAGTCTGTTGGCGGTAGGCCTCCTTCTCAGTCTGATACTCTAACTGCAGTAAGAGCCGCTGTTGTTGGAGCGCTTGTATGACACTGGCAGTCTGCATCTGCTATTTAGCTATCAGCGACACGGCAAAACCACCACCCGGAGCCTCGGTGAGCTTCAGCACATCGCCAGCCTTCACCACACGCTTGGTGATGGTGTAAGCCTGCGGATTCGTCTCGTAGTGAGCATCCTTGGCATCGGCATAGATGGTACAGTCGTACTTACGGCCCTTGTCGAGGAAGTCGAGCTTGATGACGCTCTTATGACCACTCTCGTCGCACTTGCCACCGATGAACCAGTTGTCGGTACCCTTGGCCTTACGCGCTACGGTGATGTAGTCGGCTGGCTCGGCCTCGAGGTAGATGCTGTTGTCCCAGTCGCATGCCACGTCACGAATGAACTGGAAGGCATCGTCGAACTTCTCGTAGTTCTCTGGCAGGTCGGCAGCCATCTGCAGGGGTGAATACATCGTCAGATAGAGTGCCAGCGAACCAGCGATGGTGATGCGGGCCCACGAGGTGTTGTTGCTCCACTCGGACAGCTTGGTGACAAAGATGCCTGGCGTATAGTCCATCGGACCGCCCTGCAAGCGTGTGAATGGCAGGATGCAGGTATGATCAGGACGCGAACCACCGAAAGCCTCGTATTCCGTACCACGGGCACTCTCGTTGCCGACGAGGTTCGGGTACGTACGGCAGAGACCCGTCGGTCGTGTGGCCTCGTGGGCATTCACCATGATATGGTGTTTGGCGGCCTCCTTCACCACGTAGAGATAGTGGTTGTTCATCGATTGCGAATAATGATGGTCGCCACGTGGGATGATGTCACCGACATAGCCCGTCTTCACGGCATCGTAGCCATATCGGTTCATCAGTTGGAAAGCTTTCTCCATGTGACGCTCGTAGTTCTGCGTAGAACTGGAGGTCTCGTGGTGCATCAACAGTTTCACGCCCTTCGAGTGCGCATAGTCGTTGAGCATCTTGATGTCGAAATCGGGATAGGGTGTCACGAAGTCGAACACGTCGCGCTTCCACCTGTTGGCCCAGTCTTCCCAACCAACGTTCCAGCCCTCTACCAGCACTTGGTCGAGGCCATTCTTGGCCGCGAAGTCGATGTAGCGTTTCACGTTCTCATTATTAGCCTTGTGCGTGCCATTAGGCTTCACCTTGCTCCAGTCGATCTGGTCCAGATGGATGCTGGGGAAGTCGTTGGTGTAATGCCAACTGCCGCGCCCCACGATCATCTCCCACCAGACGCCGCAATATTTCGTGGGATGAATCCAAGAGGTATCGTCGAGCTTGCAGGGCTCGTTGAGGTTGAGGATGAGGTTCGACGACAGCATGTCACGGGCGTCGTCGCTGACCATCACCGTACGCCAAGGCGTCTCACAGGGCGTCTGCATGGCACCCTTCAGTCCCGTGGCGTCGGGTGTCAGGTGGCTGACGAAAGTGAAGGCATCGGGTACAGGCCACTCTGAAGGCTTGGGGTTTGGCGTATAGGCATTGCTGCCACCGCCCAGCTGAGTGGTCAGTGCTACTGTCTCAGCATCGACCAATTCCAAATGCATGGTCGCATAGTCGGCACAGGCGGCCTCGTGGATGTTGATATACAGGCCGTCCTGCGACTTCATCTGCAGCGAGGTCTGTACACCCGTCTCGGAGAATACCGCCACCGAGGAGTTTCCCCAGTTGACGGCTTCCTTCATGCGTCCACGAATCTCGGAAAGACGCGTCTGCTGAGTCTCCTGTTCCTGCGTGTCATAGTCGCCAGGGAGCCACCATGCCATGTGATCACCCGCCATGGCAAACTCCGAACGTTCCTCCTTGATGAGGAAATAGTTCAGATCCGGCTGCTGCGGGAACTCATAGCGGAAACCGATGCCGTCGTCGTAAACCCTGAAACGGATGAGTATCTGCCGGTGGTGAACACGGGGCTGCAGCTGCATGTCAGGATTACCGGAACGAACCCCTTCGCGCCATTGTTGCGACAGCGTGGCCACATACTCTACATAGTGGTTGCGAATCTCCTTCGTCTCACCCCATACTGGTTGCCACGTCTCGTCGAAGGTACTCGTCTGCTCATCCGTCAGCGTAAAACCATCCATCAGGTCACGTTCGTTTATGCCCATCGAGGCGTGCTTGTCCTTGGCCAGCTCCAGTCCGAGGTGTGACGGGCGCACCACGTCATGTCCCTTATAAGACAAGGTATAGGTAGGACGGCCTTCCTCCACTGTGAAGTGAAGCACGATGTTGCCGTTAGGCGACACTATGGTCGCACCAAACGAGAGATGAGACATGAGAAATGAGAAATAAACAAGGATAAACAGTCGTTTCATTTTCTTCCGCTTTGTGTGATTAATGTCTTGATGTTTTCGTTGAATTCATCCTCCTTCATCAGCTGTTCGATGGTGAGGTGCATACGATAGCGCCAATAGTGGCGGGGATTAGCCGGGATGTTGATACGCTCTGCATTCTGATCGGGCAGTCGCAGACGTTCGTCGATAGACAGCCAGTCCTGCAATGACAGCAGGCAGAGCATCGACGGCGAGGTCAGCTGCCGGCTCACGATGTCCTTGGCCAACCAGCCCGGCAGCGGATGCGGTGCTGCACCGCCACGACGCAGCGATTCGTTGTAGTAAGCCTGCGTCTGCTCTTCGTCCTCGTCCCACCACTGACGCAGTGTGGGCATGTCATGCGTCGAGAAGGTACACACGCTGCGATAGGGGTTGCGCTTGAGTTTTCCGAAACGGATGGTGGGATCCTTCGGCATGGTCTGAATCTCCAGCGACAGGATGCGGAGCTCGTTCATGACCCAGGGCACACAGTCGGGCACCATACCCAAGTCTTCTGCACATACCAGCATACGCGTTGCCTGCGTCAGGCGGGGTAGCTTCTTCATGGCCTCCTGATACCAGAACTGGTTGTTGCGACGATAGAAGTAGTCGTTGTAGAGGCGGTTGAAGTTATACTTCTCGCCCTCGTCCAGCTTCTGGTAAGGCTCCTGATACTGCACGGCGATGCGCGGATGCCAGCGGTCGTTGCGCTTATGGTCGATCAGGAACAGGTCGTCGTGACCATAGATGCCATAGCCCTCAATCTCCTCACGGCTCAGACCCAAGGCTGGCGAGAACTGTCCTTCCAGACCCGACTTCTCGGGTACAGGAATCTCCCAGATGCGGAAGAATCCCAGCACGTGATCGATGCGATAGGCGTCGAAATACTCCGCCATCTTCCGGAAGCGGCGCACCCACCACTGACAGCCGTCTTTCAGCATCTCGTCCCAGTTGTAGGTGGGGAAGCCCCAGTTCTGTCCGTCGGCCGAGAACGCATCGGGCGGAGCTCCCGCCTGACCGTTCAGGTTGAAGTACTTCGGCTCTACCCAGGCTTCCACGCCGTCGCGGCTGATGCCGATGGGGATGTCGCCCTTCAGTACGACACGGTGCTTGCGGGCATAGTCGTGAGCCGCACGCATCTGCTGGTCGAGGTTGTACTGCACGTAATACCAGAAGTCGTGTTCCTTTGAGGTTTGAGGTTTGAGATTTGAGGTTTGAGGTTTGGGATTTGAGGTTTGAGGTTTGTCACGATTGACACAAAAGGCAGCGTAGGGTTGCAGCCATTCTTTGTTCTGCTCGAAGAACTCTTTATAAGAAGCACGACGCTTGACGGTTGTCCATTCCTGGGCAAACAGTTCACGCAGATAGTCCATCTTGGCACTGAACATGCGTTCATAGTCAATCTGTGGCAGGGCGTTCAACTCCTGGCGCAGCTGTTCGAAATGTGCTTTTCGTTTTTCATCTTTGATTTCAGGTAACTGTCTCAGGTCGGTATACTGCGGATGCAGGGCATAGATGCTAATCGAATTGTAAGGATAGCTGTCCTGCCAAGTGTGTGTGATGTTCGTATCGTTGATGGGCAACACCTGCAGGATGCGCTGCTGGGTCTTCGCCACCCAATCAATCATCAGCTTCAGGTCGCCAAAGTCGCCCACGCCAAACGAGCCCTCACTGCGCAGCGAGAAGACGGGAATCACCGTACCGGCACCCTTCCACGGGTAGATGGGGAAGTAGGCCTGTGCGAGTTCATAGACCACCACCTCGTCCTGTCCTATCTGCGGCAGGTCTATAGAACGGTTGGCTCCCTGTTCCCACATAGGAGTATAGTCGGGCTTCGTGTCGAGTATGATGAACTTGAACTCAAAGTTTCCTGCAGGCAATAGCGAGGCATCCAGGCTAACCACCCACTCGTGACTCTCATGCTCCGTCATGGGCTGCGCCTTCTTAATATCCCAAGCACCCAGCACCTCAGGCTCGCCGACAATAGCCAGACGTTCGTTCAGACGAAGCTGGGGGGCACGCACTTTCAGACGTACCGTGCGCTGAAACTCCGTCTTTGTGCTGAGCTCGCGCTTGCGGGCCATGATACACTCCGTAAAGGCCGAGCTGTACATATAGGCATCTTCGGGAATGTCGATCCAATGGTCGTAAATCGTATAACGGGTTGCTTTCGTGGCAGCGAACTCCAGTCGGTGAGGCACCACCTGCCATTCATGACGAGCTTCCTCGCCGCCCCGCACGAGACTATAATAATAGTCCATCTTACTGCCCGGCTCGTCGGTCTCGGTCAGTTCTACAAACCAATGCTCCCCGTCGAGTGTCGTCATCTTATGCTGCGACACCTTTCCACCTTCCTCATCAGGAAGAATATTCAA
This sequence comes from Prevotella sp., assembly GCA_015060485.1. Classification (GTDB taxonomy): domain Bacteria; phylum Bacteroidota; class Bacteroidia; order Bacteroidales; family Bacteroidaceae; genus Prevotella. The sequence goes on along the minus strand of SUYI01000003.1, from coordinate 26,294 downwards.
CACCATGTCTTCGCCAAAAGAGGTGCGGTAATCCAGATTGAATAAGAGTTTCATAAGCGTATGTTATTTATATGTTGAATCGTTTTGTGCAATCGCTTGCATTATTTCTTGTCACGTATGACAGTCACGCAGGCAGCACCTACCACCAAGAGTACTGCTGCCACCAGCATCATGGACGACTGGTGACTACCTATTAGCGAGAGTACCAGACCACCGCAAAGGGCAGCGACTATCTGCGGAATGCAGATGGTGCCGTTGAACAGGCCGAGGTAAGCGCCCATATGACCATAGCCCTGCAAGGCATTGGTGACAAAGGTAAACGGCATGGCCAGCATAGCGGCCCACGCACAGCCTATCAGCAGGAACGGGATGAACTGCAGGTACTGGTCGTGCAGGAACGGCACCATGGCAAAGCCGATAGCTCCCAGGACCAGACTGACGGCATAGGCCACCTTCGTGTTCTTAAACTGAGGCAGCAAGGCAGCCCAGACGACAGAGCCTATGGCCTGTACGGCAAACAGCACGCCCACCCAGTTGCCTGCTTCCTGGAACGGTTCGCTGGCAGGATCGGTGGTGTCCCATACCGTCTCGGCAATGGCTCCTGTGGTGTAGTTCCACATATAGAGGAATGCTGCCCAGCAGAAGAACTGCACCAGTCCGACTTTCCAGAATGTCGAGGGGGCTTTTCGAAGCAGCGTAATCCAGTCTGACTTGTCCTCTCTCCCCTCGCCCGTTGGAGAGGGGTCGGGGGTGAGGCTCCCATTATACTCCGCATACTCCTGTGGGTTCCACTCCTTCACTTTAGAGGTGGTATACACCACGCAACCAATCAGGATGGCAGCACCGATGTAGAACGACCAGATGACGCTATCGGGTATTACCCCCTTCTCTGCCACGTTGCTGATACCGATGAAAGTAAAGATAAACGGGAACAGATAACCAGCCACCGAACCAGCATTGCAAAGGAACGACTGGATGCTGTAGGCCTTGGCCTTCTGCTCTTCGTTCACCATATCGCCCACCATCATCTTAAACGGCTGCATGGCCATATTGATGCTGGTGTCGAGGAACATCAGTGCAATCAGTCCGAAAAGCATGGCAGCCCCTACCGTCAGTCCCAGCGAGCCGGCATTAGGCAACAGACACATCACCAGTACGGCCACCGTAGCCCCTATAAATAAATAAGGTATACGCCGTCCAAAGCGCGTCCATGTCTTGTCGCTCAGCGTTCCGACAATCGGTTGCACAAGAATACCCATCAGCGGGGGCAATATCCAGAAATAGCTCAAATTGTGCGGATCAGCGCCCAGCGTAGCGAAAATACGCGAGATGTTAGCAGACTGCAAGGCATAGGCTATCTGCACACCAAAGAATCCGAAACTCAGGTTCCAGAGACTCCAAAAAGGTAAATTCGGTTTTTGTTTCATATCTTATGTCTTTTATCTAGTCGTTCTAGTCATACTAGTTATACTAGGAATACTAGTCTATCTAGTAGTTCCTCGGATGACGAGTCTGGTGCGGACGATGCGACGTTCTGCCTTTTCGCGGGGAATGGTGCCCTCCACCTGACCTATCAGGATGTCGGCAGCCTCCTCGCCCACTTTCACGCCACGCTGTTCTACGGTCGTAAGCATCGGTTCGCAGGCAATGGCACGATAGCCATTGGTGAATCCACAGATGCTGATATCCTCAGGCACCCGAAATCCCATGCGCTTGGCAGTATACAGAATACCGATGGCCGTATCGTCGTTGACGGCAAAGAATCCGTTGGGAGGTGTCTCCATCTGCAACAGTTCCGGAGCAATGGTCTCTGCATCGTCCCGGTTGTCGCAGATGCGTGTCAGCGCCTCATCATAAGGAATGCCATTCTTCAGCAAGGCATCCTTATAGCCGTTAAAGCGGTTCTTCGATATCTCCATTGTCATGGCCGATCCGAAGAAGGCAATACGTGTGCAGCCTGTCGCTATCAGATGTGTCACGGCATTGAAGGCACCCATGTAGTCGTCGACCACCACTCGGCTCGCGTTCACGCCCGTACATATTCTATCATAGAATACCAGCGGTATGCCCGCCTCCATCAGTTGCAGGAAATGCCGATAGTCCTTTGTGTCTTTGGCTTGCGACACGATGACTCCACACACCTTGTTCTCATAGAACCACCGGCAGATGTCTACCTCGCGTTCATATTGTTCCTGACTGGTGGCAACCATGATCCGATAGCCGCGCTTAGCCGCCTCTTCCTCGATACCAGCCAACACCGAAGCAAAATAATAATGCACGAAATTGGGGACTATTACTCCAATTATCCTGATGGGCTGCACGCGAGAGTGGCGCAGCGACTCTGCCAGCACATTCGGTATGAAGTTATGCTCACGGGCATACTGCTGAATGGCAGCCCGCCGCTCAGCCGAGATGCGGGGTGAATTCTTCAGTGCACGTGACACCGTAGCCACGCTGATACCCAGTTCGCGGGCTATGTCCTTCATTGTCAATGGAGCATTCTCTTTCATCAGGTTTTCAGCTTTTTCTTCTGCAAAGATATTGAAAAGTTTCGTTCGTTGTTTCTTTACCTTATCTAATTATTAATTTACATCAATGCAAACGTTTGCACATTCTATATAACGTATTTATTTCAAAAAAAGTATCAACGTAATCAAAAAATTCCTACCTTTGCCCTTGATTTAAATCAATCCCGTTGGATTATTGAGAACTTAAATAGTATACTAACTTTAAAAATTAAATGATGAAGCAAGTAAACATTAAGATTCCGTTTAGGATGCTTGCCCTTTTATTTGGGCTATTCCTATCGGTAGGCGCCTTTGCTCAGATTGAAGTCAAAGGCCATGTGAAAGATGCTCAGGACGAACCGATTATCGGTGCGACGGTACGTGTAGCGAACACACAAATCGCTACCGTTACGGATTTCGACGGTAATTTCGTCCTCAAGGCCAATCAAGGCGCTGACATCACCGTCAGCTACATCGGTTATCAGACTGCAACCGTCAAGGCAGCGCCCAATGTGGTGGTTGTGCTGCAAGACGATGCTGCACTGCTGAACGAGGTGGTAGTCATCGGTTATGGTGTCGCCCGTAAGAACGACCTTACAGGTTCTGTGACAGCCATCAAACCAGATGAGAAGAACCATGGTTTGATTGTCAGTGCTCAGGACATGATGCAGGGTAAGATTGCCGGTGTGAACGTAACCAGCGATGGTGGTACTCCTGGTGGAAGCAGTACCATCCGTATTCGTGGCGGTTCGTCACTGAATGCCTCTAACGACCCGTTGATTGTGATTGACGGTCTGGCTATGGACCGCCAGGGTGTGAAGGGTTCTCCCAATGCCCTGTCGATGGTTAACCCGAACGATATCGAGTCGTTCACCGTGCTGAAGGATGCTTCAGCTACTGCTATTTATGGTAGCCGCGGTTCTAACGGTGTCATCATCATCACCACGAAGAAGGGCCGTCAAGGTCAGGCTCCCAAGGTGAGTTACAACGGTAACGTTTCCTATTCTGTGAAGCGTAACAAGCTCGACGTGCTCGATGGCTACGAGTATCGCAAATTCATCCTTGACTACTACGGTGATGACTCTTCAGCAGCTCAGCTGTTAGGCCTCGGCAATACCGACTGGCAGGATGAGGTTTTCCACTCTGCCATCAGCAGCGACCACAACATCACCGTTCAGGGTGGTCTGAAGCACATGCCTTATCGCATCAGTGCAGGCTATACTGACCAGAATGGTATTCTGAAGACCTCTAACTTCCAGCGTACCACGGCCAGTGTGACCTTGAACCCCTCGTTGTTGGACGATCATCTGAAATTCAATATCAACGGTAAGTTCATGTACTCTCACAACCGCTATGCGAACACGGGTGCTATTAGTGAGGCTGTCCGCTTCGACCCGACACAGTTCGTTACCAGCAGCTGGCCAGAGTATAAGGATTTCCGCGGTTTCTACCAGTGGGGCGGCGACGGTTCTGCCTATAACGATTACACCATCGACCGCGCCATTATTGCAACCGGTCCTGGCAAGAACCCTGTAGCCATGCTTCACGAGCGCAACCAGCGTGCCAACTCATACGACTATATTGGTAATGTCGAGGTTGACTATCAGATTCATGGTTTCGAGGATTTGCGCCTCCATGCCAATGCCAGTGGCGACTGGGCCAACGGTAAAGAGATGACAGACCTGGCTCCCTGGGGCTCATCAAATTACTATTATGGTAACAGCGGTTTCTCGAAGGAAAGCAAGTACAACCTTACTTTCTCGGCATACGCACAGTACTATAAGGACTTCCTCAAGACCCAGCACTTCGACATCATGGTGGGTTACGAGTGGAGCCACAACAAGTATTGGGGCAATTCAGCTTATGAAAGCCTCTATCCGCAGACCTACGGTACTTCGCTCGTCGATGGCAAGGTGGTCGACGATCCTACCTTGGCAGCCCTGCGTGGCACTGCTTTCTCGTCAAGCAGCAGCGAGTGGAAGCAGGAGAGCTATCTGGTATCGTTCTTCGGACGTGCCAACTACATTGCCTTCGACCGCTATATGATCACAGCCACCGTCCGTCGCGACGGTTCCAGCCGCTTCAAGGAGCACTGGGCAACATTCCCCTCTGTGGCTCTCGGTTGGAAGATCAACGAAGAGGCCTTCCTGAAAAACGTCAAATGGATGGACGAACTCAAGCTTCGTCTGGGCTGGGGTAAGACCGGTCAGCAGGACGGCATTGGTAACTACAACTACTTTGCCACCTACAATGTCAATACCACCAGCACCAATGGCCGCTATCCGCTCGTTGGTATCAACGACGCTGGTATACTCTACCGCCCGGATGCTTACAACCAGGATCTGAAGTGGGAAACCACAACGACCTGGAATGCCGGTTTGGACTTCAGTTTCTTCCACAACCGTCTGAGTGGTAGTGTGGACTACTACTATCGTAAGACCACCGACCTGATCAACGATGCTACCGTATCGGCTGGTTCTAACTTCCGTAACCAGGTGAAGAGCAACATCGGTTCTTTGGAGAACAGAGGTATTGAGGCCTCTCTGACTGTTCGTCCCATCCAGACAGAGGATGTTCAGTGGGAGGTTACTGCCAACTTCACCTACAATAAGAACAAGATTACAGAGCTGACTGGCGAGGGCGACATCATCATGACAGGTGGCATCAGCGCAGGTACCGGTAATCAGATCCAGGCACATGCCGTAGGCTATCCCGCCCGCTCATTCTATGTGTTCCAGCAGGTTTATGATGCCGATGGCAAACCCCTTGAGGGCGTTTATGTCGACCGTAACGCAGATGGTGTTATCAACGATGCCGACCGTTATTTCTACAAGAGCCCCGCTGCTCCTTACACTGCTGGTCTGAGTTCACGTATTCAGGTGAAGAACTGGGACCTTGGCTTCGGACTGCGCGCCAGCTTCGACAACTACGTATATTGGGATCGCGGTGCAGGTTTCTCGAACGTCGCCATGCGCTATGACGCATCGTTCAATTACCTGCAGAACGTCACCCCCGAGGCCGTCAGGAACGGATGGACAACCTACGATTACGTCAAGACCGACTACTTTGTTCGTAACGGTTCTTTCCTGAAGTGTGACAACATCACATTGGGCTATTCTTTCGAGAATCTCTTCAAGGGCGGCAACTACAATGGTCTCGCTGGCCGCATCTATCTGGCTGCTACCAATGTGTTTACCATCACCAAGTATGATGGTCTGGATCCTGAAGTGTTCGGTGGTATCGATAACGAGATTTATCCTCGTCCGTTTACCCTCCAATGCGGTCTGAACCTGAACTTCTAATTAAGGTGAAAAGGTAAAAAAGTAAAAAAGTAAAAAATACGATTATGAACTTAAGATATTTCAAAAATATAATTCCCGTTGCAGCAGTTGCTTTTGCTGTAGCAGGACTGAGTTCTTGCACCAAAGACCTGGATGTCACGCCTATCGATCCCAGTTCTACGATGACTCCCAGCGAGCCGGAACTCTTTACGAAATGCTATGCCACGATGGCCGTCTCCGGCAACTATGGCGGTGACACCGACGACTGTGACATCGACCGTCTGGACGGTGGTACCACTGGTTTTGTCCGTCAGCTGTGGAACTCCAACGAGCTGACTACCGATGAGGCTATCTGTGCCTGGGGTGACCCTGGTATTCCCGAGTTTAACTACAACTCATGGGGTTCCAGCCATCCTATGCTGGAAGGTTTCTACAACCGTCTCTACACCAGTATTGCCTTCTGCAACCACTATCTGGATGTCTGTGCCGGTGTCGACGCAGCCCGTGAGGCTGAGGTTCGTTTCCTCCGCGCCATGTACTACTATCACCTGATGGATGCTTTTGGCAACGTGCCGTTTGCTACGGCTCTGATGTCTACTCCTCCTCCCCAGATTCAGCGTGCTGAACTCTTTGCCTGGATTGAGAGTGAGTTAAAGGAGTGCGTTGGTCAGATGCAGGCTCCGGCAGCTCGTACCAGCAAGGATGCCGGCTATGGCCGCGCTGACCAGGATGCTGCCAACCTGTTGCTGGCCCGTCTCTACCTGAATGCTGAGGTCTATACCGGCACTGCCCGTTGGAACGAAGCCAAGGAGTATGCCGAGAAGGTCATCAACGGTCCTCACAAGCTGTGGACCCAAGGCACCAACGGATGGAGCGCCTACCAGATGCTCTTCATGGGCGACAACGGCGAAAACGGAGCTTCTGTCGAGGCCGTTCTGCCACTATTATGCGATGGTCTGCTGACCACCAGCTACGGTACATCTATGTTCCTGATGTCTTCCGCCTGGAAGGAGGACATGGACGTCAACGGCGACTTCGGTATGGTGGGTAAGTTCTGGGCTGGTAACCGTGCACGCCGCCAGTTGGTGGAGAAATTCTTCCCCAATGGCGATGCTCCCGCTGTCAACATCCAAGGCATGGTTACGGCAGCCGGTGACGACCGCGCGCTGTTCTACGGCATTGACCGCACTCTGGCTGTCGAGACTCCTGGCGATTTCGCTTCAGGCTACTCTGTCGGCAAGTTCCGTAACACCTACTCCACTGGTGCTACCCCGCGCAGCACAGCCTTCCCCGATGCAGACTACTTCCTGATGCGCTCTGCCGAGGCTTATCTGATTGCTGCTGAGGCTGATGCCCGTATTAACGGCGGTTCGACCAGCTCCACAGGTCTTAGTTATATCAATGCGCTCCGTCAGCGTGCAAATACCCCGATTTTGGGTTCATGCACCCTGCAGCAGGTTCTTGACGAGCGTGCCCGTGAGCTCTATTTCGAGGGTTTCCGTCGCACCGACTTGATCCGTTTCGGACTCTATGGCGGCAACAACAGCGGCAGCTATCTGTGGGAATGGAAGGGTGGCTCACAAGGTGGTGCCAGCCTGCCTGCATTCCGCAACCTGTTTGCTCTTCCTTCGTCTGACATGACTGCTAATCCCAACCTGAAGCAGAACGAAGGCTACTAATTAATTGACAATTAACAATTGATAATTGATAATTATGAAGACAATATTCAAATCAACAATACTGCTGGCCGCTGCGGGTCTGTCGCTCTTTACTTCGTGTAAGGACGACAACGAGTCGAACCCCACGCTGACCCAGCCAACGACGTTCGTGCTCAACGAGCCGAGTGTCAACGGAACCATTGACTTGGAGAAGACCAGCGCACCCATTGTGCTCAGTTGGTCACAACCCACTCCATATAACGACTTCAATGCTCCCGTCGTACCCACCTATTGGGTAGAAATCTCGCCGACAGGCAATTTCACCAAAGCCTTCGACGCCAATGCCGAAGACAATAGCGGAGCAGACCACTTTGTGCTGAACGAGACTTACAGCAGCGGTCAGAACGTGGAAATCAATCCTGAGAATCTGAACCTCACCTTGCTGGAGATGTATGGCTGGACTGAGGAGTCTGTTCCTGCTTCCCTGCCGCTCTCCATCCGCATCAAGTCTGCCGTACGCGACGCGTCGTTCAAAGAGTATGGCGTCATCTATTCCAACGTCATTACCCTGATGACCGCACCGTATTACAGAGTATTGAAGGAAGCTGATCCTGAGATCTGGTGGCTCATCGGTGCCGATATTGCCGACGGCTCCTGGGGTGGCGACATGGGTAAGTGCGTTATCCCGATGCAGACCATTGAAGACCAGGTGTACGACACCAGGACCGGTCAGGGTGAAATCCAGTGGATTGGCTATTTGGGCGGCGGCGGCTTCAAGCTTCGCGGTGCACTCGACGACAACTGGGCAGCACAGATTGGACAGGGCGCAGCCTTCGGTACATTCGTGAAGAACAACGGTGGTTCCGGTGACATCAAAGTTCCTGCTGCTGGTCTCTACAAGATTACGCTGAATACTGCTGAGTTGGCAAAGGTTGAAGACGAAAAGGAAACCACAGCCCTGACCGTCGAGCCTTACGACGGTTCTGCCAAGGTCTACGACGGCATGGCCATCTCCGGCTCGTTCAACGGCTGGGGCGACACCGACATGACACCGTGCTCTACCGGTTGGGAGAACCACGACTGGTACATCGTCCACGACTTTGCTGCCGGTGACGAGGTGAAGATCAAGCAGGCCGGTTCCTGGGACTTCAACAAGGGCGGCGTGTTCGTCAACTACTCTGAGGGCATGTATGCCTATGGTGTCAGCAACGGTGCCAACCTCGTTATTGCCGAGACTGGTTCCTACATGATTATCTTCAACGATATTACGGGCTACATCCGTTTCATCAAACAGTAATTTTAAGCATAAACGATTATGATTAAGAAAATATTATCATTGATAGCATTTGTAGCGTCGCTGGCAGCTTGTACCGACGACTACAAAGACTGGCTGAATCCACAGGTTGTGCCACAGCCCGAGCAGGTGTCGTTTGGTAACGGCAGCGTCACGACGGTAGGTGTCATCGACCTGAACAGCATAACTGACGAGCGGGTGAAGGTGTGCAATATCACCGCTCCGACATCGACCGATGCCGACTATAAGCTGTCGCCGGTGTACGTGCTCACTCTTGGCGACGAGGCTTTCGAAATCGGTGCCGACGGTACGATGGCTACTGCCGACCTGCAGGCCTACATAGAGAAGGTCTACACCTGCAACCCCATTCAACGCGACATCGAGGCTACCGTCAGCGCGTGGCTCGACAATGGCTCCACCACGGTGAAGATCATCTCTGACATGTTCCATGTGAGTGCCATTCCGCAGGCTCCCGTCATCGAGATGGCCTACTACCTGACTGGCAGCATCAACGGATGGGACAACACCGATACGACGTACAAGATGACCAACGACGGTACCGATCCTTATGTGAACCCGGTCTTCAAGGTACGCATCCCTGCTGCAGAAGACGGCAGCAACATCGAGTTCAAGATGACGCCCGAGAGCGGACTTGGCGGCGACTGGAGCGGCTGTCTGAGTGCTGGCGAGGAAGAGGGTAAGTTTGCCTACAAGAATGCCGGTGGCAATCTGGTCATTGTGGCCGACCCGGACGCCCTGTTCTACGACCTCACCTTCCACATGCTCGACCAGACGTGGACGGCTACACCCGTTGGTTTCAACGAGTACATCTATGAGATTGGCAACGAGAGTGGCTGGAGCGTGAACCAACCGCTGCACGGCGACGGCAACGGCTATTACTCTGCTGTCCTCCGTCTGGACGGCGAGTTCAAGTTCAAGCCCAACAAGGACAACTGGGACGGCGACTGGGAGAAAGCCTCCGGCGATGCCTACAGTGGCACGCTGACCGCTGACGGCGGTCCTAACATCGACGCCGTTCCTGCCGGCTTCTACTTCGTCCAGGTTGACCTGAAGGCGATGACCTACAAGCTCACCGCAGTAACCTCGATCAGCATCATCGGTTCCGTTCGCGGCGCCTGGGATACCGACGTCGACATGACCTACAACGAGATCATGAACTGCTGGGAGGCTCGCGAGACGCTGAATGCCGGTGAGTTCAAGTTCCGACTGAACCACGACTGGGCCGTCAACTGGGGTGGCACCATGGACGACCTCGTACAGGACGGCGCCAACCTGCAGCTCGAGAAAGACGGTGCTTATGTCATCCGCCTGTTCCTCAGCGACGAGACTCCTGCCCGCTGCACCGTCAAGGAAGACAACGGCTATCCCGACAACTTCTACGAGATTGGCAACGAAGGCGGCTGGAGCACCAACCACCTGCTGCTGGGCGACGGCAACGGTAAGTACCAGGGCTACTACTGGCTCGACGGTGAGTTCAAGTTCAAGCCCAATGCCGACAACTGGGACAACGACCTCGAGTATGTCAGCGGCGACACCACCAGTGGCTCGCTAACCGACGGTGGTGGTCCGAACTGCCCCGATCCGGGTGCTGGCTTCTACCAGATCAACCTCGACTTCGCCAACATGCACTACAACCTGCTGAAGATTGAAAGCATCAGCATGATTGGTGGCTTCAACGAGTGGAGCTCCGACCTGGAGATGGAGTACAACAAGGACGCTGGTTGCTGGGAAGTCACTACCGATAAGGTGTCGGGTGAGTTCAAGTTCCGTGCCAACCACGACTGGGCCATCAACTGGGGTGGTGCCGAGAACGACCTCACACAGGACGGCAGCAACCTCAGCATCGAGGCAGGAACCTACAAGTTCCAGCTCTACATCAGCTACGCTGGCAATAACAAGGTTGTGATTACAAAACAGTAATCTGGCGGTACTTCGTACCTAAATATAAAATAAAAAAGAATAAAGATTGATTATTATGAAAAGAATCATCAATATCCTCGCCGCTGTGGCACTCCTCTGTGGAGTGTCCACCGCTGCCGGGGCACAGAGTGTAGAGGATAACTATCCCTACAACTTCATCACCATTCAGGGTGGTGGACAGGGTACGTTCACGAACTACAAATTCAACAAGCTCCTCACGCCGCAGGTGGCCCTCTCTGCCGGTCGCTACTTCAATTCGAAGGTCGGTGCCCGTCTGCACGTGCAGGGCTGGCAGGTCAAGGGTGCCATCACCGACACCTATAAGTTCAAGGCCATCACCGGCGACATCGACCTGCTCATGAACATGACCAACGTCATCAATCCCCGTCGCTCCTGCGACGCCTTCGACTGGGTCATGCTGCTCGGTTTCGGTGTGAACTACGGCTGGGGCTTCGACGAGTTCAACAGCCAGAACAATGCGTTGGCCATCAATCCCAACCCCTATTACTGCGGCACCAAGCACAGCACGTACAACATGCGCCTCGGTACGCAGTTCAACTTCAACCTGTCAAGAAATTTTGCCATCGGTCTTGAAATCGACGGCAACATGAAGAACGACGAGTTCAACCTCAAGCGCAACTACAATCCCGACTTCCAGCTGTCAGCCCTCCTCGGTCTGACCTACAAGTTCGGCCACCCCGCCAAGAAGGTCGAGGTCGTCAAGCAGGAGGTTGTTGAGACCTACTACGTCGACGAGCCTTACACAGAGACTGTGAAGAAGCAGCGTCCCGTCGAGAATGTCGAGATGTCGAAGATGGAGAAGGTGGTCTACTACCATATCAACGTCAGCGACGTTGAGCAGGCTCAGGGCATCGACGCCGCCGTCAAGGAGGCTGCCGACCTGATTAAGACCGACCCCGACGCCAAGATTGTTGTCACGGGCTATGCTGACAAGGGCACAGGTAATGCCAAGATCAACCAGCGTCTCTCCAAGGAGCGCGCCGAGGGCATCACCGCCAAGCTGGTGAACATTCACGGAATCAACCCCGCCAACATCACCACTTCGTGGAAGGGCGACACCGTTCAGCCGTTCTCTGAGAACGACAAGAACCGCTGCGTCATCATCTCCGGCGAGGGCAAGTTCAAGGTCACCAAGTACGAAACCTACGAGGAAGTTATCCAGAAGACTCGCAAGGTCGAAAAGACCCGCACCGTCCTCAAGTAACTGCTGGTAAATTCATCTCATAAGTCGGACTGCTCATGACGAGCGGCCCGACTCTTTTGCAAACAAATGGAACAATATCAGAGCAGGAATACATTTCTTGTGTCACGGGCATTCAAGGGTTATGTCCTGGCATCGGTCCTCACATCGGCCGCTATCCAGACGGCCAGCACGTTCGATGCAGTGATTCTTGCACAATGCGTGGGGGCAGAAGCGGTGTAGGCCAGCAACAGCATCATCGACGACATCAGCTATCAGTACATGTACGGCCTGAACGTCGTCTTCCTCAAGGCGTAACCGACCTGATTTGTTTTTACCGTTGTGACTTTTTTTTTGCGAAAGTTTGGAACTTTCAGATTTTATTCTTATTTTTGCACTTAGATAGTAAAACTTAAAATTATAAATAGCTATGAGAAAAGAAAGACTCTATCTGGTGCTGCTTTGGGCACTATTGCCTTTCGTGGGATGGTCGCAACAAAAAAACTATTTGGGGCAGCACATCAATATCAAACAGGCTACCGGAGATAGTATCCAGACCAATTTGATTTATGCATCAGAATTCAGACCTGTGGTAAAAAACGGGGAAATAGAATGGGAGTTTGGATGGAATTATAGTAATGGATTTACGTTAAAGGATGTAACAAACATCGATTTCCCTAGCTATAAAACCGATTCTATTGAGGTCCGTAAGGCATTGATTGAGTTTTACCATGCAATGGACGGCGATAACTGGACACATAATGACAATTGGTGTTCCGACAAGCCTATTTGGGAATGGTATGGAGTGAATAATAGTTGTAAGTACAATAATTCGAACAAAGCTGTTCCATATGTTATGGAGTTAAACCTCACTGAAAACAAATTATCAGGAGAAATACCTGAGGGATGTTTGACTAAGATGGGACCGATGATGGATCTTTATATTTGGGGAAACAAGATAAAAGGAGCATATCCTAATGAGGTCAATCGTATTTACTCATTAGGAAGTCTGTCAATAGCATGTAATCAGTTCTCTGGTCCATTACCTTGGGAAGCTATTTTGTCTTTGCCCAATTTGTGTTCTATTAACTTTGAAGAGAACTATTTTGAAGGGAGCTTGCCTGATGGTGAAGCAGTTAATAAATTCTTTAAAGATAAAAGTCCTACTTGGTTTATAGTCAGAAATAACCTCTTTAAGGGGGAAGTACCTGAGGTTATTAGTAAGGATCCTCATTTTTCTTCGTCATGGCTTTTTATTCTCCCACAAAGAGAAGCGGGGTTGAATCTTTCTGCTGTTGATATTCCTGCACCCGTTTTTCATAAACAATACATGGACGGTTCTCCTGCTAATTCTGACGAAATATACCATCAAAACAAGTACACGCTTATCTATAAATGGGGTTGGTGGTGTCCATATTCCGAAGGCTTTAATAAAAGACTCATACCTGTATATAATGCATATAAGGACAAGGGCTTTGAGGTAATAGGTATCCATGCGGGTGATACAGACAAGTTACCAGAATATTTGGAGAAATACCCCGTACCTTGGAAGAATATTGATTTTGATGAATGGGTTTCGCATGTTGGAGAGATACATGCCACCGATGAAGATGAAGCGGCAGTACTTGATTTCGTGGAAAACTGGCTTTGGTCACCTTCATTACTTTTAGTGGACCAAAAGGGCAATATCGTTTTCTCAACTTTCATGGACGAGAATGGCATGACTCCTCAGGATGACAGAAAATGGAAAGTATTTGATGTATTGGAAAAGGAGTTCGGTCCTGTAGAGTATGATTTCTATACTTCTACCGATTATTCGCATGATGGTGAGGTCGTGAATATGCAGCAGGCATATCAGGGACAAGGTATTGATTTGGTTTTTGTAGGCGAGGGATTTACTGATAAGGATTTTGACGAAGGTGGAGCTTTTGATCAACGTATGAATCAAGCATTAAATCAGTTTTTCTTTCAAGAACCTTATGGTTCACTACGCGGTCATTTCAATGTATATGCTGTGAAGGCTGTATCTCCCAATGCAGAATTTTACGGTAATGCAACTCATGCTATTGATAACGACATTTCCAAAGCATTTGAATATGCCTCCAAAGTGCCAAACCTCATACCAAATCGTCCGATGTACGTCAATGTTATTTATAATAACAATAGTGGTGAACGTAGCTATTGTGTGATGCTGGAAGACAATTCCTACGTCTGTTTTTCAATGGATGGTGTATCTCCTGTCCTAAATCACGAAGCAGGTGGACATGGTATTGGAAAGCTGTTGGATGAGTATGTTGAGCCTGGTTACGAAAACCTTTCGCTACCAGAGGAGAATAAGGCATATTTGGATAATGTTTGGAAAGATTTGGGTTGGGGTGCCAACGTTGACTGGCGTTCTAATCCTACAGAAGTGAAATGGGCAAAGTTCATCAGTGACGAACGCTATGCTGCTGAGAAAATTGGTGTCTATGAGGGCAGCTATCTCTATCAGTTTGATGCATATCGCCCGACGGAGAACAGCATTATGCGTAACAGCAATCTTAATTCGCTATTAGGTTTCAATGCCCCATCACGCGAAGCTATCTACAAACGTGTGATGAAGGAGTCAGAGGGTGATAATTGGGTGTACGACTACGAAGTGTTCGTGGCGTTTGACGAGGCAGGGCGCAACCGGTTTGTTGAGGCGTTGACCAATGCCCCCCGTCGTGCTTCGAAAGCTAGTGAGAAACAACAGTTGCTGACCGCTCCGCCGGTATTTGTGAAAGGTACTTGGCGCGATGCTCTGAAAAAGAAACAATAGTAAGAACTAATGTCGAACATCAAGAAAAAATCGAAATATGAAAAAGATAAATAACAATCGCAGACAGTGGGCTTTGCTGCTCATGCTGCTCGTCTGGCTTCCAATAAACGTGTTCGCCCAGTCAGACCAGTTTGAGATGGTCATCGAAAAGACCGACGGAACAGAATTGGCGTTTCTCATTACGAATGACTTTCCTGTGCTACAATATCAATACGGAGGTGAAGATGGTATCAATACCCTAGATATACAACACCCCAACGGTTTATCGACTATTCCCTGTCCAGAGATTAAACGACTATACACTAGGGAAGTTGACAACACAGGAATTAAGGGTGTTACCTATGCTCTAGAAGAACAGATGTATGACATCTCCGGCCGTCAGCTCAATTTGAAACGCGAGCTACTGTCAAAGGGCATATATATTAAGAATGGTAAGAAATATATAGTGAAGTAACCAACCTCCTTACAAGTGCATAAACATGCAAAATAGCAACCTTTCAAGTCGTGACTTGGTTCCAAGGGAATAAAAATCTTCCCCAAAAGTTTGGAATGTTCGAGATTTCTTTCTACCTTTGCAACGGACTACGAAAAAAGTCGTAACGAAAAAAGTCGTAATATGGATAATCCCTTTAAATTCGGTACTATCGTGGATTTTGCAGAGCCTTGCAACGAATAGGGCATTACAGAATGGAGAATATCCGACAAGTACGATATATAGTGCCCTGAAACGCTTGCAGAAAGACGGTTATGTAATCTATTCGGACCGTTATGAGATAGAAGATCCGTTTTATAAGGAATGGATTCGAAGAGGAATGTGAGTGATGACTTTGATGCAGGCAGGGACTAAGGGGCATCCGAATAGTCTCTACGACTCATTCGAATAGTTTCTATGGGGGTATAGGGACTATCCGAATGACTTGTTCGGATTATCTGAACGACACAAAGAAACTATCCAGACGAGGCATAGGTCACTCCCTTCTGTTGGATAAGAGGCTGTTATCACAAAATAAGAGGCTGTTATTGGATAATAAGTGCCACTCTTATTTGGAAATACTCCCAGAGTATTCGGAATTACTCCCGGAGTATTGAAAACGGCGGTGGGAGATGATTTCGTCTCCCACTAATCTCCCACTATCATTATTCCCTTTAAATAAAGGCATTCCAAAAGGCCGGTGGCAGTATGGCAGTAAAAATACGAAAAATTGCATTTGTAATTACTCACGCGAAGAGATAGCAAGGAACAGATGACTGGCAGAAACGGTGCTCCTTCGGAGTACCTTCTATCGTTGCCCGGTACTCGTCCGCTATCTGCTCGCTATTTGTCCGCTACTTGTTCGGTCTTTAACCGGACAAATACCGAACAAGTAATGCATATGTACCGGACAAGAACGATGGCAAATCGCTGCCAGCTTTTTGGGTACACCTTGTATGTTCGTTTTGTCCACAAGCCTTCTTTAACCTAAAGGTGAAAAGTGTGGCGTTGCAATGGCTACATCTCGAAAATAAAAATAATTGCAAAATTAGAAGATTTTAATTAG
Organism: Prevotella sp.; assembly: GCA_015060485.1. Classification (GTDB taxonomy): domain Bacteria; phylum Bacteroidota; class Bacteroidia; order Bacteroidales; family Bacteroidaceae; genus Prevotella. The sequence continues at coordinate 10,074 of SUYI01000003.1, read as the reverse complement.
ATTAACAATTAAAATCGTGTATTTTACTCGATTTGCACTATCTTTGCAAACAAGTATCGCCGATACGTCGTTAAAACGGCGCTGGCCGACATGGATATATGGCAAAACGCAGAGAAATAAGAAATAGTACAGCAGAGTTCCTGATCTTCCAGATTGAGGGTAAGGGACAGGGCGTAGAGGTATACTATAAGGACAAAACTGTATGGTGTACCCAAAAAGCCATGGGTGTTTTATTCGACTGTTCGATAGATAATGTCAGCCTCCATCTGAAGAATATCTATAAGACTAAAGAGTTAAAGAAGAGTGCAACTGCCGAGAAAATCTCGGTAGTTCGACGTGAAGGGAATCGGGATGTCAATCGCACTTTACAGTTTTATAATCTCGACGCCATTATAAGTGTAGGTTATCGTGTGAATAGTATTCGCGCCACTCAGTTTCGCCAATGGGCTACAAATATCCTACGAGAGTACGCCATTCGCGGTTATGTGATTGATAGAAAACGAATGGAAAATGGCACCTTCTTGGATGAGGATTACTTCGAACATCTGTTGGCAGAAATCAGGGAGATTCGGTTGTCAGAACGACGATTCTACCAGAAACTGACGGACATCTACGCTACTGCCATAGACTACAATCGTGATGCACCCACCACCAGGGCTTTCTTCAAGATGATGCAGAACAAGATGCATTATGCCGTCCACAAGCATACTGCTGCAGAACTTATCATGGAACGTGCTGATGCAGAACAGGAGCATATGGGGCTGACCACATGGGAGAATGCACCAGATGGAAAAATTGTAAAGACGGATGTCGTGATAGCCAAGAATTATCTGAAGGAAATAGAATTGGAAGACATGGGGCAATTGGTGAATGGTGTACTCGAACTGGCAGAACGCATGGCAAAGCGCCACATGCCGATGACGATGGAAGATTGGGCTAAACAGATCGACATCATTTTAGCAGCTGGTAGAAATGAGGTCCTTCAGAATCAAGGTTCAGTGACAGCAGAAGAAGCCAAAGAGCATGCAGAAACTGAATTTGAAAAATATCGCATTGTTCAAGATCGCCTATTCCAAAGCGACTTTGATAAATATTTAGGAGAATTACCTTTTATTGATGAGATAGACGAATCATAATCTTCGTTGAATCGAAACTGGAGAAGCATTTAATTCCGAATATCCACCTCAGGCAGGGATTTCATCACATGGCGATGATTTTCCTGCCCGATTTTTTGTATAATTCATTTTTATTTCTTAATTTTGCCCACAAGTATCGCCGATACGTCGTTAAAACGGCGCTGGCCCACGGGGCCTGATTTCCCTGAGCGCAGGGTGGCGGTGCGACTTTAGTGGAACAAATAATAGCATCAGCTATTTATTCAGAGTATCATGAAACCTAGGAAATTTCAATGAAGTAGTGCTCTTGAGTAAGTCAGCCGATGCCCGTGCGATAGCGCGGGCATGACTTATATCTAGCACTACAGGTACATTCCTAGGACCTCATGATACGAGAGAAGAGCCATGACTCGCGCTTCTTTTGTGTCCTGAGGTCTCTTGGTGTTACCTGTAAGCAAACCTGAAGATATAGTTTTGGTGCGCCTAAAACTATATTGTACAAACATGGCAAGAATTTATGATAATATCGAGTCTAAATTTGTAAATGGCTTACAGGACCTTATCACAGATAGTGGTATCAAGCGTGTAGACTTCTGCGTAGGTTACTTCAACCTGCGTGGTTGGGACTTGGTGGTCAATCAGATAGATCGTATTCCGGGAGAATTCGTATATGAAAACGACAAGCAGATGTTCAGGCATTGTCGTCTTCTTATTGGAATGCATCAGCCCGACGAAGAGCTGGTTAAACAAATGTATTCAGATGAGGTGATTCCTGATGCGGCATACGTCCAGCAATGCAAACTCGAAATTGCTCGCGACTTCAGAAAGCAGTTGCTTCTTGGTATACCGACTAAACGTGACGAGTGGACGCTAAGACGTCTTTCCGCTCAATTGAAAGAAGATAAAGTCTGCGTAAAGCTCTACGTTGCTCATCCACTTCATGCGAAACTCTATCTAGCTTACAACCCAGACTCAAGCCGCAACAAGATATCTGCCATTCTTGGAAGCAGTAATCTTACTTACTCAGGGTTGACAAAAAATGGAGAGCTTGATGCTGACATCGAAAACCATCGTGATTTGGAGGCATTGGCCGATTGGTTTGAAGACCGCTGGAACGATCGTTTTTGTATTGACATTACCAAGGAACTGATAGATGCCATCGACAATAGTTGGGCAGGTGAGGAGATTATTCCTCCCTATTATATCTATCTGAAGACAGCCTATCATTTGAGTGCCGATGCCCGTTCTGGAGTCAAGGAGTTTACCTTGCCTCCCGAATTCCAACGCGAACTTTTCGACTTCCAGCAGACGGCAGTAAAAATAGCAGCCCGTCATTTGAACAGCGAAAAACGTGGTGGTGCAATGATTGGAGACGTGGTAGGACTGGGAAAGACTATTACGGCCTGTGCTATTGCTAAGATTTACGAAATGACCTACGCCAGCAGCACGCTTATCATATGTCCTGCTAATTTGCAGGATATGTGGGATAAGTATCGCAAGCGTTACGACCTGAAGGCAGATATCATGTCAATAGCCAAACCTATTGATATCGACAATGCCCGTTATTACCGTTTAATCATCGTAGATGAAAGCCATAATCTCCGTAACGATCAAGGTAAGCGTTATCAAAACATCAAGGCCCTCATAGAACGACAAGATTGCAAGGTGCTGCTGTTGACAGCTACACCATACAACAAAGATTTCTCTGACCTGAGCAGTCAGCTGAAACTCTTTATCAGCGAGGATGATGATTTAGGCATTCGTCCCGAGGAATACATCCGTGAATTGGGCGGTGATCGTGCCTTCTTGCAGAGACATAGCGAAGTATTCATTCGTAGCATCAAGGCCTTTGAGAAGAGCTCGAACCTAGACGACTGGCAGGAGTTGATGAAACTTTTCCTGGTACGTCGCACACGAACCTTCATCAAAGAAAATTATGCCAAGACAGACGAGACTGGCAGAAAATATTTGGAGTTTAACGATGGACGCAAGAATTTCTTCCCAGAACGAAAGCCCAAGGCCATCAAGTTTGACACTACACCAGGCGACCAATATAGCCGTCTCTATTCAGAAGAGATGATTGCTATGATGGAAGAGCTGCGTTTGCCTCGCTATGGACTCTCTCAATACGAGGACACTACAAAGACAGCCACAGCCTCAACGACAGACAAGCATCTGTTGGAAAACCTCTCCCGGGCTGGTCAGCGCATGATGGGATTTTGCAAGAGCACATTCTTCAAACGTATCGACAGTAGCGGATTCTCATTCCTATTGACGCTCTATCGCCACATTTTGCGCAATGCCGTATTTATCTATGCCATCGAAAATAAACTGCCTTTGCCTATTGGCGATGAAAACAATCTTCCTGAGGAATGGATAGAGGATGAGGATATCAACGACATTTTCCGTGACGACGATGAGGAAGAGGATCGTCAGGCTGGCGACAACCTGATAGAGATTCCTACAGACATGAAAGTCTATATGGAAAAAGCCAGAGTCTACTATGAACTATTGTCACAGAAGAATAATGTAGCTTGGATTGAATCAAGCTATTTCAAGCGCACCTTGAAGTCGCACCTGAAGCAAGACTGCGAACAAATTATCAAGATGATTCTCCTTTGCGACAAATGGAATCCTGAGACAGACCAGAAGTTGAATGTGCTTGATGACTTATTGAAGAAGACGCATAAAACGGACAAGGTTCTTGTCTTTACCCAATATTCTGATACGGCCAATTATGTCTATCGTCAGCTGCGCAAACGTGGCTTCAATCACATTGAACGGGCAACAGGTGGTAGCAAGAATCCGACTGCCATTGTGGAGTGTTTCTCGCCACTGAGTAATAAGGCAGACGTCTCGGCAGAAAACGAATTGCGTGTGTTGGTGGCAACAGATGTCCTTTCTGAAGGTCAGAACCTGCAGGATGCCCATGTCATCGTGAACTATGATTTGCCTTGGGCCATCATCCGATTAATTCAGCGGGCAGGTCGTGTAGATCGTATCGGACAAGAGGCTGAAGAAATCTTCTGCTACTCGTTCTTCCCTGCTGAGGGTGTCGAGAGAATCATCCGTCTGCGCACCCGCTTGAATGCCCGTATCAATGAGAATGCCAACATCGTTGGTAGTGATGAAGTGTTCTTCGAGGGTAATGAGCAGAATCTGCGTGACATGTACAATGAAAAGAGCGGAAGCCTCGACGATGATGATGACAATGATGTAGACTTGGCTTCTCAAGCCTATCAGATTTGGAAGAATGCCACAGATGCTAATCCTAAGTTGAAGCAGATAATCCCCAATCTCAGCAATATCATCTATTCTACGAAGAAGGCTGCCAATGCTCTGGAAGATGGTGTTATAACCTACGCCAAGACGCATAACGACTATGACGTGCTGACTTGGTACAACTCCAAGGGTGAGATAACCAGCCAGTCGCAAAAGAAGATTCTCCAGGCATTGGCCTGCAGTGCCAATGAACCGGCACTTGAACCGCTTGACAATCACTTCGATTTAGTGAAGAAAGCCGTTGACAATATGAAGTCGGAAACTACGAATGTAAGTGGTATTCTTGGCAATCGTTTCTCGACACGCTATCGCATCATCGACCTGCTGGAACATTACTATCAGCAGCCACCTAACCTGTTCTTTGATGCTGAGAAAAAGCAACAACTAAAACTGGCTATCGACGATGTCTATAACTTCCAATTGTTGGAGGGTACCAAATTTATACTGGGACGAATGCTTCGCACCAGTACTAATGACGACATCGTAGAGTCTATTTTGGAAATGCACAAGAATGGCACGCTCTGCCGTATAGACGAAGATCGTAATAAACAAAAAGACCCCACCATCATTTGCTCGATGGGACTTAAATACTAATGACCTATGAACAAAAGAGTATTCAATCAGTATATCAGCGAAAGTAATTTCAAGGAGTTGTTTATCCGTGAAATGGGATGGAACAATCCCAAGGGACAGACCGCATTCGATATGGTAATCGAAGAAACCACCTTTGAATTTCTTCAGATAGCGGACCGTAATGGTTTTCAAGTTCTGACCTGCGCGGTCGACGACATCCCCTCATCATCTATGTGCAAGAAGATAGATACTCGCTTGCGTCGCCAGGCGAATGATTATATATGTATCTATTATCTTCCCCAAACAGAGCATCACCTTTGGGTGGTTCCTGTGAAGAAAGTAGAAAAGCGCGACATTGTACTGGTTGAATACGAATCAGCTGCTAAGGCTGATTTCCTGTTCGAGAAGATGGAAAGTCTCTGTTTCGATTTCGACGAGCACACCACCATCATGGATGTGAAGGAACGTGTGCAAGCTGGTTTCATTGTCAATTCAGAAAAGATTACCAAAGACTTCTATACAGGTTTCCGAAAGGAGCACACCAGCTTTGCCAAATATATCAGTGGTATTGATGACGAGATTACCGACCTGAAGAAGAATCGCAACAAGCAGTGGTACACCTCAGTGATGCTCAATCGCCTCATGTTCTGCTACTTCATTCAGAAGAAAGGTTTCCTTGATCTGAACGTCAACTATCTGCGTGATAAGTTGGCTTGGGTCAAGCAAGAGAAGGGTGAAGACCGTTTCTATGATTCGTTCTATCGCGGATTCTTAGTCAGCCTCTTCCACGATGGGCTGAACTCGCCTCGTCATCAGCCAGACTTTGTGCAACGATATGGCCGCATACCTTATTTGAATGGTGGTATGTTTGGCATTCACGAATTGGAAGACAAATATCCTACGCTCGACATTGCAGACGAAGCGTTTGAGAGTCTGTTTGCCTTCTTTGACCAGTGGCATTGGCATCTGGACGACCGCTTGACAGCCAGTGGTAAAGACATCAACCCCGACGTGTTAGGTTACATCTTCGAGCAGTATATCAACGATCGTGCCCAGATGGGTGCATACTATACGAAAGAGGACATCACGGAATACATAGGTCGCAATACCATTGTTCCATTCTTGATGGATGCCACTAAGAAAGCAGATGAGCGTCCTTTCAAGACAAACGGAGAGGTATGGAAGTTCTTACAGGAGAGTGGCGACACCTATATCTTTGATGCAGTCAAGAAAGGAAAGGATGAAGAGGTACCAGAGGAGATAGCCGTTGGTATTGATACTACCAAACCAAATCTCTTGGAACGTCGCAGTCATTGGAACGAACGTACTCCAGAGGCGTTTGCTCTGCCCACAGAAATTTGGCGTGAGACTATTGAGCGATTGCAACGCTATAAGGCTATCAAATCGAAGATTGAAAATGGCGAGATTACAGAGATTAACGATTTCATTACTTACAATCTTGATATCCGCCAGTTTGTACAAGACCTACTTGCGAAAACAGAAGACCATCTGTTCGTTAAGCATTTCTATGCCCAGCTGCAGAAGGTAACAATCCTTGATCCAACGTGTGGCTCTGGTGCCTTCCTTTTCGCAGCCCTCAACATCCTCGAACCGCTTTATGAGGTTTGTATCGAGCGCATGCAGCAATGGAACGAAGACAATCCGAATCTCTTCAAACCAGAGTTAGAGGAACTGTATGGACGTTATCGTTCGAACATCCGTTATTTCATTTATAAGAACATCATTCTGCGTAATCTCTATGGTGTAGATATCATGGTTGAGGCGACAGAAATCGCTAAGCTAAGATTGTTCCTGAAGATGGTAGCTGTGGTAGACGTTGTGCCACGTGATTCTAATCTTGGCCTTGATCCCTTGCCAGATATTGACTTCAATATTCGTTGTGGTAATACGTTGGTGGGCTACGCAACTGCTAAAGATTTAGAGAATGACTTAACGTTTGGCGATATGTTCGCCAACGCAGAGTTCAAAGATAAAGTACATACAGAAATGGATATTGTGGCTCATGCATATGAGACTTTCAAAAAAGTGCAACTTGAACAAGATGCGGATTTGGAAACATTCCGCAATGCCAAGAAAGAATTGAAGATCCGTTTAAAGAATCTAAACGAATTATTAAACAAAAAACTTTATCAGTCAACAGCAACAGAGGCATCCTATTTCGGAGGTTTGGGATATGATGCATGGTTAAAATCTCATCAACCTTTCCATTGGTTAGCAGAATACTACGATATTATCAATGGGAATGGAGGTTTTGATGTGATTATAGGCAATCCTCCGTATGTAGAGTTTCCAAGTAGCGATGTCCAATATTCATTTGATAAGCTATGTACTTCTGACTGTGGAAACCTATACGGCTGTTGCATAGAAAGGGCACTTGACATTAGTACTGGTATTGGTAAGTTTAGCTTCATAGTCCCTGTAGCTATATCTTGTTCAAAACGCATGAATAATGTTATCAATATTCTTAAAGAGAAATCAGAAGTGGTATATTTTTCCCATTATGATGATAGACCAGGCAAGCTTTTCGAGATGATAGAGCATTTAAGAGCATGTATAATTATTTCTTCAAAAGACCAAGAACTCAATCATGCCATATTCGCCACAAAATATAATAGGTGGTATACAGAAAACCGTCCCAATTTATTTTCCAACCTATGCTATGATAATGTAACAGAATTTGTTGATTCATATGTTATTCCCAAATTTTCGTACTCTATAGAATCTGACATAAATAGATCCATTCGCAAACAAAAAGATGCAATAGGCTTCAAACAATCCAAGACGACGAATAACTATGTTTATTATCGCTCAGCAGGTGGAGGATATTTCCTTCTTATAAAGAATCAAAAGAGTATCACATATATCAATGGAGTCCTAGAAGATGTTAAAGCAGAGAAAAAAATAGGCTTGTTCACTGAGATCGACAATTCTTGTATTGGCGCATTATTGTCTTCCAGTCTTTTCTATTGGAATTACATAGCATATACCGATTGTAGGAATCTTCAAAAAACATTTATAGATGCTTTCAAATTCCCAGTTACAGCTATCAATAATCAACAATTACAAAATGCTGGAATTAGATTGTTCAAAGACTATGAGAAGAACAAATACACCAAATCAACACATTATAAAACAACAGGCAATGATGTGGTCTATGATGAATATTATCCCAAACGATCAAAATCTATTATTGACGAGATAGACAAAGTTCTGGCCAAGCATTATGGCTTTACCGAAGAAGAACTCGACTTTATCATTAACTACGATATCAAATACCGTATGGGCGATGAGTTAGGGGAAGATAGTGTTTCTGAACCCCAACCTCAAATGTCAAGACCTGCTAAACCCCAGAAAACTTATGAACAAAGGATAGAACCAAAAGACACGACCCTCACCATGATAGTCCGCCACGATACGTTGGAAAGGATTAGTAGTGGAGAGAAAACGACTTTTAAGCGGTATCTCGACGATGAGGAATTTGCTAAGCAGGTTTTGGTAACAGAAAATGGGAAGATTAAACTGTCGAATGATCATTGCCCATACACAGCCAAAGACATCACCTCTATCAAGTTGGTCTGCGATGAGGAATCTCTTGTTAAAAAGGTTACAAAGATATCCTTCAGAACTGGTATCAACCAGCAAGGAAAGACTGCATGGAAAATCATCTTCCACTTCTGATAATTATGGACTATCTTGGCAATAAAGACCTACTGAAAGTGCCCAAGATTGCATTCTTGGCATCAAGCACCATTCCACCCAATATGGTGCTGAAATGCTATGACTGGGCCACACAAATGGCTAAGGAAGGTCAATGTGTAGTAAGTGGATTCAGTTCCCATTTAGAACACGAGGTGCTGCATTTCCTTGCCAAAGGTAAGCAACCCATCATCCTTGTTTTGGCTCGTGAGATGTACAAGCAGATTCCTGCTGAACTCCAACCTCTGCTTGATGACAACCGTCTGCTCATTATCTCCGTTTCTAAAGCGGTTCGCCAGTCAAAAGTCACAGCCCACGCTCGCAACAAATACATCTGCGAAATGGTAGACGAGATTCTATTTGTAGGTGTTACTGAAAAGAGTAGTCTGTATTCCCTAAAAGAAAAATATAAGAACAAACGGAGTAATAGATATGGCGATAATAATTAACCCAGATGGAACGGTTTCTACCATAGAAGTCGACCACGATGCTTATGGTAATATCCGCCCGAAGATGCCTCAAGATATTGCAGAGAAGCCTTCGGAGAAGCCTTATGTGTCTTCGTCTCAGAAAAAGGGTGTCATATATCCCAGGGTGCAGAAGGAAAAAAAGAAAAAGGTAGTTCCATCTGTTTCAAATCAGTCACAGGAAAAAACTAAGGTTGTTACAAAACAGTCAATTGATAGATATTTCGCTTATATCAATTCCCATCATCAGCGCATAACAGAAAAAGAACACATAAAGACACTTACCTTGCTGAAAGACGAAGTACTTGATTATTACAAGCGACGTTATCTGGAGTATCAGGTTGCGCACATGCCTAAGCCTGCTAATATTATAAGTACGAAACCGGCTGAGGCTAAGAAGAAAAAAAAGAAGAACAAACAGAATAAGCAACAGAAGAAAGAAAAGCAAGCCAAGCAGTTCATAATCAGAAACTCAGGTTTTACCATCGCTGAGATAGCTTCTTTCTCAAGCCTGAAAGGTGCATTACCTGGAAATGACATCATTAATGGCCGGTCTATATATGGCGCTTCAAGACAACCTAAATATGGCTATGCTCGAGATAGGTATGGACGTGTACAGGAAAGAGATTCGTTTAACGAAGATAGGAAAAACGAGTTTAAACTGGCACAAAGTCAACACAAGAGCTACGATTATTCTAGTTACGATGCTGAGGATGATCATGATTCATATTATGACTCTAGTGCATTTGAATAACTTACTGAACAGCTATGGCGAAGAAAAAGAAGAAAGAAACGATAAAGCAGAAGTTGAGACGAGAAGCCAATGAGATGTCAGGGGACTGACCTAGGTTGTTAAGTTAGCATACCATTTTATGCTATATTTTTAACCACATTCATTCTTTTAATGGAGGGGTTTGGCA
>SUYI01000044.1:1264-28809 GCA_015060485.1 Prevotella sp. | reverse complement strand
GCTATAAGGATGCACCTGCCTACGTGAATGGTGTATCTGAAGCTTTATTCAAGGTTGGTATGTGTCTGCCTGCAGGTCCATACGTCAGCGATGATGATGTAAAATACATCGTTGACACCATCAAGGCAAGCATTATCGGATGAAGAGTCTTTTGAGAGCCATCTGGGAGTTTTGCAGCTATCTGTTTTGGCCACAATGGGGTAAGAATAAAATTTCAAAATAATTATGAAGACAGCATTAATTACTGGAATTACAGGCCAGGACGGAAGTTACCTGGCTGAGTTTTTGTTAGAGAAAGGATATGACGTACACGGAACGATACGTCGCAGTTCGGTGGACTTCCGTGAGCGTATAGCACACTTGGAGGGTACACCTCATTTCCATCTGCACTATGCAGATCTTGGCGATTCGATGAGTGTGCTGGGTGTCATCGGAAAGGTACGCCCGGATGAGATATATAACTTGGCAGCACAGAGCCATGTACAGGTGAGTTTCGATTCACCTGAGTTTACGGCAGATGTGGATGCCGTGGGTGTGCTCCGCATTCTGGAGGCTGTGCGACAGTTGGGTATGACAGAGACATGCCGTATCTATCAGGCTTCAACATCTGAGCTGTATGGTAAGGTGGAGGAGGTTCCTCAGAATGAGAACACACCCTTCCATCCGTATAGTCCTTATGCAGTAGCAAAGCAGTATGGTTTCTGGATAGTGAAGGAGTATCGTGAGGCATACAATATGTACTGTTGCTCGGGTATTTTGTTCAACCATGAGAGTGAACGTCGCGGTGAGACATTTGTTACTCGTAAGATTACTCTTGCAGCTGCTCGTATTTCTCAGGGATTGCAGGATTGTCTTTACCTGGGTAACATGGATTCGCTGCGTGACTGGGGCTATGCCAAGGACTATGTGGAGTGTATGTGGCTCATCCTTCAGCAGGACAAACCGGAAGACTTTGTGATAGCTACTGGCGTTCAGCATAGTGTGCGTGAGTTTACAGAACTGGCTTTCCGTCATGCAGGTATAGAACTGAAGTTTGAAGGAGATGGCATCAACGAGAAGGGTATCGTGGTGAATGGCCCGGAGAACCTGATTGGCAAGACTGTGGTAGCCGTGAGCGAGGACTTTTACCGCCCGACGGATGTGGTAAACCTCTGGGGTGATCCTACTAAGGCAAAGGCAAAATTGAAGTGGAACCCGAACAAGACGAGCTTCGAGGAACTTGTCAAACTCATGGTAGAGAGCGACATGGCCAAGGTCGCATCTGAGGATGCTGCCATGAAGGTACGTACTAATCTGGCTGAGTATCTGGAGAAAGGAATCGTGAAATAAACCACGAATTTCGTTAATTTTACGAATTAAGATGTTATCGAAAGATTGTAAGATATATGTAGCGGGGCATCATGGACTGGTAGGCTCCGCTATATGGAATAATTTGAAGGCTCGCGGATATAATAATCTTGTGGGTCGTTCGCATAAAGAGTTGGATTTGACTGACCAACTCGCAGTGCGGAAGTTCTTTGATGAAGAGCGTCCTGATGCTGTTGTGTTGGCTGCTGCCTTTGTAGGTGGCATCATGGCAAACTCGTTGTATCGTGCCGACTTTATCATGATGAACATGAAAATTCAGTGTAATGTCATCAGTGAAGCGTATGCGCATGGAGTGCAAAAGCTGTTGTTCCTCGGTTCGACATGTATCTATCCGAAGAATGCACCACAACCAATGAAAGAAGACTGCCTGTTGACATCGCCTTTGGAGTACACTAATGAGGAGTATGCCATTGCCAAAATTGCAGGACTGAAGATGTGTGAGAGCTATAACCTGCAATATGGTACTAACTATATTGCCGTGATGCCTACCAACCTCTATGGCCCGAATGATAACTTCCATTTGGAGAACAGTCATGTGATGCCTGCTATGATGCGTAAGGTTTATCTGGCGAAGCTGATTCATGATAATGAGTGGGATAAAATAGCCATTGATTTAGATAAGCGGCCAGTTGAAGGAGTGAACGGTTCTGCAACGCAGGAAAAAATCCTGTCGGTACTGGCCAAGTATGGTATATATAATAATAAGGTTGTGCTTTGGGGTACTGGTAAACCTCTCCGTGAGTTCCTTTGGAGCGAGGACATGGCAGATGCGTCGGTTCATGTACTGCTGAATGTAGACTTTAGTGATATTATTGGTATAGAGAAATACTCGTCGGTACATTTTGGAGCATCCACCGATGGAGCCGTTGACCGCAATCATTCAGCAGGTCGTGGCGGTGCAATCCCCTCATTGGGAGAAATCCGTAACTGCCATATCAATGTGGGTACAGGCAAGGAGTTGACCATCCGTGAACTGTCAGAACTGATAGTGAAGGCCGTCGGCTTTGAGGGTGTAGTGGAGTTTGATGCCTCGAAACCCGATGGAACCATGCGCAAGCTCATTGATGTTTCTAAACTTCATTCTCTTGGGTGGACTCATAAAGTCGAAATTGAGGATGGTGTGAAGAAGTTGTTTGAGTGGTACAGACAAAGTTTAGCATAAATACCAAAACAAGAAATGGAAGGGTATCAGTATCATATTTTTAGCCCTTATCGGGTATGTCCATTAGGGGCGCATGTGGATCATCAGCATGGGTTGGTGACGGGGTTCGCGATTGACAAGGGTGTTGATTTGTGGTTCAACGTGCGGAAGGATAGTACCGTCAAACTGTCTTCGAGGACGTTTGAGGGTGATGTTGAATTTGAAATCGACAAGCCTTCACAAGTGAAAGAACAACATTGGGGAGATTATGCCCGTGGTGCAAAGTACGCTCTTCGCAAAAGGTTTGAACTGAAGTATGGTATCGAGGGAGTCATTCAAGGTAGTCTTCCTGTTGGTGGATTATCATCCAGTGCAGCCGTGCTGATTGCATACGTGATGGCTTTTGCTAAAGCGAACGATATGATTCTACAGTCGTTCGAGGTGGTGAAGATTGCTTCGGAGGCAGAACGTGAGTATATCGGGCTGAATAATGGTTTGCTCGACCAAGCTTGTATTGCCCTCGGCAAGAAGGATGGGCTACTGTTCCTTGACTGTGACAGCAATGACTGGCGCATCATCAAACGGAATCCTGAAATGCCAGAGTTTGAGATTGGTATCTTCTTCTCAGGTCTGACTCGTTCGTTGGTGAACTCGGACTATAACCTGCGTGTGTATGAGTGTAAGACAGCAGCATGGAATATGCTGGCGTACACTGATCAGCCGCTGAAGACGTTTGACAAGACGTTCCTGCGGGATATTCCAAAGGCGACATTTGAGAAAACGAGAATTGCTATGCCACAACGTTTTGCACGTCGTGCGGAGCATTTTTACAGTGAGTACCGCCGTGTGCGTCAGGGTGTGACGGCTTGGGAAACGGGGAACCTGAAACTGTTTGGTAAGTTGAGCTTTGACTCTTGTGAAAGCAGTATTCACAATTATGAGTGTGGGAGTCCTGAGCTGATTGCTATCTATGAGATTATGCGACAGTTGCCGGGAGTGTATGGTGGTCGCTTCTCTGGTGCAGGTTTCAAGGGTGCTTGCATAGCACTTGTAGATCCTGCATATAAGGAGGAGATTCAGAAGGTACTGACAGAGAAGTATCTGGAGCAGTTCCCAGAATATGAAAAGACATTCCAAGTATTCTGGGTAAAGCCAGATGATGGAGCAAGGTTTATATAAGGTATGAAAAATATAGTAATTGCAGCTGGGTATGCAACGAGGTTAGGGGAGTTGACGAAGAACTTCCCGAAGCCTTTGCTGAAGATTGGAGAGAATACCATCTTGGGAAGGATGTTGGACGATATCGACAGAATTCCTGAGATAGATGAGCATATCATTATTACCAACCATAAGTTTGCTGGTATCTTCGATGATTGGAAGAAGGATTTGCCCTATAGCAAACCTGTTACCATCGTGGATGATGGTACAGAGACAAACGAGACTCGTCTTGGGGCTGTGTGCGACTTGCTGTTTGCAATGGATAAGCTTCACATCGATGATAATTTGTTGGTAGTGGCAGCAGATAACCTGCTGTTCTTCAGTTTCCAGGAGTTTGTGGACTTTGCTAAGGAGAAGCAGACGAGTTGCATCATGTGCCACGAACAACCCTCAATAGAGAAATTGCAACGCACAGGCGTTGTAGAACTCGATGAGAACTATCGGGTGCTGGGGATGGAAGAGAAACCACAGGTGCCAAAGAGCCATTGGGCGGTGCCACCATTCTATATCTATTTGAAGAAAGACCTTGTCTTGATACGTCACTCGGTAGAGAATGGTTGTGGTAAGGATGCACCTGGCAATCTGGCGCACTATATGGTAGAACACACCACTATGCACGCTTGGCCCATGAGTGCTGGGAGGTTTGATATTGGCAGCCTCGATACATATTATGAGGCCGTTGAGAAATATGGTAAGTAACGAACACGAATTACTCGAATCTAACGAATAAAAATTTATTATATGATGAAAATTGCAGTAGCAGGAACAGGTTATGTTGGCATGAGTATAGCAACACTGCTTGCTCAGCATAATCACGTAACAGCTGTTGACGTGATACCTGAGAAGGTAGAGAAAATCAACAAAAAGATCTCGCCTATTCAGGATGAGTATATTGAGAAGTATTTGGCAGAGAAGGAGCTTGACTTGACGGCAACGCTGGATGGTAAGGCTGCCTATAAGGATGCAGACTTTGTGGTGATTGCGGCTCCGACGAATTATGACCCGCAGAAGAATTTCTTTGATACGCATCATATCGAGGACGTGATTGACCTCGTGCTAAGTGTGAATCCTGATGCAGTGATGGTCATTAAGAGTACTATCCCTGTCGGGTATTGCCGTTCTCTGTATGTAAAGTATGCGCTGAAGTTCTTGACTGACCCAGCGTTGAAGGGAAAGAAGTTTAACTTGCTGTTCTCGCCGGAGTTTCTGCGTGAGAGCAAGGCACTGTATGACAACCTTTATCCCTCTCGCATCATTGTTGGCTATCCAAAGATATTGCCTGCCGATAGAAACAGGAAGTGGGACGAGGAGAATGCTGCAATTACTGCGATAGGTAATCCAGAGGCAGAAGAGAAGGCGAAGACGTTCGCCGGACTGCTACAGGAAGGTGCTATCAAGGAGAATATCGATACCTTGTTTATGGGCATGACCGAGGCAGAGGCCGTGAAGTTGTTTGCCAATACCTATTTGGCTTTGCGTGTATCATACTTTAATGAGTTGGATACTTATGCAGAGGTGAAGGGCCTGGATTCGCAAGCCATCATCTCGGGTGTAGGTCTGGATCCTCGTATCGGTACACACTATAATAATCCTTCGTTTGGTTATGGTGGTTACTGTCTGCCTAAGGACACCAAGCAGTTGTTGGCCAACTATGCGGATGTGCCTCAGAACATGATGACGGCTATCGTGGAGAGTAACCGCACTCGTAAGGACTTTATTGCTGACGAGGTGCTGCGCAAGGCGGGTTACTATACTGCCAACAGTGATTGGAATGAGAGCGCAGAGAAGGATGTGACCATTGGTGTATTCCGACTCACGATGAAATCTAATTCTGATAACTTTCGTCAGAGTGCTATTCAGGGCATCATGAAACGTGTGAAGGCTAAGGGTGCCAATATTATTATCTACGAGCCAACGCTGAAGGATGGCGAGACGTTCTTTGGGTCTCGTGTTGTGAATAACTTGGAAGAGTTTAAAAAGCAGAGTGATGCCATTATTGCCAATCGCTATGACGAGGCTCTGGATGATGTTCAGGAGAAGGTATATACTCGCGATATTTTCAAGAGAGATTAATAAAGAATTGAAGGATTGAAGAATTGAAGAATTGAAGTAATCGACGAAGTCGCTTTTACAAAGCGAAGCGACTAAAAGAATTGAAGGATTGAAGGATTGAAGTAATCGACGACGTCGCTTTTACAAAGAGCGAAGCTCGACTAAAAGAATTGAAGGATTGAAGAATTGAAGGATTGAAGTAATCGACGAAGTCGCTTTTACAAAGCGAAGCGACTAAAAGGATTGAAGAATTGAAGGATGAAGACAATATTAGTTACAGGAAGTGCTGGATTTATTGGCTCGAACTTGGTGCTACGCTTGTTTAAGGAACTGAGCGAGGGTACTATTGTAGGCTTGGATAATCTGAATGATTATTATGATCCGACACTGAAAGATTACCGTCTCAGTGAAATTGAGAAGGCTAAGCCAGCGGGAATTGAATATGAGTTCGTTAAGGGTGATTTAGCTGACAAGGCGTTGATTGATGGACTGTTCGAGAAGTATAAGTTTGATGTGGTGGTTAATCTTGCTGCACAGGCAGGTGTACGCTATAGCATCACGAATCCTGATGCCTATATTCAGAGCAATATGATAGGCTTTTATAATATATTGGAGGCGTGCAGACATTACCCTGTAGAGCATTTGGTATATGCTTCTTCAAGTTCTGTATATGGCGGCAATAAGAAGGTGCCATTCTCAACAGATGATAGAGTGGATAATCCTGTGTCGTTGTATGCAGCTACCAAGAAGAGCAATGAGCTGTTTGCTCACTGTTATTCAAAGCTGTACGACATCCCCACAACGGGTTTGCGCTTCTTTACAGTTTATGGCCCTGCTGGTCGTCCTGATATGGCATACTTTGGTTTTACCAACAAACTGCTGAAGGGCGAAACCATCCAGATATTCAACTATGGCAACTGCCGTCGTGACTTCACCTATGTCGATGATATCGTAGAGGGTGTGTATCGTGTGATGCAAGGTGCACCAGAACGTAAAAAGGGTGAAGATGGCCTGCCCATCCCTCCATATGCAGTATATAACATCGGAGGTGGTCAGCCAGAGAACCTGCTGGACTTCGTGAACATCCTGCAAGAGGAACTGGTTCGTGCAGGTGTCCTTCCCGCAGACTTCGACTTTGAGGCTCACAAGAAGCTCGTCCCCATGCAACCAGGTGATGTACCAACCACCTATGCCGATGCCACAGCCCTTGAACGTGACTTCGGGTTTACACCAAAGATCACGTTGAGAGAGGGACTAAGGAAGTTTGCGGAATGGTATAAGAACTACTACCGTCGCAATGTTTGACGAAAAATGTAAGAACGATGAGGGCGAACCAATGTTCGCATAAACGGTATTACTGATAAGTCGGTCATGGAACTATTGGTTAGAGAGCAACTTCCAATAGGGATATGGCCGCTTGTCGGTTTTAAGAAATGGCATAAGGATGCAAGAGACGGCAAACAAGCAGAAGCGCATTACCCTGAAAACTCTTCACGAGATGTTGAACGGGATGAGCGTGGAACTGGCAGAGAAGGTTCATCTGCTGTTCATGGCCAACTATATCGACTACTCAGACTATGAATTTCGTGATGAGAATCAGGTGGAGGGCTATTGCTGGTGCTACAGAGACCTCTTTGAACTGAAAACAAAGGAGTCACAGGAAATCGTGAACAGTCAACTCATCGAGTTTCTGGATGAGTGGCGGCAGGATGTTCCCTCTCTCTATCGGAAGGCAAAGGATGATATCTGCTATTGGATTACCGACGAGTGGTATGGCTTCGAGTCGCCCATGCAGAAGGAGATAGAATCGGCTTATCAAGCAGTTTTGAAGAAGAAAGATGATTTGGCTATTGCTTTAGCCTTGTCGCCATTTGCCCAGAAAACGGCAGAACTGGTGAATAGCGGAGCATACGAAGCTGCTGTCGGTAGCTGCTATGCCATCTTCAGATGTCTGGCCAAGACATGCAAGGAGCATGAAGATTGGTTCTCTGGCTTCACTGGTTATGGTGATACCTACACGAAACTGGCGATATTCTCTGAGGCTGTAGTGGAACTATACTGTCACCTACGCCAAAAGCCCGACCTCTCCAAGCGCATGGCCGATGAGATGGATATCAACCTGGAAGTATTCAACCTCGAAACCGATTTCTTCGGTGACCTGCACTGCAGCTCCCGCTTCACAGACATGCTCTGTGATGCCCAAGCCCAATATGGTGATTATTCCGAGTTGGATGAGTGCCCCATGTGGGGAATGTGGAAGAAGGAAGGGGGAGAATGAGATAAAGGCCCTACGGAAAAACGTAGGGGAAGTAGAGAAGAGAATATAAAAGTGAAGATATGAAAGTAGTACGTACATTTCATCCGGTGGGGCAGGGGGCGTTTTACTCGGAGCGGTTCTATGAGGAGGATAATCCTCAGGCCAAGTACAATATCGTATATGATTGTGGCACATCCTGGGGTGCCATTACAAAAGCCAAGAAGGTTGTAAACCTTGCTTTTGATAAGAATGATACGATAGACTACCTGTTTATCTCGCATTTGGATTTCGACCATGTGTCGCTAGCGAATACACTAATAGAAAGTGTGGATGGAAAGGTACGGAATATTGTCTTGCCATTAGTCTACAAAGAAGAGGTTAGAATTGGTATAAACCTGAATTACATTGCCAACCATCAGGAAACGGAGACATTTTTAAGGTGGATTCTTAATAGAGTAGATGGTAACAATAATGGTATTGATACTCGTATAACGTTCATAGGGAGTAATGATGATAAAGGTAATGTCACAGCTGGTGGGGAGAAGATAACGTTGCAAATAGAAGAGGGTGAACCCGAATGGGTATTGATACCGCGTAATATCAGTGCAATGTCGCGCAGGAAGGAACTCTTGGAAAAATTTGATAGAATGTTGTCTGACCCTGATTTCAAGGAGGAGTCTATAAGGAGTGGATTACCTGTTGTGGGAAGCAGTGACGAACTACTTCATTTGCTTCTGGACGAGAGATATGTAGCTGGGATTATTAGGAATAAGAAGTTGAGAAAAGCTATAAAGTCTGCTTATGAGAAGGTGGCTGGAGGCGTGAACGTGAATTCGCTGCTACTGTATTCAGGGCCAGCAAGAGAAGGCTTGAATTATATGATGTGCCTGATGTACTCAAATATGTTTAAGCGTATGAGGTTTAGGCGGGTTGGGTGCCTTTATACCGGGGACAGTGACTGTGATATATATGAATGGAAGAGTAGACTTTATTCAGATGTGTGGCAAAACATCGGTACTGTCCAATTGCCGCATCATGGTAGCCTGAAATCGTTTGAAGTGAAGAAGAACGATATAGACCGCGTGTATTATTTTCCCGTGTCGTGTGGTAGCACCAATTCGTATGGACATCCGTCGGGGAAGATACTGGCATATCTGATGAAAAAGAATGGCCTGCCACATATTGTGACGGAGATGGCGAATACGGTCTGTATACAGGAAATTGTGAGGTGGTGAGGCAATATGGAGGACACAAGAATGGATCCGTTGAAGCGTTTGCATAAACTACAAGAAGAGGAATTTGAACGCTATAAATATTATAAGGAGAAGTACACTAAAGAGTTTGTTACTGCAGATATGCCTGACGATAGGAAAGAGATGTTATTGGAAAGCATTGATATGCTGGCAAGAGACCATAGCGTTTCGGACTATGAGAAACTGAAGTTCGACGGGATATTGACTCCAACAGAACGCTATCTTTGGACGTCACTTTTCAAATACATCCACGACTATGGTGTTACGTTCGACGACTTCAAGGCTATCATTGAGTCGTATTACATGCCTAAACCTATTAATATCCCATTAGAGAAGGTGTATGAAAACCTACCAAAACACAGATGGGTGAAGTTGCAAGATGAAAATGGCAAGCATCTGTATGGGCCTTTTGAAGAACTGGGTTGCCAACTGGATTTCTCGCTTATCAGGTATCTGCAAGTACAGGATAATATTTTTACGGAACTGCGTAGTTATTTCGACAATTACCACTTGGATTTTGGCATCGGAAAACTGGGTGCAAGACTGCGTGATAACCTTATCATTACGAACTGTTCATTCTCTCAGTTTATCATCAATCTGTTCCTTCAAGAGACAGGGGAAGTGCCTGAAAGAATAAAAACCTATGGTAGCCCTGACGGGGTTACACTCTATCACAGTGAGGTACTGATGTCGTTCTTAGGCAGGGTAATATTTTATGGATTGGAAATAAAGGAAGAGAGTCCGATTAACGCAAAATATCTGCTAGATGGCGTTTACTCTACGGTAAAGATAATGCAGGGGTATTGTGCATTTGTGTCTTTCTGCTCTTCTCTGCTAATTGCCACATTGTCGGATGAAAAATATCATGAGTCATTGCTTGATATGATGTGTTTCTTTCTGTATAACTTCCATAATGCATACATTTTCAGAATAGAAATACCCGATGCTCCCCTGAATGAAAAACTGAGTGTAGAGGAAAGAGGAAGCGAGGCCCACACGACAAGAATGAAGATTTATCTTTATGACAGAAACCGAATGCCATACGTTGTAAGGGTAGATATGCCACATAAAGGGAGTGACGATGAGAATAAGCTTCATTTTAATGTTGAGACCCTTAACGGGGATTCGGCATTGAATCATCAGACGATTGACTGCTACAATTCAAATCCATCGGATTTGCTAAATGTTATGATTGAGAACATGAGAAGGATTTCTCCGGGGATATTGAACATCAAGGACAGTTACAAAGAGGATGACAGGCGTATGCTTGAAATGATGAAGGGCTTTAATGCGTATGATGATATGTGTATGGCTTATTTCTACAAAAAGGAGAATCAAACAACCATTGATGAATACAATGCGTTGATGGGTACGGAATTTAAAACAATTGAAGACGGCGTACAGCATGGTTTTGTTACATTTCTGACAATGTGATGCGCGATGAAGGATGTTGGAGAGCGAAGTTGGAAACTATGATATGAAGGCTATACGGAAAACCGTAGGGATGGTGGCTGAATAAATAGCGCGATAGAATCGCTGTGCAAGAGACGAAAGAAAAAAAACGGAGATGCGAGTAATTTGTATAAGACCATTACAGAGGGACTCCAATAACAAAGATAAGTGGTCGGTGCTGAAAGGATTGAGGGAGGAGGAGTTCTACTACCTTTACGACGGATATGAAATCAAGGATGACTATATTCAGAAGACGGGGAGGAATGTGCCTGACGACCTCTACAGTCCCAAGAGATATGCAGCAGGAAAGACGGAGGCCGAATTCAATGTGGATATCTGTGCTATCGTGGGTGAGAACGGTGCGGGAAAGAGTTCGCTGGTGGATATGTACATTCGCGTGATCAACAACTTGGCGGCCTACATCTTTGGAGAAGAGTTTCTGTATCCTAAGGCGGAACATCTGCATTTCATACCGGGTGTGTTTGCAGAAGTGTATATCGAGATAGAAGAAACAATATACTGTGTGCGTTGTTTTGATTTAGGAATAGAGGTGGCGGAATATCGTCTGAACAAGCGAATACGGAGGTATGAGCGGCAGAGTCCTCACAAGATAGCAGACGTTCTGAATAAAGGTGAAATATGTAAGCCGCACTCGGATTATATTAACTTGCTGGCTGGTATGTGCTATAACACCATTTTGAACTATTCGATGCATAGCTATAATTCGATAGTATACAGCGATGAGAATACCCTGGCAGCGAAGGAAATTCGCATCAGAAAAACGGGATTCAAAGATGGACTATACAGACCACGCTATATGTTTGACAAAACTGGCAAGGTGAGGAAACTGACCAAAGTATTACTTGACAAGAATTTCCCGGAAGGATACTCATGGTTGAGCGGCGTGTTCCACAAAAATGACGGATTCCAAACACCGATAGTAATATCACCAAAGAGAGACTACGGTATGATTGACATTAACAATGAGAACTACCTGTCGGAAGAGCGCTTGCTCTCACTGTTGTTTGTGGAAGACAAGCGCGAAAACAGAAAGAGTGGGAAACGGTTCCCTTTCAGTGAAATCAACGACAAGTTACGAATCGAAGGATTTACGCTACAGGCAAACTACGACCTAATAGAAGAATACAAGGAAGCGCCAGCCAGTCATCCTGACCTGCCAGAGTATAGTTCAGAGTTTTATGCAGACTTAAGGGACTTTATCCGAGACGAGTATGAAAGTGCCTTTCACCTGTCGCAGTTTGAAAGGTTTCATAAGGAAGCGGCTATTAATTATCTGGTGGCAAAGACAATTAAGATATTCATGACCTATCCCCGGTATGAGAAAACGAGAATTTTCCTTGCCAAAAAGAAGGTGAAACTGAGGGCGGAAGACAAATTAGGGTTGAGAAAGGACTTAAAGAATTTGTGGCAGAACCACAGCCATATCACCACGAAACTGTGGCGCACCTTGAACTACCTGCGGTACGACCATATTGACAAGCATACCTCGTTTCAGACCTATCAGTTGGCAGACAGAATAAACGGCATTTTCGAGCAAATCCCTGATGATGCGCCTGATATTATGTTGGGCTATCCTCCGAGGACTACGAATGAAATGCTGCCACCCCCGCTGTTCAAAGTGGACTTCCATCTTTACGACATTGATGATACGAAGAAACGGCATAGGATAAAGTTCAGTACACTGAGTTCGGGTGAAAAGCAGATAACCTATATACTTTGCTCGCTGTTCTACTATATGATATGCCTGGACTCGGCAAAAGACTTCTGGCACACTCCGGATAACGACAGGGAGCAGATAGTGTATAAACACATCAACGTGATATTCGATGAGATTGAGTTATATTTCCATCCAGAGATGCAGCGAAACTTTATCAGTACGCTGCTGCACGGTCTGCAACAGTTGCCGTTGGATGGCATTAGGAGCCTGCATTTTATGATAGTGACGCACTCGCCGTTTGTGCTTTCTGATATACCGACGCAGAATATTCTGTTTTTGGAAAAGGGCGGTCATAAGGCAGACAAAAGTGAGGTCGCATCATTTGGGGCTAATATTCACACGATGCTGGTGAACAGTTTCTTCCTGAAAGGTGGTGCGATGGGGCAGTTTGCCAAAGAAAGCATCATGAGGTTGATAGACCAAGTGAATGCCGCATACTTGAGCTGGAAACTGGAGCGTTGCCAAGGCGACGTGAATCGAATGATAGAAGAGAACTATCAGTTATACAGGTCGCTGCCAGAGTCGTATCAAGAACAGTTGAAAAAAGGATTTCTGGCAGAGTATATCGACTGGCAGTTTATCAGGAAGATGATCGATGTGATACAGGAACCCATCATTAGAAGACGTCTGAAGGATGTGATGGAATGGAGGAAAGACTATGTGGATTCTGAAAGTTGATGATAAGAAGGCTGAGACCTTCAAGCAGTTGATATACCTGCATACCGGCCTGGCTTTTGACGAGCGGACACGATTGAAGAAAAATGTGAGTCGAAGTATGAAGAATAGTGCTGCCCACCGCTATTTCATGAAGGGAAAAGTGGAGGAGTATATGACAGCAAGACCAGAGCGACTTTTGGAGTTGCACGAAGAAATGATGCAGGCGCTGGGAGATGCTAACGGTGTGCTAAGTGAAGACAATCGGAAATTTGTGGAGCATGTATTCAACTATGAGGGCTATATCAAACAGAATCAGGAGATGAGCTATGCCTTGGCACATCTGATGGACGTGAACACTTGTACCTACTGCAACAGGCAATATACGCTGACGGTGGATGATGTTGACGAGAAAGGGGCGAAGATAGAACATCTGATACGGCCAGAGTTTGACCATTGGTTTTCGCAGGTGGACTATCCGGACTTGGCGTTGTCATACTTCAACTTGATACCTGCATGCCATACCTGCAACTCAAATCTAAAGAACAGGAAAGAGATGGACATAGGGCATTATGTTCATCCCTATATTGACAGGAAAACTGGCTTCAGGTTCTCTTATGTGCCGACCTCTGACGGATATGCCGTGGATATAGAGCGGGAGAAGGACGTGGACGATGTCTATTATGAGAAGGTACAGAACACGCTGGGGCTTTTTAAGTTGCCACAGATATATGGAGCACATTCGGGGCTGGAGTTGAAAGAGTTGTTGGAGCTGGCTGCAGAAAACCATCCCGACTACATTATAACGCTGGTGAATGACGTGATGATCAAATTGGGAGTGGACGAGTCAGATGCCTACAGGATATTGTTCGGCGTGGAGGTTGAGGAAGAGAACTATCTGAAACGTCCAATGTCGAAGTTCAAGAATGATGTGATGAGGAAGATAAGGGAGGATTATAAATGAGAATTCCATCTGAAGAACTGCAGAAACGGATTGTGGATACGATCAGATACCGGTTTTATGATAGGCTGGATTTGTATGATGTGTATCGATGGCTCGATAACTTTCAAGATAGCGAGCAAGAACTGGCTGTATCTGTGTTTGAGAAGTTGGAGTATTACCGTGAGGAAGATTTACTGGGTATTTTAACCAAAGGGCTATATCGCATTATCAGTGATTGTTGGAAAGAAGATAATAAAGCTGTAAATTTGATATTTATGCCACTTGGACGACCTGGTAAAAGTGGCCATGTGATACAGTACCTGGTTAAGAACCTTCTAAAGTCTAAGAGTCCAATACATACAAAGAAAGTGTTATTTTACAATCATCCTAAAGAATTAGATGCTCAGACACTAACAGATGAAGATGTGGTGGTTTTTCTGGATGATATCATTGGTTCTGGGGATACTTTTATTAGCGATGTAAGTCCTGTAATCACTAAAACCAACAAGGCTGGTGAAAAAGTGGATTTACCGAATGAGTGGACGATAGACGGTATTGTAAAGGCAGATACGCCTTACAGGATTGTTTTGTTGAGTTGCATTATGATGGATAAAGGGAAAGCTCGTATAGAGGCAGCCTTCCCATTCGTAAAGCTATATGGAGAGGAACGCATACATGCGTTCAGCAAGAACAAGTCGCCTTTTGGAGGTTATCTGAAAATGAAACAAGTGAGGGAATTTTGCTATCTGTATGGTACGAAGATATGCAAGGACAGAGAACTTGGCTATTCTAACTCTCAGGCATTGATACTATTTGCCCATGCTATTCCCAATAATACTTTACCCATTATCTGGGTGGATGAGTATGAAAATGGTGGCGTGAAGAAAATCTGGCAACCACTGATTGCGAGAAATCAGATGAAAAAACAAAGCATGGCTTTTATCCAAAGAATGGATAACAACAGATGGGTATTCAAGTTGTCCCAGTACTTCGGTGTTGATTTGGATGATCCTGAGTGGAAGGGCGTGATTCAGGACAAGAATGTGAAACTAACTTATCTGTTGAGATGCTTGGAAAAGAACATACCAGAGGTTGTCATCGCCAACGATATGGGACTAACGCATGAAGATATGGCGGAGTTGTTTGAAGAAGGCATCAAGCTTGAAATGTGGGACAAGGAACACCACGTCACACCGGATGCCCAAAAAGCACTAGCAGAAGCTGCTAAAGTATTCAAGATACAGACGAGAGATGAGAAGGGAGTCAAAATGGTTGATGACCGAGATTATATGTACATACCAGAGACTTTCAGGGGAAAGTCATAGAATTCTAGCTTTGAGTGAAGATGAAATATTCTTTGCCGGTATGTCTCGTGGACATACTGAAATTAAAACACCATTATACTGATAATGCTGAACAAGGATTGTCCAGCATTGTCACTAACGTGACAAGAACGTAGATGACTATGACGGATACCTGGGAGTCTCTTTTCAAAGAACGGGCAGTAGAGGAAAAACACTCGGAGGAGTATATTGCCCAATGTATAGAATATGCAGGGAAATTACATGAGCGAAACCTTCCTGTAATTTTTGATTTTGTGCATTTGGCTTACTACCTTGGAATCTATTCAGATAAACTAAGGGGAATAGTGGCTAACGCGGAAACGCATTATCGAGCATACGAAATTAAGAAGAAAACGGGCGGAACCAGAGAGATAGAAGCCCCAGATGAGATATTGAAAGATGTGCAGCGTTGGATTTATGCCAACATCCTATGTCGAGATAAATCGGTACAGAGTTGTGTACATGGATTTGTTCCTCGGTTGTCTGAAGCGGATAAAGTTCGAGGTGTTTTGTCCAACGCAGTACCTCATTCAGGGCATGACTGGCTGATAAATCTTGATTTGAAAAATTTCTTTCCTACAGTTACATTGACGATGGTAAGGGATTATTATGATTCGCTTGGTTATGAGGAAGAGGTCTCTAAAACGCTCACAGCGCTATGTACATATAAATCAAGACTGCCTCAAGGTGCTCCGACAAGTCCAATGCTATCAAACATTATTGCTACAAAAATGGATATTGCGTTGTTGGAGTACTGTAAGAAGTATGGAATTACCTACACGAGGTATGCTGATGATTTGACATTCTCTGCTAATCTAGATGTGGAAGTGCCACCGTTGAAGGACTTGTATGCCATTGTATTTAAACATGGGTTTATCGTCAACAGGCAGAAGACCAAGATTCGTGGCAGGGGATACAAGAAGGAAGTGACGGGTCTGACAGTAACAGAAGGCGTTCATGTTCCGAAGAAATATCGGAAAGAAGTATGGAGAGAACTATACTTCTGCAAGAAATTTGGTGTTTATGAACATTATCACAATATGGGAACAAACAAAGGTCTGTATAAAGACTGGCTGAGAGGCAGAATTATGTTTATCAGGCAGATAGACCCTGCTTGCGGGAACAAAATGCTGGAAAAGTTTAATGAATTAAATTGGTTGGTGTAACTGATTGAAGATATGTATATTTCGAAAATAATTATAGATGGATTCCGGGGATTCAAACATTCTGAAATCGAATTTCAGGAAGGCTTGAATGTCATTATAGGGCATAATAATGGTGGTAAGAGTACCATAATGGATGCCCTGAGGCTGGTATTGGAATATGGTTCGAGAAAAAATCTTAGTGCATGGGATTTTTGCCAGAAAGAAGAATTACAGACACTTAAGGATAACCCTCCTTCTGTGAAGTTGTCTGTGTATATCAAGGAACAAAAGGAAGAAGGAATGTCTGATGATGTGGCATTGTTTACTAACTATGCGGTTCAAACGTCGCCTCTTCTCGAATCTTGTTTGACATACGTGTATAGCCTGCCTCAGACAGAGGTTGAGAAATACAAAAAGGACGTGGCGGATGTGACGGACAAATACTCGCTCTTTAAAACCATTGATGACAAATATATCCGCAAATACACTCATGCCATTTATGGTGGCCCAGTTGTTTTGCAAAATCAGGCACAGGGAGAAGATCTCAAGAAGATTGATTTTGAGTTTGTGAATGCCTTGCGTAATGTAGAGGATGAAATTTATGGTGGACGAGCTGCACTCCTAAGAGATGTCTTGCGATATTTCTTGGACTACGATTTGAATGGAGATGAGAATAGAGAAGATAATATAGCACTCCGGCACCAAAACTTTATAAATGACGCCCATGAGGTCTTAAAGAATCTCGTGCAGAGAATCACTGCTGGCAAGGATAATATCATAGCTTATGCTAATAAAACTGGGGCACTTTTCTCGGACAATATACTCAATTTGGAGGGTGATGTCTCAGAAGGAGATCTGTTGGCAGTCTTGAATCTCCTTGTTGGTGACGGTGAGGACAGAAGGTTACCTGTGGCATTGAACGGCTTGGGTTACAATAACCTAATTTATATCTCACTGCTATTGGCTAAGATGCAGTCAAACGCTAAGGCTGACTTTATGGGGAGTTCAAACGTAAAGGCATTTTCCGTTTTAGCTATAGAGGAACCAGAGGCACATTTGCACCCACAGATGCAGTATCAGTTCTTGGAATTCCTCAGAAACAATATCGTTGACAAACATGTCAAACAGGTGTTTGTTACCTCGCATTCACCAAGTTTGGTGGCAAGTGTGAAACTGGATGAGTTATGCTGTCTTCATCGACTTGTAGATGGAACTGTAAAGGTGTATTCTCCAAAGAAAGTGTTTGCCACAGACGAGCCTGCTAAGAAATTCATACAACGCTATCTTGATGCGACCCGTGCGGACATGCTATTTGCTGGAGGTGTGATTTTTGTGGAAGGTATAGCTGAACAGGTTTTGCTTCCTGTATTTGCTAGACTCATTGGCGTGTATGATAATTGGTTGAAGAAACATATCGTTGTCATCAATATTGGTGGTCGCTATTTTGACAACTTCCTTAAGATATTTGACAGTACAGATCCAGAGGCGATACCTCTGAAGGTCGCTTGCATTACTGACAGAGACCCCTCCAGGAAAGAAATAGGAAAAGCAAACGCAAGGTTTGAGTCTTGTAAACCATCAGAATATAATGCAGATACCACCAAGTATGAGTATCGGAATCATTCAGAAAAGTTTCTGGAGGAATACAAAGAGCATCCGAATATTCGATTCTTCAGCCAAGGCACTGACAGTTGCACATTGGAGTATGATATTGCTTTGAATAATCCAAAGCACAATGTGCTCCTTGTTCCTTCAATAAAGAATTCTGAGGAACTGAAAGGAATGATTGGTGCTGACGATGTGGATAAATCTGCAATGGCAGGCCGTTATTTAGAATCGGTTTCAAAAGGAGTAAATGCATTGGAACTATCGAATGCCATTATGGATTTGTCCGAATCAGATAGAGAAAAGTTCAATGTGCCTCCCTATATCAAAGAAGCTATAGAATGGGTGTTAAGTTAGAAGTAATCATACATTCCGAAGATGTCCAGCCTTTTGGCACTTGTATAAAAGTGTTGGCTGGCCCAGGAGCCGGAAAGACACATTGGCTTATCGGTCAGATAAAACATATCTTGTCGGAAGCTAATGACTTGGGGCTTAGTAGGAAAGTTGGATGTATCACTTATACCAACAAAGCAACGGAAAATATACTGAATCATGTTGGGGCCAATAATAATCGACTAGAAGTTTCCACGATACATGCCTTTCTCTATAAAAACATCATCAAGCCTTATTTCCACTTGATTGCGAACGAAGAGGGATTTGCCATAGATCAACTGAATGGTCATGACGAGACGATTATTTCAAGTTATAATTTTGTTTCAGAACTGATGAAAGCAAACAGAATGGGGATGCTTATTAAAGATTATGCCAAAGAATCTTATAAACTGAAACAAACAGTTGAGGACTATAGATGGGGATTGACGAAAAAAGGCATCATGTTGCAGAGGGCAAACAATTATCCTAGAATACCAGGCATTGGTGAGACATATGTGCAGGCTTATAAGAAAAAGGTGTGGAACGAATATGGAATCATGCACCACGATGACGTGCTGTATTTTACCTATAAACTGATAGAAAAAGAGCCAAGGATTATAAGGTTCCTTGTATCTAAGTTTCCTTATTTGTTGATAGATGAATATCAGGATTCCTCTTCCATCCAGCATTGGTTATTTTCAAAACTGGCTGAAGCTGGATGTAAGATAACGCTGATAGGCGATAAAGCCCAATCAATATATACTTTTGCCGGAGCAGACATCGCGAATATTGACAATTTCGTAGCACCGGGGATCAAGACGTTTACGATAGCTGATAACCACAGAAGCACACAGAACATTATAGACTTCTTGAACATACTGAGAATTGATTTGGAACAAAAATCGTTGCGAAAAGAATGCTTTGAGAAGGTTACGGTAGTGTGTGGCAATAGTGTGGAGGCATACAAAAAGGCTTTGAAGTACTGTGGTGATGAAGCACTATATGCACTGACGTGGAAAAACGAGGATGCCAATATGATGAAGCTAGGGTTGGAGGCAAATGGGAAAAAGGAAGACATGCTTGGCCATTTGTATGAATATGACTCTAATTCTAACAGATGCAGAAAGGTAGTGAATGTTATCACAGGCATAGAGAATGCCCGCCTGTTGATAATGGACGAGGCTGTCAAATACGCTGCCAAGGGTTTTAATCTGAATACGAAGCAAATCAATCAGAAGAAGGAAGCAATTGTTAATATGTATACATTGCTGAAGTCATATGATAAATACTGCAATGGGACGTTGCTTGATTTCTTGAATAAGTTGAGAGAGATAGATGACAGTATTCCGAAGGTCTCAAGAGGCGGCGTGTTGGAAGCATATCAAAAACCATACGCAGATTATGCAAAAAGCGTGAACTATACGGATGACAACACACATTTTATTACCATTCATAAGTCGAAGGGATTGGGCTTTGACAATGTTATATTAGTGTTTCCAGAGAAGGAAGTGGGCTTGCAATTCTTGTTGAACACGGATTTACAGCAAGAGGATGATGACCATAGGCTTTATTACGTGGCATGCAGTCGTGCGAGAAACAGACTGTTTATTAATCTTCCTTCTATTGATGAAAAAGAGAAAGCATTATTGAAAACAAGATTTGGTGATGTTGTAAACATTGATTAGAAGTGGTAATATGACGCAGGACGAGAAGTGGATAGCAAAATATAATGAGGTGGTGACGTTTATTGAGACGAATAAGCGGAATCCATCTAAGTATGATGCGGAGGAAAGAGGTGACTATTATACGTGGCTGAAGGCGAATCGAAAAGCGTTAAATGCTGGAAAGATGAAGGCTGAAAGGGTGGAGAAGTTCAGAAAACTTCTGGCAATGACGGAACAGTATAGGAGGAAGAATCAGTGGGAATAGATGTCTGATGGATGATGTTTGATGTAGTATTATAACGGAATGGATATGGGACAGAATAATGAGATGCCCTCCTGTCAGGAGTATGTGGGATGGGCTGATGTTGAGTCGGTGGAGTACAAGTATCCACCTCGGAATGCGGTGAAGTATGTGCTGCGGATCACGCTTGTAGGGTCATCGCCAAGAGTGTGGCGGGAGATTGCAGTGCCGTCAACCATCAAGCTGACATCGCTGGCCTATGTCATTATTCTCGCCATGGGTTGGGAAGAGAGCCATCTGAGTATGTTCAAGAAATGGAGAAAAGAGTATCACGTCTATATGGATGGCGCTGATATGTATGACTATCCGATAGAGGATGCCAGCGACTATGCACTATGCGACTTGCTGGCTGCAGACGAGGAAATGACCTTTGTCTACGACTTTGGTGATACTTGGAGGCATACAGTGAAGGTCTTGGAGTGTGTGGATTACGGGAAAGATGAGAAACAGTACATCCGTTTGCTTGACGGAAAGAATGCCTGCCCACCGAATGATGTAGGTGGCATCCATGGGTATAAGGAGATGCTGAAAGTCATCAAAGAAGATCCAGATAGTGAAGAAGCCTGGGAATATTACACATGGCTTGGTAGCAAGTGGAATGAGAAGTTTTTTCCCGTCATTGATACTGCAATAGCTCTGAATGAGTTGAACTATAAGATGTAAGATGGATGATGTAAGTAGTAAGATGGGAAATCCCCACATCGATTCTGTTGAACGGAACGGCGTGGGGATTTTTCGTGTCTTGAACTTACATCGAAAATGACATCCACCCTCACGGGCAGATGCCATGGCAAAATTATCGTATGAAAAAACTTTTGAGTCTGCCAATACTGACGATGTGCGGATGACCATTACTGGCAGGGCAAGCCTTGCCTGTCTCGAATTTGGCCAACAGCACGGCAATGGTGTCATCACGCTTGGTGATTGTGTCTTCGAGGCTCTTGATGGCCTCCTCCAGTTCTTCGATGGTGGCGATGTCCTGTTCATGACGCTTCTGGGACTTGCTTTTCAGCTTGTCGTACTTCCTGATGAGTTCCTTGTGACGTTTCGTGATGTTACGCAGCTGCTTCAGGCTCTTCTCGTTTTCCTGAAGGAATACTTCGTTGAAGAGTGGAATCAGGTCATGACGAAGTTCCTTGACGAACATCCCCAGTACCAGGAAGGTGACAAGGTAGTCCTTCTCAGCTTCCGTTCCAGTTTCATGGAGAGCAAGGTAGTCCTTGTCCTGCTTGCAACGATCTCGGAGAAAGACAATGGCGTTTTCTCTTCGGTCGAAAAACAATCTCCAGAAGTCCTCGAAGTTCGCAGGATAGCGGCCTTCGGGATCTTCCTTCATCTGGTTGTACACACGGTTGAAATAACCTCTGATGTCATCCATAGATGACTGCCTGCCTACAATTGTAGAATTAATTTTGTTCATACTGTCTTTTTATTAGTTGTTGATATAAGATTCTTAATCACGTAAATCTGGAAGTCCAGGCAGATGGCGTCAAACTCCTTACCCTTGGGCAATCTCCCGTCTTTGGGAATCATGCCGTTGACATGGCGTGTGGGCCAACTCTTCAGTGAAAGCCTGTAGCAAGCGTACTCCTTGTTGAACGGCACGTGGAACTTCTTGCTGAGGATGTAGCCCATGAGGATGGGACGCAGTGCACACTGATACTCCTGGTTCTTGACCGTTATCGGACGGTGCTCGTTCTCCTGCATCTTCACGATACTCGCACGGATCTCATGCGTGTATATCCTGAGCAGGAAACGCTTGTCGAGATACTTGCCGAGGTACATCTTTGACTGGCCTTGATTGCCAAAAAAGACCTTCACTTCCTGGCGTTCAAGTTCCTTGATTCTGTTTTCTTCTTCTATGCTCATAGCTTCTTATCTTGTTAATTATTTGTCTGTAGCTTTAGTCTTCTGCAGCATCCTCTGCCGCCTCATTGTGCATGAGGCGATAGTCGATGTCACCGAAGATGATGACCTTCATCATGTCGTTCAGACGTGAGGCCGTACGTTCCTGATATTTCTCACGAATCTGCTCTGCCGTGAGGTTCGTGGTGATGAATACAGGAAGACCAACATCATAGCGATACTCGATGAGATCTTGGACGGGTGTGGTAATACGTCCCCACTGCATACTCTCGCCCGGCTCCTTACCCATGTCTTGTATGCCGACCCACGTGTACATTCTGAGCACTTCCTCCCAGTTGCGTGCATAGGCCATGATATGCTGGAACATTTTGGCGTCACGCATATACGGATGTTCAGTCTGAACGATATGGTTGTCAATCATGACCGACCAAAACCTGTTGAATGCCCTGTGGAGCGTGGACTTCCCATTACCGGTGGTGCCACATAGCATCACGCTGAAGCGACTGTCCTTCGGATCAGTCAGGAAGAAGGCCAGTTCCTTGATGACACGACGCGTCATCTCCGTGAACATCGGTGCATGGCCGCGGCTCCTTACTTCTGCTGCGTATGCCTCGCACAGAAGCGAATAGACGTATTGCGGCTGCTCACGCACCAGCTTAAAAGCGTTTACTGTATTCCTCTGAACTCGTAGCTGTTGCCTGAGTTCCTCTAATTCTGCCATTGTCCTTATTGTTTGAGATTGGATTGTTGTTCTGACTATTCTCACTAAAACGGCGGTCGTAGAAGCCATCGAGAATTTTTGGAAAGTTTCTTGGCCCCATCATCCAGTCGATGTCCGCCACAAAGCCCTTGTCACCTCCTCCGTTCAGAAAGGAGCTGGCAGCAGCCTTTTTCACGACTTCAATCACCGCATCCTTGCCGTATTCTCTGATACGGGCACGGATATTGCGCTTGCGATGCTCGGCAAGATGATAGCCGCGAATCTTTGGAATCGTCTTGCCGCGCATTGCTGTGTTGAAGAACGAAATAAACTTTTCCCAAGAGATATACTCCTTTTCAACCGCCTCTGGCATGTCAAGTTCCAGCGGAACCTGACATAAAACTTCATCAGAAGTTTTTTCTATTTCTGTTTTTATCTTATTATCTTTATTTGTTTGGTTAACCACTTGGTCAACCATTCTGTTATCCGCACCATCAACCAAACCATCAACCGAGGCACCCATTTTCAGCTGATAACGGTCATAGTTACAGATGGTTATGACAGTAACCTTATCATCAACCGTGCGTGTAACCATTCCGCTATCCTCCAGCTTAACCAGAAATTTGTGGGTAGCCTGGCTGCTGACATGCCATATCTTGGAGAGGTAGGATAGGTTGACTGCCAGTTGTCCCCGATGCAGCATAATCCTGTGATAGCAGAAAGACACCTCGCGGTCATCGTAGTTGGCAGAGAGAATCATCCATACCCATCGCTGGAACAACACAGGATTGCTCCAGATCCAATGGGCTACGATGCCCCTGCTGATACATATAAAACCTTCGGTTGTCATCTTCTTGTTTCTGCTTCAACCAGCCGCTGCATAATCTCTACCTCTGCAAAGGCCTTCTTGATTTCCCCCTTGTTGTAATAGACGTGGCTGTTCTTGGCCTTGCCACGTCGATTCCCCTTGATGACACCACGGTCAACAAGTTCCTGGAATTTCTTATAGGTCCGGGTGTCATCACTCTTACCACCTTTAGAGATGTTGTACTTGAGCCAGCGCTTGATGTCTGACTCTAAAAGGAGTGCTCCCGCAGGCTCCAAAGCGAGAACGGTGGCAAGCTGTGCTGCCTCCATACTTTTTTCTACGATGAAATGAATATCTTCAAAATCTAATTCCATCCTTTGAATTTAAAATTTAAAATGTACTTCTCCTGCCAGCCTCATGAGCGCACTCTTCGGTACGCACGTGAAGCCGGATAATGATTACCTGAAACTCAGTGGATTGCATGACCTGTCACTGAAAAGTCATGCAGTATTTAACAAGTTCTGAAATGGCTAAGGAACGTTGTTGTGGCAGATTATATCGTATCTGTCACAAACTTCCCCGTGTACGTTCTTTCTGTTGTTTGTCCTTAAAACAATCTTTGTTAAATTCATAATTTTATCTAAATTCTTCGTGAAATTGTTGCTTCGTTGCAAAAAACTTATTAACTTTGCATTTAAGTTTTCAAAATCACTTTCAGAGCGCAAAGTTATAAAACTATTTGGACTTAAAATACAAAATGATAACTGCGTATATGTCAGTTAAGATTATTTAACGGTCTAAAAGGCTTTTTGGAGTGTATATATGACAAATAAAGATATATAGATAGAATTTAAAAGATGAAGAAAGAACTTACAATAGTTAAAGAGCGCACACAGCTGACAGAACGATTTCTGAAGTCAATGGATGAGTTTCACATCACCCCGTATCGTATGAAGATAGACGGAGTAATCAATACGACCCAGCTGCTTACGAAAATCAAGAAAGGTCTTCAGCAGCCCAGCAGCCAGACGTTGAAAAACTACTGCTCAACATACGGTATTAGTATGTCGTGGATTATCTCGGGTGAAGGGCAGATGAAGACGATGGTGGGTGCAACCGATAACAAGTCTGCTGCGTCGGTGGGTGGCGTATTGTCATATCGCGATGACTTTGAACACATTGTGAGAGCGAAGGAACGCGGTGATGTACTTGAACCTAATTACACCATCTCTCTTCCTTATTTCAATGATGCCGATTTTTGGTGCTTTGCAAGTACCTCGGAACTGGCTCCGACAATCAGGCTTGGTGACTGCCTGGCCATGAAGCGGCTTACTACCTGGCGCGAGTACTTTCCTAACGACATCATCTGTGGCGTCGTAATGAAAGAACATACCATGATTCGTCGTATGAGGAACGCTGCAGGTGACAAGGAACACGTCGTTATGTTGCCAGTAAGCGATCTGGATGCCGTCGATGGTGAGACCGTAGCCAAAGACCTTATCGTCGATTTGTATCAGGTTGTCGGCTCTATCAGGAATTTTAAAACCATGATTAAGTAAAAATGGATGTTAAATTTGTGGTTTATGTTCTATTTGGTTTTAAAAAACAAGGTGTGATAAGCCAAATCCGTTTCCTTTGACTTTTAGAGTCTATAGGTTAAGACTATATAAGAGTAAACGCCGGTAATGTTGTTGTCCTTTGCAGGGACTTCAATGTTATCGGCGTTTTTTTGTATGTGTTTTCGCCACTGGTCTCTGCGTCTTGTTGTTGCCCGACGGTATATGTCATGAACTTGCCCTTCTGAGTCTTTGAGTTGTTCTTCTGATGGGCACGAGCCAACAGCTGATGGGGGAGTGCTTTTTAACCTTGGTATTCGTTGTTCTTCTTGGGGTATGACTGGAAGCAGGAGATGTAGTCTCGCTGTTTTAGATTATTGATACCCTTGGTGGACATTGTCCTTCATGACGCCACTTTGAGACTGCTTCAATTGTTGCCATGCTGTATTTTCAGGGCCGTTACTTCCTAATTCTTCTGCAAAGTTATGTCGCAGCGGATGTAATCCTTCCGTGGCAGGTGCTCTGGCATGTCCAATGATTTGTGGGATTTTCTTCCTTTTTTTCACTATCCCTGCAGGACTTCACGTGAAAAAACGAGTAAAATGCCAAAAATCCATGGTCACCACTTATCTGTGCCATCCTATAGCATCAGAATTAAGTTAAATAACAACCCTTTAAAAATTTACAGTTATGGCAACAAAATTAATGAATCAGTTTCAAATCAGTGGCTATGTAGCCAAAGTATCAACCAAGGAATTCAAGAACAGCGTTCTTGCAGAGATTCTCCTCAGCATCCGTCACGCCACCAAGAAGAACGACGAGACTGTCTATGACTCAGCACTCCTTCCCTGCCAGCGTTGGATTCGCACCGACCAGAAGGAAGCTTATGACAACATGAAGGGCCAGCTCGTGACATGTACCGGCTTCTTCGGTATCGATGCTTACGAGACCGGTGGTGAGAAACACTCAAGAATCACCTTCGTCCTGAAGGACATTGAGGAAGTCCCCGCAAAGGACAACAACACAGAGGACGGCGAATAACCGTCCTCTTTTACTTCTTTACAGATGTGTCATCCTAAAAAGTCAAAGACGATGATTTCCGTATCACTTGTTCCCTACGTTTCAAACCATGATTTGAACAATGTCTCCATAGACGGTTTTGCCTACCGTGACTTCTGCCTACAGTTCAAGGCCGGACACCCTTGGGCTACAAAGAAGGCCGCTATGATGGTTGGCGACGGTCTGAAAGGCAACAATATGGAGAACGTCGTGTTCCTCTGTGTCCCTGCATCCACCAGACGTAAGAACACACGCCGCTACCAGCGTTTCTCATCCATGGTATGCAGTATCTGCGGAGCAGAGGACGGCTTTTCCTATCTTTGGCGCGACAGTGACTACAAGGCAGAGCACCTGTCGAGAGGCCATTACAATCCCGAGGCTCACACCTCACAGCTCCTGATCAACGAAGACAAGATATCAGGAAAGAAGGTCGTCCTGTTTGACGATGTCTGCAGTTCCGGGCACACCATGCAAGCCGCCATAGGCGAGATACAGAAGCATGGTGGAAGAGTCGCCATAGCCATTACACTCGGCAGAACGGTACATCGTGCATGAAGCGCGACGGCTTTGCTATTACCAGAAGTGACTACAGCCTCTTTTTCGGCTTCCGACATCCTCCCACACCAGAAGATGGCAAGGTACCCCGATAAGTCCCCGGCTATTAGCGAAGGAGAGGCAAGCCGTCTCTTACGCAAATAGCCAAGGACACATTGTAGCACCATGGAGCTTGGGCACCGTCTGAGCGATGACCAGCCAGACCGTGCCCATCTTGAAGGCTTACGCTTCCAAAACCGCTCCTTATTGCCGGACCCACCCGAATGTCGGAAGCCTCGGTGCATCGGGAGATGGATGATGTAAGATGGAAGATGTAAGATGGAAGATGTAAGATGGGAGATGAGGGATGGTGCATCTGCGATGGAAAACGTTCTCTTGCTCTTTTGGACTGTCGCACTCCCTTTTCCCTCTCTGTACAGCACCGTCTGGTTTGCTTTTCTCTGCAAAGTTAGCCAGTCCTCACGGCTCACCAAACACCGCTGAAGCTATTTACGA
>SUYI01000044.1:0-1164 GCA_015060485.1 Prevotella sp. | reverse complement strand
GCACCGTCTGGTTTGCTTTTCTCTGCAAAGTTAGCCAGTCCTCACGGCTCACCAAACACCGCTGAAGCTATTTACGAAGATTTTTTCATGGCAGCCTTCCCATTTGTCTATGATTCTCGTAGAAAATGGGTATTCCATGGAAAAATCATGGTAAATTGTCTGGTATGCCGTTCTTTGGGACTGGCTTTTTGAAGCATAGAAAAGCGATAACCCGACGGCGACGGTACGCCGAGAAATAAAAAAAATGTCGTGCTCCAGGAGCTTCGAGAAAAAAGAAAAGCTCTTCCCCTCTGGCTCAGGATGTCGATAAATTCAAAAACAAGCGTAGCAGTATGGAAAGTGTAACAACCAATCAGCACAGGCTCTACTTCGATGTAGTTGCCTTGAAGTCAGGGGACGTCATTGCCTCAGATGTCCCATCGTACAAGATGGCATGCAGGTATATCCGTCAGTATGCCCAAAAGACAGGTGATGCCGATGAGCGGTATAATATCGTGCTCTATCGCCGCAAGAACCACCGTCGCTGGAGTGTGCTCCAGTGTGGTACAAGGTTCCGTGATGACCAGGTACTCATTGTCAATGCCCAATATATCGACGGCAGGGATGCCATGTCAGCGTGAGTTAACTTTAATCAGCATATAGACAAAAAGAAGGTAACGGCAGCCCAACCACCTGCCACTAAAAACTGATGATTATGCAACAGTTATTTGCAGCAACCTGTAACAAGGTTTCTTTTGAGGGAGGAGACATCAACCTGTGGTGTCCGAGTTATGACGAGTCTGCCAAGATGGCTCTGGTGAGACTCTTTGATATGGTCTTCGACTACTGCCAGGTGGACTATGCCAGAGACAGCAGTGGTCAGATTGTCCCTGATGAGTTCCAGGTGGGACGAGAGGAATTTGAGAGGGTCATCGATGACTTGGGCAGCTGGACGATGCAGGCCGGTGACGAGATAGACAGCATCTGCACCGACCTTGGCTGCACCCAGGACGAGCTGACGAACACCCTCCGCACCATCTATGCCAAGGCAGACAAAGAGGTGGAATGGGTCAGACTCTCGTGGATAGGATGAAATGTTAAAACTATAGCCGTATAGGGCTGGCATCCTATCAAGTTGTAGTCCTATATGGCTATAGTCCTACTGAAATGTAGAGCTATAGGACT
>SUYI01000043.1 GCA_015060485.1 Prevotella sp. | reverse complement strand
CTGCCTTCATGCGGCAAAGATACAACTTTATTTAGATTCTACAAAGCATGCACCGGAAAAATCGGCTGACCCCTTTTTTGCGCCGACTGCTGCCTTGTCAGCTTCGCGAGTACTATCTGGATCACCTGAACCTTTCGAACAAGTTCGACAAAGAGATGGCGCTGACAAACAATCTGCTGGTGAACCTCGACGAACTCGAGGCCATCCGCCCCAGCCAGCATGCTGCGCTGAAGCAGACCTTGTCGAAGAATAAGGTGAACGGGCGCCCCATCTTCGGCAAGGCTCAGGACGACCGTCCCCGCTATGCGTCATTCGTTTCGACGACGAACAATCCGCATCCGCTGACAGATTCTACGGGCTCGCGTCGCTACATCTGCTTGACCATTCCCAAGGGTCAGCTGATTGACAACACGGGCGACATTGACTACGGGCAGTTGTATGCGCAGGTGTTGCACGAAATCCGTGAGCTGGAGGCTCCCTACTGGTTCAACAACGAAGAAGTGGCCCGTATTCAGCAGCTGAACCTCGCCTTCATGCAACAGAAGGACATTGCAGAGATGGTGAAAGCCTGTTTCCGCAAGCCCACAGACGGTGAGAAGGTGAAGTCGCTGAATACGACGGAGATGCTGGAGATTATTCGCGACGAGTATCCCAACGTATCTGTCACAACGAAGGCAAAGGTGGAGTTGGGACGTGCACTGGTCAGCCTCGACTATGAACGCAAGGAGCACAGCCATGTAGCCTATTACAAAGCCGTCCCACTACGAGCAGCGTGAGGGTATGGGAGTGAAAACGGGAGGGAGACGGGAGTGAGAACCGATTGTCCCTCCCGTGCCTCAGCCCCTCTGTAGAAAGGACTTCCGAAAGGAAACGGGAGGAAGGGAGGGACATTTTACGAATTCATAAAAAAATAGAAACGAAAAAGAATATTGAGATTATGATCATGGAAAAAGAACTTTTGATTAAGAAAGCCCATGAAGGCTACACGGTTTGTTATGCCGATGAGTGCCCGTTGCGCCAGCAGTGTCTGCGCTGGCAAGTAGGACAGCACGTGCCCGATACCGACAGCACCTACCGATGTGTCAATCCGCACTTCGAGGGAGTAGCGACCACCGATTGTCCGATGTATCGCAAAGATCAGAAGGTACGCTTCGCCAAGGGCATGACGCACATCTTTACGAGCGACATGCCTAAACGCACGGAGCCCGCAGTCCGATATGGAGTCATCAGCCTGACCAACCGCACTTATTACTTTGAGTACCGCAACGGCTCGCGACTCATTCCGCCAAAGTTACAGGAAGATATCCGCGACCTGTTTCGCGAAAACGGTTGGACGGGCAAAGTGACGTTCGACGACTATGTAGAGGATTACAATTGGTAATCAATGACAAGTAGTCATTTTGCAGAATAATTAAGCGCGTGGTTGTTGGGCCACGCGCTTAATAGTTGTTAGCGATTGTTGTTGGAAATGGTTCTTTTAGTGATTGCGGAAGTTCCACTTCGAGTTGTCGCTCTGGAAGTCGTACTCGGCGAGGGTGGGGGTGCTGTCGCCTGCGGAGTAGAGACAGTAGCGGGTGTTGATGCCCTGCTGGCCGGGGATGACTTTCGGCATGAGGCGGAAGGTGCCGTCGGTGAGCTGCTCGATACGCCACAGCTGGCTGTCGTCGCCGGTATAGGCGGGGACGGTGGTCACCTCGCAGTCGGCGGTAGCGGCCAGTGTACGGTCGGTGCCTTCGATGACTATCTTGAAGTAGGTGTTGCCCAGATAGCCGCCCTTGCCCTCGACGGGGCTGACGGTCCAGCGCTGGTGGGGACGGAACATGTAGTCGCCGATGCGGGCGGGGATGTTGCCTTCAGGCCACGTGTCGATGACGTCGGCCAAGGTCTGGTTGGCGATGGGTTTGACGGGCTGCTGCATCTGTTCGCGGTTG
The DNA here is from genome assembly GCA_015060485.1 of Prevotella sp. GTDB lineage: Bacteria > Bacteroidota > Bacteroidia > Bacteroidales > Bacteroidaceae > Prevotella. The sequence continues at coordinate 28,876 of SUYI01000043.1, read as the reverse complement.
AACCAGCCTGCACGGGCTACCTGCATGCGGACGAAGTCGACAGCCAGCTCGAGGGCATAGCCGCGACGCTCGCTCTCGATCTCGAAGGTACCGCCACGGAACTGCTCGCCACCGACGGGCCAGCCGTTTCGCCAGAGCAGGGGCCGGATGGCCAGTGTGGAGCGTCCGCTGAGGTCCATGTCGGCCTCCCAGTGGAACGACATGACCTCGACGCCCTCGTCGACGATGGTACGCCCGAAGTGTCCGGCACCGGTCTTGCGGTCGCCGGCGGCAATGACCATGCGGCCTCCACCGTGGAACATGTCGCGGCCCACATTATCGATATAGGGACCCTCGACGCTGCGCGAACGGCCTACCACGATGTTGTACGTGGAGTTGACGCCGTCGCAACAGGTGCCGTGCGTGCCCAGCAGATAGTACCAGCCGTCATTATAAATCAGGTCGGAGGCCTCGCAGTCGATGGCGATGTCCTTCTCCTTGTTGCCCTTCACGCGGAAACCCGTCTTGGGGTCGAGCTCGATGAGGCGGATGGTGCCGAAATAGGTGCCGTAGCTGACCCACAGCCGACCCGTGGTGGGGTCGAGCAGGATGCCCGGGTCGATGGCGTCCTGATCCTCCATACCGTCGGAGTAGCATACCTCGACGGCCTCTGACCACTTAAAGTCGGGCGACTTGGGATCGAGGTTCTTGTTCCACATGGTGAGGATGCGGCCAGCGTGTCCGCCACCCAGACCACCGCCTGTAGCACCATAGATGCAGAGATAGCGGTCGCCAATCTTGATGATGTCAGGGGCTGCACCGCCGCCGGGGCGCTCGGCACCGCTGTTCCACGTCCAGCCGTCTTCTGAGATAAGTCCACCACCACCGGTGCCATAGGTGTAATACTTTCCTTCGCACTCAGCGAGCGTCGAGGGGTCGTGGATGTAGGGTGCGCCGATTTGTGCGTTTGCGGCTGTGGCTATAGCTAGAGCCGCAAGAATGCTATATATTTTTTTCATAGTCGTTATGTCGTTATGTCGTTATTACGGGATTACGTTATTTCGAGGCGGTAGTCACCTTATAATTCGTGACGGGCTGGCCTTTCTCGTCGAGGAAGCGGACGCAGAAGTCGCTCATGCCCGGGCCGTTGATGATGGCGCCGCGCAGGATGTTGCGGCCTTTCTTCAGGGTGAGACGGGGCGACATGGCGTCGTCCTTCACCATGCGGCGGTCGCCCGAGAGCAAGAGTGCTTCCTCGCCGTTGAGCCACCACATGGAAGCAGAGTTGGAACCGACGGCCAGACGGACGTTCGGGATGTCCTCATCGCAATCGATGATGGTGACGGCCCAGAAGAGCACGCCATAGACTTTCTCGCCCCACTTTTCAGCAAAACGGAACAGTTTGATGTTCATGTTCTCGCTGTCGAGGGCATGCCAGGTAAGCGTCTGCTTGACGGTCTTGACGACGGGCTTGGCGGGCTCCTGTTGTCCGAAGCCGCGACCGAAACCCGCGGGAGCCTGTTCCTGCTGGAAGACAGCCTTTACCTGCTGGCCGTCCTTGGGAACGATGGTCTGCTGGCCCTTGAAGTACTCGCGGTTGAAGTGCTCGCGCAGATAGGAGTCGGTGAAGACGGTATTGCCGCTGTTGGGCTTGTCGATGGGCTCCAGGAGCAGCCAGCGACGGATGAAGCCTTCGTCGTCGGGGCGCGATGGCGTCGCATCAGACGGAACGGGCGTGAAGTACTTAGGACGGTTCTTGAACTGAATCCAGTCGACGCTGATGCCGGCATCGCCCTCGACGGTGATGACCAGGTCGGAGATGCCCTTCGGTGTATACTCCAGCGGTGCCGTCAGCGTGAGCCACTGGTTGGTGAAGTCGCGACGGAACATGGCGGGAGCACCAGCGGGCGTCTCGGGCTTGACAGTCATGTCGATCTTGGCAAGAATCTTGCCGTTGGCAGTCTTTTCGCGGACGAAGAAACGGGTGTTGCCCGTGGCCTTGGCGCTGATGACGAGATAGCCGTCGGTGAGACAGGAGAAATCAATGTCGCCATATTTCAGCCAGCTACCCTTGGCGGGAAGGGTAGCCTGGTAGCTGCGGAAGGTGTTGACGGTGTCGATGAGCTGGCTGGTAACGTCGCTGCTGGCGGTGCTGTAGCGGTCGATCTCGATTTTCTCGGTAGCCTGGTTGATGCCCACGCCACGCAGGGTGGGACGAACCTCCTGAATGGTGCCGTCGGCATTGAAGAATAGTTTTTCAATCTGTACGGAGCGGCGTTTGTCGTCGCTGGGCGAGAAGGCATTCTGATGGTAGAACAGATACCACTGACCCTTGTAGTTGACGATGCTGTGGTGGTTGGTCCAGCAGCCGTTGTCGTGCTCGGCCATGATGAGTCCCTTGTATTCGTAGGGTCCCATGGGGTTCTTGCTCATGGCATAACCCAGCACCTCGGTATTCTCGCGGACGTAGGGATAGGTGAGGTAATACCAGCCGTTGGCCTCGAAGGCGAACGGTCCTTCGGCCTGACGGTTGGGCAGGTCCTTGAGGCAGTTGACGCCATACATCTCGAATTCGCGCTCACGAAACTTGACTTTTTCCTTCGGGGTGTCGTCGGCCAGCTCCTTCATGTTGGGCTTGAGTTTGGCACAACGTCCGGCTCCCCAGAAGATGTAGGCGTTGCCGTCGGAGGCCTGAAGCACACACGGGTCGATGCCGTTGATGCCCTTGATGGGTTCGGGCTCAGGAATGAACGGTCCCTCAGGGTTGTCGCTGATGGCCACACCGACGCCGAAGCCAAAGCCTTCTTTAGGTGCAGAGGGGAAATAGAAATAGTACTTGCCACCCCGCTCGATGCAGTCGGGTGCCCACATGGAATAGGAGTCGGGGCGCACCCAGGGCACCTTGTTCTGCGTGACGATGACACCGTGGTCGGTCCAGTCGGTAAGGTTCTCGCTGGAGAAGACGTGGTAGTCCTCCATGCAGAACCAGTCCTGACGCTGTCCCTGAGGGGGCTTGATGTCGTGCGAGGGGTAGAGGTACACCTTGTTATTAAACACGCGAGCCGTCGGGTCGGCTGTAAACTGATCTCGGATGATAGGGTTTTGTGCCATGACCGCCGTAGCAGTCAGGCACAACCCGAGTGTTGATAATAAAGTTTTGTTCATATAGGGATTAGTTATGTTGCGGTAGCAAATTCTTCATTCTTCATTTTTCACTCTTCATTTTCTGAAAGTCCACCAGTCGAGGCGCACGTCGCCCTGCGTCTTGTCGAAACAGAGGTACAGGTCGTGGACTCCTGTGGCGTTCTTGACCTTGGCGGTGAACGATTTGTATTTCTCTACGCTGCCCGTCTTGCCGACGACTGCCGTGCCGATGATGTCGCCCTGCTGGCTGTCGAGGCGCAGGGTGACGGTAGCCGTACCCGTGGCGGCAGCGGTGATGGCAAACTGACGGGCACCCTTCTGGCCGAAGTCAACGCCGCGCAGACGGATGTACTCGCCGTCGTTCAGGTCGTAGATGTACATATTCTTCTTACCCGTCGACTCGGGCATGTCCTTCACGACACCGGTGTTCTCGATGCCCATCTTGGCCGACTTCAGACCATAGCCCCAAGCCATCGTCTCGGCCTCGATGCGCTGGTAGGGGTTGAGCCAGTGGAGCTGCTTCATAGGCTCTTGGTCGAGCCAATAGGGAATCTCCTGAATGGTGCCGTCGGCATTGTATTGAATCTCCTGTGCCGACACCGAGCGACGCTCGTGGTGGACGAAGGTGTCGAGGTGCATCAGGTCGTAGTTCTGTCCGAAGACATACGAATGGCCCTTGTAGTCGCAGATGCCGGGATGGTTGCCGCGGTCGCGCTCAGTGGGTCGCATGATGTAGCCCTTCCACTCCCAGGGCCCCGTGGGCGAGTTGCTCATGGCATAGCCCAGCGCCTCAGGACAGCACGTCGAGGCAAAGGCCAGGTAGTATTTACTCCCCTCGCCCTTTGGAGAGGGGTCGGGGGTGAGGCTCCTTTTGTAGAACCAAGGCCCTTCCTGATAGTTAGGGATATGCGGCAGTTTGGTCACCTCGCTCGTCAGCGACGTCATATCCTCACCCAGCTTGGCCCAGAAGGTATGTGGGTTGCCCCAATACATATAGGCCTGGCCGTCGTCATCGGTATAGACCGAGGGGTCGATGTCGAACCAGTTCGACTGATCCCATACCAGTGGCTTCCCCAAAGGATCGCGGAAAGGACCGTAGGGCGAGTCAGCCACGAGCACACCGATGCCGTGTCCGTGGAGTGGGGCATAGAGGTAGTACTTGCCGTTGCGCTCGACGGTCTGGATGGCCCAGGCACCGTTTTCACGCGAGCGCCAGGGGAAGTCTTTCAGCGAGGCGACGGCACCATGCTCGGTCCAGTTCACCATGTCGGTGGTGGACCAGAGGAGCCAGTCGTACATGAAGAATCCGGCAGAGCCTTTCTCGTTCTCGTCGGGGATGTCCTCAGGCGATGCGTCGTGCGAGGTATAGAGGAACAGCGTGTCGCCTACGACCAGCGGGGAGGGGTCGGCAGTGTACTTGGTCTGAAAGAGCGGCATGTTGACCTGCTCCAGTCCGCGCATCTCCCACCAGTCGAAATTGAAGAGCTTGGGACCCTTGCGGCCTGTGAATACGAAGTAGAGGTCGTGTGTGCCTGACGTTTTTGACGTCAGGTCGGCAGTCAGCGTCTGCCAGTTCTCCCAGCCACCTGTGGCGGGAACCTCCAGACGACAAAGCAGTTGGCCACGGATGCTGTCGATGCGTACCTCGATCTGTCCGCCACGCAGACCACTGGCCACACGAGCCGTGAAGGTGCGGGGCAGCTTGTTGCAGAAACAGACATTCTGCAACTTGATGTAGTCGCCGTTGTGGATGTCCGATACATAGACACCAGTCTCGTCATTTTGTTCCGTCTTAACACCTTTCGAGAATGCCATCGTCTCGGCCTCGACCTTGCGATAGGGGTTGAAGGTGGCGATGGGTTTTACGCCCTCGTCGGTAGGCATGATGGTGGGGAAGCTGCCGTCGGCATTATACTGGAACTCCTCGACGGCTACGCTGCGTCCGAAACCGCCACCATTAGGCAACTTGCCTGTGTGGTAGAAGAAATAGGAGTGTCCTTTGTAGTCGGCCACACCACAGTGGTTCGTAAACGAGCCCGTGTCGCAGAGGGGCATAATCTCGCCGGCATAGGTCCAAGGACCTGTGGGGTGGGGCGCTGTGCTATAAGATATGTGCTCAGGCACTCCGCCGGCGGCATAGAGCAGCTGATAGACCTTTGAACTTTCAACTTTGAACTTTGAACTGTCAACTTTTCTCAGCCAGGGTCCCTCGGTATAGCAGTCCTTGTATTTCTTGTCTTTCTCGCGCTTGTCCATCGACGGGGCACCGAAGGCCTCCTCGGTCATATCGAGCATACCCAGTTCGCCAGAATACGATATCATGTCGCGGTTCAGTTTCAGGTAGTACACGCGAGGGTTGCCCCACATGAGCCAGGCCTGTCCGTCGTTGTCAATCATCACCGTGGGGTCGATATGGTCCCACGAACCGTTCTCGAACAGTGGTTTGCCGATGGCATCGCGGAAGGGCCCTGTCGGTGAGTCGCTGACGGTCACACCGATAGCCATACCGTTGGAAATCTTTGAGTGGGCACAGATGTACCAGTAGAACTTGCCGTCGCGCTCGATGGTCTGTGAAGCCCAGGCACGGTCGTCGGCCCACGAAAAACTTTCGAGGGCGAGGGGTGAACCATGGTCCTGCCAGTTCACCATGTCCTGCGTGGAATAGAAACGCCACTCCTGCATCCAGAAGAAATCGGCACCATCCTCGTCGTGACCGGTATAGACATACATCGTTCCGTCGTAAACCATCGGAGCAGGGTCGCTCGTACACCATGTCTGCACAAAGGGATTCTGTGCGGCGCTACTCATGGCTATCGCCAGAGCAGCGGATAATAATGTTGTTCGTTTCATCGTTTCTGCGGTAATTGCTCGGCAAAGATACGAAAAAACCGCGAAACAAACCTTTTGTCATGTTTCGCGGACTTTCTTTGGTGTATCATGATGCAGTTTACGACGATTTTTGTCGCTTTCTGTCCTGCCAGATTTCAAAACTATTGATTACATTCTGCCAGAGCACGTAACATCCTGCTCCCACCGAAGCCACAGGATTCAGATACATATAGGCCACCCAAATGCTGAGTGCGGTGTTCTTCTGAAACAGTCCCTGACCGGCATTGACCTCTTCGCCGAGCCAATGGCCGACACCCCGTCCGATGATAAACTGGACGAAGCAGAGCAGGAGCGTCGTAACGGCAATCCAGACCAGAAGCATCATGGTGGCGTCGCTGTGTACGATGTTCTTGACGGTGATGCCCGTAGTAATGCTCAGCGAGATGGCCCACGTATAGAAACTGAGGTTGGGCATCCCGGCGATACGACGTTGCAGCCGGGGCAGGTAATGCTTGATGAACCACCCCAGAACGAGGGGTAACAGCAGCACAATGGCTACCTTGTGCAGAATGACGAGGAACGCTTCGAGGAAGGCCACACCTGCAGCCGGTTCGAGAATAGGGAAGACGAGGGGAATGAGTATGGTGGATGCTAGTGACGAGAGGATGATGTAGGTGGTCATGGTATTGATGTTTCCTCCGAGTTTACCAACCACAACAGGGGCTGCCGATGCCGAAGGCCCGATGATACACGTCAGTAGAGCTTCCCAAAGCAGTTTCTGTTCTGCATGTTCCTCGACCCAGAAGATGACACCAATGGTTGCGGCGATGAGCAGCAGTTGGGCCACCAGTACACCGATATGCCAACGGTGTGGGCGAAGCTGGTGGTAGTCGACCTTGCAGAAGGTAATCAGCAGGGTGAGGAATACAAACAGTGGGAAGATGACGTCGAACACAGGACTGAGCTGGTCGCCTAGCGTGTCGAGGGCAGGCACCCAGTAGAACGTCAGATAACACACCGAACCCACGACAATGGCCACGGGTAAGGTCCAATTTTTGATAAAACGGATGAAGCTATTCATATTTCTGGGTGCAAAAATACAAAAAAGTTGAGAGTTGAGTGTCGATAATGGAAACTTTTTCGTATCTTTGCGGAAAAATAACTCAATTACTACTATTATGTACGACAAAGAACGGGGGCTTTACATTGCCCATTGCACCAATGGTGCGCTCAGTATTACAGGTAAAATGGCTAATCGTCATGGACTCATCGCTGGTGCTACAGGTACTGGTAAGACGGTGACGCTACAGGTGATGGCAGAGACTTTCTGTCAGGCTGGCGTACCTTGTTTTATGGCCGATATGAAGGGCGACCTGAGTGGTATTTCGCAGGTAGGCAAGATGAGTGGCTTCATCGAGAAGCGTCTGCCGGAATTTGGTATTGAGAATCCTGAGTTCCAGAGCTGTCCCGTACGTTTCTTCGATGTTTTCGGCGAACAGGGCCACCCCATGCGTGCCACCATCTCGCAGATGGGTCCGCAGTTGCTCAGCCGCCTGATGCAGCTGAACGAGACTCAGGATGGTGTGCTGAATATCGTGTTCCGTATTGCTGACGAACGCGGATTGTTGCTGATTGACTTAAAAGACCTTCGCTCAATGCTCGATTGGGTGTCGCAGCATGCCAAGGAGTACACCACTAAATACGGTAATATCTCGACACCTACCATCGGAGCTATTCAGCGTGCCCTGTTGCAATTGGAGAATCAAGGTGCCGACAAGTTCTTTGGAGAGCCGTCGTTCGACATCTACGATCTGATGCAATGTGAGGGTGGCAAGGGCGTGATGAATGTGCTGGCTGCAGATAAACTGATGTTGCAGCCGAAGCTGTATTCAACCTTCCTGTTGTGGCTGTTGAGTGAACTCTACTCGACCTTGCCTGAGGTGGGTGACCTGCCGTTGCCCAAACTGGTGTTCTTCTTCGACGAGGCACACATGCTGTTTACCGATACCAGCAAAGCATTGCTCGACAAGATAGAACAGGTCATCCGACTCATCCGTTCGAAGGGCGTGGGTATCTATTTCATCACACAGAGCCCTACGGATATCCCTGAAAACATCCTTGGACAGCTGGGTAACCGTGTGCAGCATGCCCTGCGTGCCTATACGCCGAAGGATCAGAAGGCCGTAAAAACCGCTGCAGAGACGTTCCGTGCCAATCCGGAGTTCAAGACTGATGAGGCTATCATGAATCTGGAGACGGGTGAGGCATTGGTCAGCTTCCTGGACGAGAAGGGTGCCCCCAATGTGGTGGAACGTGCCAAGGTACTGTTCCCGCTCAGCCAGATTGGTGCCGTCACCGAAGGGCAGCGTCTGGATATTATCAAGCAGAGCCGCATCTATGGTAAATACGATACCCCCGTGGACCGAGAGAGTGCCTTTGAGGTGCTGATGGCTGAGGCTGAACAACAATTGGCCCTTCAGGAGGAAGAAACAGCTGCCATAGAAGAGGCCAAGGCCACAGAAAAAGCCGAGAAGGAGGAAAAGAAGAAGCCGGGCATGATGTCGAAGGTACTGAAGGCTGTCGTCACAGCTATCACGTCGACATTAGCTGCTGTGCTGGGTTCCTACGTCAGCGATAAGGTAACAGGCAAGAAGACGAAGTCGAGAACCTCCACGACAGGTAGGGTAGCAAAAAATGCCACGAGTGCAGCTACCCGTACCATTACGAAGGAGCTTACCCGTGACATTCTTGGAAACTTGGTGAAATAGGGCACTTGCCCTATTCACCAAGACTTCGCAGTCTACTTAATCACAATCTTTCTACCCTTGTTGATATAGAGTCCTGGACGCAGATTTTCGGGGTTCACCTTGCGTCCGTCTATCGAATACCAATTATTGTCATTGTTTTCCTTTACAACGGTCACTGCTTCAATGCCAGTAGTGGCTTCCTTCAGCGTACAGAAGGTGAAGTAGGTGGGCTCGTCGTACTTGGCAGGTGACGTGGGATCCTTCAGGTACTTGCCTGTACCGCCATTCTTCATGGTCCATCCCTTGCCGTCCACATATTCAAGTTTCCATACAGCACCATTGGCAATCTCGTAGCCTCTCTGATTGTTCAGTCCGTTGACGAAGCAGCAATCGCCCGTAACATCCTGTGTGTTCAGATAGGCAGTATTGCCATCCACCTCATACACTTCATCATCAGGCGTCATGAGTTTCAGGGAGTTGCCGCCGGTAATTTTCGAAACTTTAAATTGGTAGCCTTCATTACATACGTCGAAAGCTGTCGCGAAATCGCCATAGCCCAGTTGTTGGCCAGACTCGCAGTAGAATGCTTTCTGTTCAGCCTCGTTGACGATGGCAAAAGTCTTACCAGCCAAGTCGGCCAGGGTGCCTGTCAGGCGTTCGTCAACAGTGTAATGCTTGGTGTAGTCCTCAGGATGATTCATGACATCAAGTACTTTCTCGGCATAACGCTTACCGAAGATGCGATAGCCTTCAGCTGAGAAGTGCCAGGGGTCGGTGCCATTGCCGGGAATATCCTTGGCAGAAACCACATGACCAGTAGGAATGACCTCGGGAATCTTGGCAACCACATGATTATGCCAAGAACAGCCACCGCCCATTTCCTCATATTCTGTCTCGCCGACATAGATGTGAACGTCGGAGGATCTGAGTCCCAGGTCCCTTAGCATATCCTTATAGATCTTCTTCACCATGCCGGGCCACTTCTCGTCGCCATTGTTCGACTCTCCCTGATGTAGCAGGATGCCCTTGATGACACCTACTTCCTGAGCTTTCTTGGCCATCTCGATGATGCGGCCGTAAGGGTTCTCGCCGTAGTAATTCCTAGCTATCTGAGCCCACCACTCATTGTAATTGTCTTTGTATTTCTGCTCGTACAAATCCTTGTCGAACATCTCGATGGGGCTACCACCCATAGCCACTGCTATGACGCCAATCTTCTTGTCGGGGAGTTCCTGAACCATCGTACGGCCAAAATAGTCAGAGGGTCCCAGTTTTCCAACGGGGCTGACAATAGGACACTCTGCCGTGTACCAGTTGCCTAGTTTTCGTTTGGGATTATCGAAGTTGCAAGTTGCCAGCATTTGGAATCGTGGGTCCACATTTCCTACATCTTGAGCTTCCCACTGGGCATTGCCCTCCATGTTCGACTGGCCAAAACAGATGTAGATGTAAAAATTAGGATCTACTTCGGCCTGAGCGCCCATCACGGCGCACAATAACAGCATTGCTGTAAGAAAAACCTTTTTCATATATCTTCTTGAACTTATTTTACGATCACTTTTTTGCCGTTCTTGATGACAATGCCACGATAGTCGGCACTGACGGGAACGCCCATGAGGTTGTAGGCAGGAGCGTCGTTATTGTCGTTTTCGGCATGGATGGTGTGGATGGCAGTCGGTGTGGAGCTGGTAACCTTCAGTTCACGCACTTTCGACCACTTCTCCTTGCCCTCGGCACTGACGGCAATAGCCGTAATGGCATAAGTATCCATCTCTTTCGGCACGAATTCTACCTTATAGGGACTCTCGGTAGCGGTGCCTATATACAAGTTGTTGGCATAGAAGTTCACGTGACTGACGGTGCTGCCTGTTGCTGTGGCTCTAGCCTCGACAGGAATGTAGTCGCCAACACCATATTCAGCGCTGAAGGCTTTTACCAGACATGTGCCCTGGCCTTCCTCATAGCGATTGAAAGAAATGCTCTTGAAATTGAAGTTACCCTTGTCGACAAGTACAGTGAGTACGTGACGGCCTGCCGTCAGGGGTACGAGCATTTTCCCGTGAAGGGGCTTATAGTCGCTGGTAGAACCCGTAGAGGGCACTTCCACGAATTCAGTGAGAATGTGGAGATTGTCTTCTGCATATTCTGCCAGGTGGAATATACCGCCTTTGCTGCTTGCTGCAATCTCGGCATCAAACGTATAGATACCGTCTTCGGCCACTTCGACAGTATACTCCATCCACTGGCCGTTTTTCATGCTACTCTTCTCGCGATCGGCATTGTAGTATGTCACACCCTGAGCACCTTCGTCATAATCACTGATGCTGATCGTGCCGGGCAATTGCGGAAGTGTTTCGCTATAAGGCTTGCGCTTCTTGGTAGAGGCGAGTGAGGAGAAACGCGACAGACGCTCGTAGGTGGCACCGTCGGTAGTGGTCACTACGGCCTTGATGGTCTTCCAGCCAGATGTGATGGACGCGGGAACGTTATACTCCGTTCTATAGGGAGCCTCGGTCATGGTGGCAATCAGCTCGTCCTCCACATAAAGGTCAATCTTCTCAATGGTCTTGGTGGCCATGCTGGCACGCACATAGATAGGAAGCACATCGCCTCGTGCCACCTTCAGGGCTGCAGGACGGATATAGATAGAGGCCTCTTTCTTCATGCCAGGGTAGGGGCTCTTGGCATTCTTGGCAGCATCAGTTTCCATATATTGTTTCAGCCAAGTCATAGCCGAACGCTCTTTGCCGTCCTTGTAAAGCCCAGAGTTGCCGTCGGTTGTCCATGTAGCACCATAGACATACCCCCATAGCGTGACGCCGGCACAATAGTCGGCCTCCCACATCACAGGGAATTGCTGCTGGTAGTTCCATTTCTGGTTAGCGTCGTTGGAATCACCGATATCATACTCGGTAATATACATGGGCATCTTCAGCGCATCCTGGATTTTCTTCATGACATTCTTGAATTTAGTCTGGTCCACACCACCGAGGTCGTGGCTCTGACAACCATAGGCGTCAACAGGTGCACCAGCATCACGCAACGTGGTTACCAGGTCAATATACTGGTCAGTGTTCCACTGGAAGGTGTTGAAATCGTTATAAATCAGAATGGTGTTCGGCCAGCGCTCGTAAGCCATCTCAAAAGCCTTAATGAGCCAGTCGTAGCCCGTCTTTCCACCACCGCCCAATGCTTCTTTCATGAAGTGGGTTCCTTGTTGGTGTCCTTCAACAGCTTCGTTTACTACGTCGATCATGGGTAAATTAGGATACCTGCTATGGGCTGCATCATACCATTCTGTAATGGCATTATAGCGGTCAGTGTAGGACAGGTTTTCTATCCAGCCAGGATACTGTGAACCCCACACCAGTGCGTGGAACTTGTAGGTAAAGTTGTTCTTCTTGGCATAGTTGAAAGCATTGTCGGCTCCACTCCAGTTGTATGTACCGCGGGTTCCCTCTACAGATTGCCATTTCGACTCATTCTCGCAGGTAATCTGGTTCCAGAGCTCGTAGAATTTTGGTAAGCCTCCTCCTGCCTCGACATTGCCTCTTGTGGTGATGTTACCCAAGAACTTGTCTGGATTCGTTGACAGTTGGGCAAAAGATGCTGCAGGCAGCAGCACAGTTGCCAGCAACAGACAGATTTTGATTTCTCTTTGCATTGTTTTTTTTAGAACTTATTATTAATTGATTAGGAATATCTTCTCTTTTCCTTTGTATGTTGCCTTCACCGTAGCACGGCCTGCCACAATGGGGCTGATGTCAAACTTCACGGCTTTGGGGGCCTTTTCGCAAATGGCCTCCACCTTGCTGCCGGCCTTCAGCGGAGCATAGAGCTGATAGTGGTTGCACTCGGTATAGCCGTTGGCATTGGTCGACATGACGGGTCTTGATGGAATGTTCAGCTTCTGCCCATCAACGGTAATAGTCACCTCAGGAACAAAGGCAGGCTGAGCACCGTTGTCATTTTTAGCAAAGCCAATGCCGTGGAGGTCGAAGAGACCCTGCGGACGCTGGGGCTCCTGTGGACGGCGGCCCCACTGTGGACGCTGCTGGTCATTCTGTTTCACCTCAGGACCCTCGACAACGAGATATATGGCATGCTTGCCTGTCAGTCCCTCCAATGCGGGAACAGCATGAGAAAACGTGAGTGCCTGATTGGCGGTGAAATTGGCCGGAATATCGATAACGGCAACCTCTTCGCCCTTCCAAGGGTTATCCAGACGCACATGAATCTTAAAGGCGCCCTTGCCACTGGATGTCAGGTGGAGGTTAAGCTTGACGTTGTCACCTTTCTTAATACCCTCGAAGGCTTTTACACCTTTCGTGTCCTGTGCCAGACCACCGAAGCCGAAGTATTTGAAACCGACAATGCCACCATTCTGAATGCCGGCGAGGTCCATCGAGTTGTTCCATACATCGTGGTTGTCTTGCATCCAGTTGTTGCTGTTAGGGCCATACATAAAGCAGGCGATACCGGCACTATAATAATTGTAGGGAGGCAGTCCGAATATCTGGAATCCCTCGCTGGTTACTTCTGCACCTGTATATTCGTTGCCGTCAGCGGCCTTGGCGGTCCAGGTGTTATCCTGTGCATAAGGGTCATAACCTGTAATCTTTACCACACCACCCTTGGCGACGGGTTTCTTGTCCCAAGTAATCTTCACGGGAGCCACCATAGCCTGACGGGCATTGCCGAAACCACGGGGTGGACGGTGATAGAACACATACCACTGACCATTGATTTCCTGCAACGATCCGTGGGTATTATGAGCGGCATTGGTCTCAATCAGCTTCCCACCATCTTCGCCAAGCACGACACCACGAGAGTCTACCAGTACGCCCCCCGATCGCCAAGGACCCAGAGGCGAGTCGCCAAAGGCATAGCGCAGGGCCGAGTTGGTATTTCCAAGACCGTATTCCTTGCCAGAGTAACCCGAGAACACTATCACGTATTTGTTACCTACCTGACGGATGCTCGATGCCTCGAAGAAGTTGAAGTCCAGCGGGTCCTGTCCCTTGTAGAGGGCCTTGTATTCGCTGCCTTCCTTGTCGAGCAATTTGCCGTCGCGACTGCTGGCAGGGATAAAGGGGTCAATGAGTTCTGTACCTTCGCGTTTCGAATACATGGTGTTCTGGTCCAACTCACAAGCCGTGGAGTGCTGGAAGCCGTAGAACACGTAGGCACGATAGCCCTTCTGGTAGTCCTTGTCCTTCTTGTTGGTAATTGTCTCGATGAATACTGACGGGTCGAAGTCGATGAGCGATCCGGGCAGACAGCGTGTGCCGTCTGCTGTCAGGTTCACGGGTGTGAAGGGACCGTTGGGACGGTCGCTCTTGCATACCATCGGTACGCGTTGCCAGCCACGACTGTGGGGATAGAGCCAGTAAGTCTTCTTACCCGTAGTCTTATCAACAGTCTCTACAAGGTCGGGGGCAAACATCGTGTCCCATTGGCCTTGCACGAACCACGTGAAGATGGGACCTTCGTCGCGCCACTGGATCAGGTCCTCGACGGGCGCTGACCACATGCGGATGTCAGGACCGCAGTAGGCGGTATAGGTCACATCGTGCGAGCCAATGATATAGGCACGGAACTTTCCGGGCTGGTCGGGGTCTTCAAAAACACGGGGTTCACCATCGGGCAGGTGTTCCCACAATGGGAGATAGGGGTTCTGTGCCCCTGCGGGACTAAATAAAAAATAAAAAAGAAAAATGATTAAACTCCAGCGTTTCATACTATCTCTTAACTCTTAACTATTACAGGCTGTACTCCAACATCACCATTGTGTAAGGATTCAGCTCGATGTCGAACTTCTTCTGGGCCTTGATGGTCTCTGTCTTGGGAACGATGGGCTGAGCCTCGTAGTTGTTCTCGTCATTGGCATTGCCTGTAAGCACGGTCTTGACGGCAGTCTTCTTGATGGGGAAACGGCTGAGGTTGATGTCGAACTCCTTCTCCTTGTCTGAAGCGTTTACCAGCTTCACATACAGTTTGCGGGTCTTCACGTTCAGCACGACGCTTTGTCCCTGCAGGAAACCGCTTTCCTGCTCTTTGGGCAGATTGTCCCAGCGGGGAGCAACGTCGGGGTCTTCTATCTTCACGCAGTCGCCATAATAGTACTGGCCGCTCGACTGGCCGAACAGCTGCTGCACATAGTAGCTGCAAGTCAGATAGGGACGCTCGTTGTCGAAGTAGATCAGGTCAGGATTCCAATTCGTATTGGTCTTCTTGGCGAAGAGGGGAGCGTAGCTCGTCATAGCTACAATGTCGCCGTTGCGCTCGACGTGGAGCAGATACAAACCCTCAGCCAGTGCGTCGATGAGCTTCTTGTCCTTGGCGGCATATTCACCCAGATAGACCTTTGTCTTGCGGTCGTGTGGGTAATAGTCGTACTGACGACTGCTCAGGAAATACTTGTTAGGCTCGTAGTAGTGCTCGTCGATGATGGGCATGCCCAGCTCGTCAGCCAGCTTCCAACCATTCTCCAGGTCAGCGTTGCCGGGATGAGAACCAGGACCTGCTGTTCCTACGATGACGATATCAGGATACTTCTCTCTCACCTTATTATATATATACTTGAAGCGCTCCTCGAACTCCGGAGAGATCTTCTCCTCGTTGCCTAATCCGAGATATTTCAGTCCGAACGGCTTCGGATGACCAGCATCTGCACGCATTTTTGCCCATTTGTTCGTAGCAGGGTCTCCGTTGGCCCATTCTATCAGGTCAAGGGCTTCGTTGGCCCACTCCTCCATATCTTCCATCGGACAGGCATCCTGAGCCTGTGTAGGATACATGCCCCAGCCGCCATTGGTTCCTTGGCACGATACGCCACAAGGCAGGATAGGCAGGGGCTCCATACCCAGGTCCTCACAGAACTGGAAGTACTCATAGTATCCCAATCCCATCGACTGGTGGTATCCCCACGTATTCTTCAAACCCTTGCGCTGTTCCTTCGGACCGATGGTGGTCTTCCAACGGTAGGTGTCCCAGAAACCGTCACCACCGCCGTGTACCACGCATCCACCGGGGAAACGCATGAACTTCGGGTGCAAGTCGGCCAGTGCCTGGGCCAGATCCTTGCGCAAGCCGTGTCCCTTGTAGGTGTCTTGAGGCATCAGCGACACCTGGTCAATGTCCAGATCGCCTGTGGTGAGTACCAGAATCTGCAGGGTGGCTTTTGTCGATGTGGTATCAGCCGTCAGCACGGCCTCATACTTCTTCCACGATGTGGCACTGACGTCGAAGGTGGCTTCTGCCAGCAGCTTGGGATCGCGAGGTGGCCAGCCTTCCTGAGGCTCTGCCAACACGACGCGAACCTGCTTGGCATCGCCGATATTGCGGAGGAACATCGAGAAGTCATATTTCTCGCCGGCCTTTACCGAAATACCGTCGAAACCGGCGTTCTCCAGTCCGTAGCCCTTCCAACCCTTGTAGTCGTAGTATTCCTTGGCTCGTTCTGTGTGTAGTCGCATATAAGTGGGATTGTTGGCATTCAGCGGCTGGTCCATGCGTACCTGCATGGTACCCAGCGAATGACCTGGACGTACCTGCTTCCATGCCGTACCGGCCCCCCAGCCGTCACGCTCGGCAGGACTATACTCGAAGGAACCGTTCTGGATGAGCTCGGCATAGAGTCCGCCGTCGGCTGAAGAACTGATGTCCTCAAAGAATATACCGATGAGTTCGTCGCTGATTTGTTTTCCGCCCTTGGGGGCATTCATGGGTTTCTGGGCATTCAGACCCAGCGAGGCTGCAACGATAAGGGCAGCACAGGAAAGGAGTCTTTTCATCTCTGTTTGTTAGTTTATAGCTTATTTTGCTGCAAAGTTACACATTTATTCTGTATGTTTCCTTACCATTTGTATCAAATACTATAAAATATGTAACATGATGAAAAGAATAAAGAAAGAGAAACAAAAAAAGGAAGCTTCCTGTG
Organism: Prevotella sp.; assembly: GCA_015060485.1. Lineage (GTDB taxonomy): Bacteria > Bacteroidota > Bacteroidia > Bacteroidales > Bacteroidaceae > Prevotella. Next base: position 12,235 of record SUYI01000043.1, on the reverse strand, counting down.
TGAAAACTTCCCTTTTCAGTAGCGGGAGGGGGACCCGAACCCTCGACCTCCGGATTATGAATCCGACGCTCTAACCAGCTGAGCTACCCCGCCATTTCAGAGGTCATCCTCTCGAAATCGCCTGCAAAGGTAAGAATATCTTTCGAATTACCAAAACTTTTTCCCAAAAAACTTTCATGATTGGATATTTTTTTGTATTTTTGCAGGGTAAACGTAATCTGACACACCTTTAATTACGACTAACTATGCAGAAATTGACGATTGAATACCCGCTGTCGACACAGTCTCCGAAGATTGTTTGGGACTTAATCAGCAATGCCCACGGTTTGGAGAAATGGCTGGCCGACAAGGTGACTTCCGAAGACGACTTGATGACTTTCACTTGGGGCCAGCCCTGGACGGAGCGTGACACCAAGCAGTCGCGCATCATAGAGATAGAAAAGTACGACCACATCCGTATGCTGTGGGATTACCATGCCGATACGCCCGATGCCGTTTGGGAGATGCGTATCGAGAAAAGCGACCTGACGGGCAATCTCAGCCTGCTCATCACCGACTATGCTGCCGACGACGAAGAGGAAGCCGACCTCAGGGGCATCTGGGACGACAATCTTGAACGTCTTCACCGAGTCAGCGGTTTGTAGTATCCCCTTGATATATAAAGATACTGCGTTATTTTGTTATAGGCGCAAAAAAAACAAAATTTCTTTTCATAATGTGGCAAATGGTTTGGCAGTTTACTAAAATTGTTGTACCTTTGCCGACCATATGAGGTCGCCGATCAAGAAATTAGACATCTTCATTGCCAAACAGTTCGGACTGCTGTTCTTCGCAACATTCTTCATCTGCCAGTTTGTGCTGATGATGCAGTTCCTATGGCGTTATGTCGACGAACTGATCGGAAAAGGCCTGTCGCTGGAGGTGATGGCGCAGTTCTTCTGGTATATGGGCTTGATGCTGATGCCTCAGGCTTTCCCGTTGGCCATCCTGCTGAGTTCGCTGATAGCTTTTGGTAATCTGGGCGAGAGCTCGGAACTGACAGCCATCAAGTCGGCAGGCATCTCGCTGATGCAGGCCTTCCGTTCGCTGATAGTCATCGTGACAGGCATTGCCATCATGTCGTTTTTCTTTCAGGAGATAGTCGGTCCTAAGGCGTTTGTCTCTTTCCGTCAGTTGCTTATCTCGATGAAACAGAAGAATCCTGAGGTGGAGATTCCCGAGGGTATCTTCTACGATGGCATACCGGGCTCGAACCTGTATGTGCAGAAGAAGGATATGGAATCGGGCACGCTTTATGGCATTATGATTTACCGCATGAACGGCAGTTATGAGGATGCTGCCGTCATTCTGGCCGATTCGGGGCATATTCAGGCTACTGCCGAGAAGAAACACATGCTGCTGACGCTGTATAGTGGCGAGTGGTTCGAGAATATGCGCCAGTCGGGTTTGGGTGTGGCGGCCAATGTGCCTTACCGCAGGGAAACCTTTTCTACGAAACGTATTGTGCTCGACTTCGACAGCGGTTTTGATATGGCTGAAGCCGGTTGGATTGCAATGGACGCCCGTGCCAAGAGCATGAGCAAGATCCTGCACGACCTGGATTCTATCCGTGAATTCAACGACTCGGTGGGTCACCAGTTCTTTCTGGATTCCAGCTTGAGTCCCTCGCGGCGGGCAACATTGAGCAAGGACGACTCTGTGCGGGTGGTTAACGTTGTTGCCGAAAAGAGTATTAATCTCGACTCGGTATACGAACAGCTTCCTGGCGAGCGGAAACAGCACATCATCGCTATGGCCAACGGCAATGCCCAGTCGGCTCTTAGCGAGATGGAATACAAGGTAGACTATTCTGAGAACCTGAACCGTGAGGAGCGTTCCCATCAGATGGAGGCCATCAACAAGGTGACGCTCTCGATCTCGTGCCTGATCTTCTTTTTCATCGGTGCCCCGTTGGGCGCCATCATCCGTAAGGGTGGACTGGGTGTGCCCGTCATCATCAGCGTGCTGGTGTTCATCGTGTTCTACATCCTCGACAATACGGGTATGAAGATGGCCCGTGACGACAACTGGACCGTCTGGTTCGGCAAACTGCTGGGAACGGCAGTACTTACGCCCATTGCCGTCTTCTTCACCTATAAGGCCAACAACGACTCGGTGGTGTTCAATATCGACCTCTACAAGCAGATGCTCAGCCGTATGCTGGGTCTGCGCTCGAAGCGTAGCATCTCGCGTAAGGAGGTCATCATCGAGGATCCCAAGTACCTCATGGATGCTGAGATGCTGAAGAATGTCAGCCTCGAAATCGAGCGCTATGGTGCGGTTCATCACTTGCTGCGCTGGCCCAATCCCATCAAGGTGTTCTTCCGTCCTGGCGACGATCATGAGATTGAGCATATCAACAACGTGCTCGAGTCGGCCATTGAGGACCTCTCATATACGAGGAATCCTTATGTACTGATGAAGCTGAACCAGTTCCCCGTCATTGCCACTCATGCCCATACGCGTCCCTTCCAGCGCAAGTGGCTGAATGCCATCACGGGCATCTTCCTGCCTACGGGCATCTTCTTCTATTTCCGCATGATTCGCTTCCGCATCCGTCTCTACAGAGACCTGCAGCACATCATCCGTGTCAACAAGAAACTCATTCCCCGTGTGGTCGAACTGGGCGATCTACAGGCCGAGGGAAGCGTTACGGTCATTGACGACTAGAACTACTACTATATATATAATAAGGTATAAGGAATTATGGAACAATTGAAACTCAATACAATCGACGAGGCTCTGGACGATTTCCGCGAGGGTAAGTTTGTCATTGTGGTCGACGACGAAGACCGCGAGAACGAAGGCGACCTGATCTGTGCTGCCGAGAAGATTACCCCCGAAATGGTGAACTTCATGCTGAAGAATGCCCGTGGCGTGCTTTGTGCACCCGTTACCATCAGTCGTGCCGCCGAGCTGGAACTGCCCCATCAGGTGCAGGACAACACCTCGCTGCTGGGTACGCCGTTTACCGTCACTGTCGACAAGATAGAAGGCTGTTCGACGGGCGTCTCTGCCCACGACCGCGCTGCCACCATTCGTGCTCTGGCCGATCCCGAGTCGACGGCGAAGACCTTCGGACGCCCGGGACACATCAGTCCGCTGTATGCTCAGGACAATGGTGTGCTGCGCCGTTCGGGACATACCGAAGCAGCCATCGACCTGTGTAAGCTGACAGGACTCTATCCTGCCGGTGCGCTTATCGAGATTATGAACGAAGACGGCACTATGGCCCGTCTGCCCCAGTTGATGGAGTTTGCCCAGAAGCACCAGTTGAAGATCATTACCATCAAGGATATGATTGCCTACCGCCTGCAGAAGGAGAGTATCGTCGAAGCCGGTGTCGAGGTGGATATGCCTACCGAATATGGTCATTTCCGTATGATTCCCTTCCGCCAGAAGAGCAACGGACAGGAGCACTTCGCACTCATCAAGGGCGAGTGGAAGCCGGATGAGCCTGTTCTGGTTCGTGTCCATTCGTCGTGTGCGACGGGCGACATCCTGGGTTCGAAGCGCTGCGACTGCGGTGAGCAGCTCCATCGTGCCATGCAGATGATCGAGCAGGAGGGCAAGGGTGTCGTTGTCTATATGCAGCAAGAGGGTAGGGGCATCGGCCTGATGAACAAGCTGGCCGCCTATAAGCTGCAGGAAGAAGGCTACGACACCGTCGACGCCAATCTCTGCCTGGGTTTCAAGGCCGACGAGCGCGACTACGGCTGTGGTGCACAGATTCTCCGCATGCTGGGTGTTCAGAAGATGCGTCTCATGTCGAACAACCCCGTCAAGCGTGTGGGCTTGGAGGCCTATGGACTGGAAATCGTCGAGAATGTTCCCGTCGAAACGACTCCCAACGAGTACAATTTGCGTTATCTGAAGACCAAAAAAGACCGCATGGGTCACACCTTGCACCTCAAATAAAAATTAAAAAATGACACAATTATTCGTTTTTCACGAATATATTGCTTACTTTTGCAGTCAAAATTATACATAAAGCATCATTATGGCACAATTATCTGACCGTTTGCAGAGACTGGCCCCGTCAGCAACGCTGGCCATGTCGCAGAAAAGTTCTGAAATGAAAGCCCAGGGCATCGACGTGATCAATATGAGCGTCGGTGAACCAGACTTCAATACTCCCGACCACATCAAACAGGCTGCCAAGCTGGCTATCGACGAGAATTACTCCCGTTATTCTCCCGTTCCCGGCTATCCTGACCTGCGTCAGGCCATAGCCCGTAAGCTGGAGCGTGAAAACCAGCTCCACTATACGCCAGCCGAGATTCTGGTGTCGAATGGTGCCAAGCAGAGTGTCTGCAACACTGTTATGGCTATGGTGAATCCTGGCGACGAGGTCATCATTCCCGCCCCCTATTGGGTCAGCTATCCCCAGATGGTATTGCTGGCTGGTGGCGTGCCCGTCATTGTCGAGGCAGGCTTCGAGCAGAATTTCAAGATGACGCCTGCCCAGCTGGAGGCTGCCATCACACCCAAGACGCGCCTGCTCATTCTCTGCTCGCCCAGCAATCCTACGGGCAGCGTCTATTCGAAAGACGAGCTCGAGGGACTCGCAAAGGTCATTCTGGCCCACGACGACCTCTTTGTCCTCGCTGACGAAATCTACGAGCACATCAACTACATCGGCAAACACCAGTCGATAGCCCAGTTCCCAGGCATGAAGGAACGCTCCATCATCGTCAATGGCGTGTCGAAAGCCTACGCTATGACAGGCTGGCGCATCGGATATATTGCCGCTCCCGAATGGATTGTCAAAGGCTGCAACAAGCTGCAGGGACAGTACACCAGCGGACCGTGCAGCGTCAGTCAGAAGGCTGCCGAGTACGCCTATACTGCCTCACAGGAGTGTGTCGAGGAGATGCGTAAGGCCTTTGAGCGCCGTCGCGACCTCATCGTCCGTCTGGCCAAGGATATTCCCGGACTTGAAGTGAACGTCCCCGAGGGGGCCTTCTACCTGTTCCCCAAGTGCTCTTCGTTCTACGGCAAGAAGACACCCGATGGGAAAACCATCGGGAACTCGACCGATCTGGCCATGTATCTGTTGGAAAATGGACATGTGGCAACGGTAGGCGGTGACGCCTTCGGCGACCCCGAATGTTTCCGCATGAGTTATGCCACAAGCGACGAGAATATTGTCGAAGCAATGCGTCGGATAAAGGAAGTTTTGGCCGTTTTAGCGTAAAAATTGAGAAATATCAAGTTAAAAGTTCTTAATTAGGCGGTCAGTCCACTTTAAATCGTTATCTTTGCGGAACGTAAGCGATAATAATACAAATCATTTATTTAATAACTAAAAAATTAAAAATTACTTTTATGGCAACAACAACAAAGGCTGCAGCCCCAGCTAAAAAATCGGGCTTTCAGGGTGTAAAAGCTGCATGGATTATCCTCGTGATTTGCGCTATTGCAGGTTATTCAGTATGGTATTTCGTTATGGGTAACCCCGACAACTTCGTTGGTGGCGACCGTTCTGGCCATCCTGCAAATCTGCTGGGTACAGTGTATAAGGGAGGTTTCGTTGTAGGTCTGATCCTTACCCTTCTCTTCACCGTTATCTGTCTGGGTATCGAGCGTTACTTCGCTATCAAGACCGCTGCTGGTAAGATGAATCTGGCTAAGTTCACCGCTCAGGTAAAGGACGCTATCAAGGCTCAGGACTTCACAAAGGCTAAGGATCTTTGCAACAAGATGCAGGGTTCAGTAGCAAACGTCGTTCTGGCTTCTATCAACATGTACCAGAATGTTGAGACTGACGACACGCTGAAGAAGGCTGCTAAGATTGCCAAGATCCAGCAGGCTCACGAGGAGGCTACCCAGCTTGAGATGCCTACTCTCCAGATGAACATGCCTATGGTTGCTACCATCGTATCTCTGGGTACTCTGACCGCTCTGTTCGGTACTGTGCTCGGTATGATCGGATCGTTCCAGGCTCTGTCTGCTGGTGGTGGTGCTGACTCTATGGCTCTGTCTGCCGGTATTTCTGAGGCTCTTGTGAACACAGCATCTGGTATTTTGACCTCTTGGGTTGCTACCGTTGTTTACAACTTCTTCTCAAACAAGATCGACAAGCTGACTTACGCACTCGACGAGATTGGTTTCACCATCGCTGCAACATACGATTCAAACCACAACGAGGCTTAATTTTTTAACCATTTAAAACTCTCTAAATCAGTTTTAGTATGGCTAAAATTAAGATACAGAAAAAAGACATCTGGATTGACATGACGCCAATGTCAGACGTGATGACGCTGCTTCTGTGCTTCTTCATGTTGACATCAACATTCTTGACGCCGGAACCAGTACAGGTCAACACGCCTAACTCGGTGTCTGAGGTCAAGATACCAGAGCAAGACGTGCTCAACATTCTGGTGACGCCAGAGGGCAAGATCTTCTGTGGTACCGAAAACAAGAACAACATGCAGGCTATGTTGGATGCTATGCTCGAGAAGTATAACATCACACTCAACGCCACCCAGATCAAGCACTTCCGCGAGGATGCTATGGTGGGAGCCCCCATGTCGCAGATGGCCGCATACCTCAGCCTTGAACAGGAAAAGATGGCAGAGGCAATCCAGAAGCTCGGTCTTCCGCTCGACAGTGTCGACGGAGGCAAGAGTGAGTTCCAGAAGTGGGTCACCGAGGCCCGCAATGCTAATCCTGACATCAAGCTCGCCATCAAGTGCGACTCAAAGACTCCTTATTCAGCTATTAAGAAGTTGATGTCAGAGCTTCAGGACATGAACGAGAACCGTTTCCAGCTCATTACGAATCTCGATGTTAAACGTTTAAACGACTAGTAGTATTATGGCAAAAAAGAATCTATCCAAGCAGAAGAAGATGGATACCCGCGTGAACTTCACGCCGATGGTAGACATGATGATGCTTCTTATCACCTTCTTCATGCTGTGTACTACGCTGGCCAAGCCGCAGGCTATGCAGCTGACCATGCCGTCTAACGAAGACACCAAGCAGCTGAGTGAAGAACAGAAGCAGGTTACGAAGGCTTCTCACACCATTACCCTTTATCTGGGCTCTAACGACCAGGTATGGTACATTGCCGGACTTCCCAACTACGACGATCCCTCGTGTGTGAAGAAGACCACCTATGGCAAGGATGGTATCGAGAAGGTTCTCAACGAGCACACCACAGAGGAAGGTGTCAACCCCGTGGCTAAGATCAAGCTGGCCAAGAAGGAGTTGGACGCCAAGAAGAATGCTTACAACTCGAAGATGACCGACGAGCAGTACCAGGAGCAGCTGAAGAAGCTGAAGAAGGGTGAACTGCCCTCTGGCGAGAAGGTTCCCGCTCTGACCGTCATCATCCGTCCTCTGAATACTGCCACCTATGCCAATATGGTTGCAGCCCTTGACGAGATGCTCATTAGCAATATTGATAAGTATGTCATTGACAATGTCGACAAGATGAGCGAGGACGATAAGGCGCTCATCGAGAAGGCTGGTGTCAAGTGATTAACCTCTAAAATGTAGATTAGACTATGGGAAAAATAGATCTTATTGACAACAACTGGGTTGACCTTGTATTCGAAGGTAAAAACCAGGCATATGGAGCTTATCAATTGCGCAAGAATACGGGCGTCCGTAACTTGAAGGCCCTGGTTACCATGTTCATTGGCTTTGCTATCATTGCAGCCATCGTCATTGCAAAGGTTTCATTCGATAACTACATGGCATCACGCAATGCCGCTATCGAGACCGATGTCGAGCTGCAGAGCCTGGCCGAGAAGAAGGAAATCAAGGAAGAGAAGAAGGACGAGCCCGAGGTCGAGAAAATCGAAGTCGAGCGTGTCAAGAGCTCAGTGGCTTTCACCGTTCCTGAAATCAAGAAGGATAACGAGGTGAAGGAAGATCAGGAGATGAAGTCTCAGGACGACCTGGCAGAGACCAACACCGCCATCGGTGCATTCACTGTCGAAGGTAACGACGAGACTGCCGAAGTAAAGCATGTCGAAGAGAAGATTGCTGAACCGGAGCCTGTGAAGGAAGAGGAAACGAAGGTGTTCGACGTCGTTGAACAGATGCCTTCATTCCCCGGCGGTCCCAGCGCCCTGATGCAGTATCTGTCGAGCAACATCAAGTACCCGGTAGTAGCCGAGGAGAATGGTGTTCAGGGACGTGTCGTATGTACCTTCGTCGTTGAGCGCGACGGTTCTATCACCGACGTACGCGTCGTGAAGTCCGTCGACCCCTCACTCGACAAGGAGGCCGTACGCGTGGTGAAGAGCATGCCTAGGTGGATTCCCGGTAAGCAGAACGGTTCTGCCGTCCGTGTGAAGTACACCGTGCCCGTAACCTTCCGTCTTCAGTAATTGAATCAAAATGATTAGAAACGCATTCAATAGTATTATTGGATTAACACTCGTATTAGGCTTGTTCTCCGCATGTGGGAACAAGCCTAATCCTGAATTGGAGGAAGCCTATCAGAAGGCTGCACAGGCTTTTGTGGCCGACGAGAGTTTCTTCCCCATCCTCGACGAGGAACTCTTCTATTTCAACAGCCAGCGGCTCGACACGATAGCTGTCGACTACCTCAACGAGCAGGACGCCGTCAAGCGCCTCGTGAAGCTCGACACGTGGCTAGCCTTCACCACCCGCCGCTTCACTGCCAAGGAAGAGCAAAGCCTGCGCGACCGTCAGTATCTGCCCCGGGCAATACCCATTGCCTACGACGGCCTGGCCATCATCGTCAACAATGCCAACCCCGACTCGTGCATCACCGTCACCGATTTTGCACGCATCCTTCGCGGCGAGGCAACCAAGTGGGGCGACATCTATCCCCAGTCCAAGCTGGGAACCATCGACGTCGTGTTCGACAATCCCCTGTCCAGCACCGTCCGCTGGTGCGTTGACTCCATTCTCGGAGGCAAGGAGTTCACCAATCCCAACATCGGTGCCGTCAAGACCAGTGCTGCCGTCATCGACTACGTGGAGAGCCATCACAATGCCCTTGGCATCATCGGCTCCAACTGGCTCAACGACAAGCGCGACACCACCAACGTCACCTTCAAGAAGAATATTACCGTGATGGGCGTCTCCAAGATGAAGACTGCTGAGAAATACAACAGCTACCAGCCCTATCAGTACTATCTATACAACGGCAACTACCCGCTCATCCGCACCATCTACGCGCTGCTCAACGACCCGCGCCCCAATGGTCAGCCGACGGCGTTTGCCCATTTCTGCCAACTGCCCAGAGGTCAGAAGATTATCCTCCGTGCCGGACTCCTTCCCCGTACGGCCAACATGAACGTCCGCGAGGTAATTGTCAACACCAAATAAACCTTTTCAGTGCAGAAACATCATAGAGACAGATAAGAGATAAAAGATAACAGATAAGAGTTGCGAAACAAACAGATTGTATAACCTTTTAAAAACAAGAATTATGAAAGCGATTAAATATGTATTGATGGGAGTGCTGATGTTAGGATTCGGCACTTCAGTGAAGGCACAGGACGGCTCCAAGGCCGACGTAGATGCCGTGAAGAAAATTATTAGTAGCAAACCCGCCGACCTCGCCAAGCAGATGAAGCCGTTCTACAAGGCCAACAAGAAGAACGCCGAGAACCTCATTGCCTTCGGTCGCGCCTTCTTCGAGGTCAAGGACACCGCCAATGCCCGCATCTATGCGGAGTATGCCCTGCAGGCTTCCAAGAACAAGTGCGCTCCTGCCTACATCCTGTTGGGCGACATCGCAGCACTTGCCGACGATGGCGGTGCCGCTGCTGCACAGTACGATCAGGCCATCTATGCCGATCCCAAGCTCGTCGACGCATACTACAAGTATGCCCTCGTCTATCGTAAAATCGACCCCCGCGGTGCTGCCCGCAAGCTCGACGAGCTCAAGGCTGCACGTCCCGACATCAGCGTCGACGCCATCAAGGGACACATCTTCATGATCTCCGGCGACCGCAAGTCGGCTTACGAGGCCTTCAAGCAGGTTCCCGTCGAGAATATCGACCCCAGCTACCTCAACGAGTTCGCCCGTGCCAGCTACTTCGGCGGACACTTCGACGATGCCCTCAAGGCCTGCGAGCAGGGTCTGAAGAATAATCCCGGCAACCCCACCTTCACCCGTCTGGCCATGTTCAGCAACTACGAGCTGAAGAACTACGATGCTGCCAAGACCTACCTGCACAAGTATTTCAACGAAATCAAGGACGTCGAGTTCTCTGAATACGACCACTACTATGCAGCCCTCATCCACGAGGCCCTCAACGACAAGGAGAATGCCAAGGCATCCTACCATAAGGCCCTCGACCTGGTCAGCGACTCGTCAATGATCAAGCGCTGGGACATCCTGAAGACCCTCGCCCAGTCACACCAGAAGGACGGCGACCTCGACAATGCCATCAAGTACTACCAGGAGTTCCTCGGCTGCAAGCCCGAGGTGAAGGTCGACGACTACGAGACCCTGGCCGACATCTATTCTTCTTTCGCTAAGGAAGAGGCCGACGATGCTGCAAAGGTTGCCCTGCTCAAGAAGGCTGCCGAAGTCTATGCCACCATCGGCGAGAAGTTCCCCATCCAGCAGGCTTACGCTTCCTACAAGCGTGCCGAGCTCATCAACAAGACCGATAAGGACATGGCAGGGCGTCTGGCCAAGGCCGACTACCAGAAGGTTGTCGATCTGCTCGGCGACAAGGCCGACCGCTCGAAGAGCGAGAACACCATGCTGAAGTACAGCCTCCACTACCTCATGTTCGGCTCGTACCTCGACAAGAACATCCCTGCTGCCAAGAGCTTCGCAGAGAAGATTCTGACCATCGACCCCGAGTACAACCCCGCACTCGAGATCCTGAAACTCAAGTAATATACCCTCTGCTTTGCAGAGTTTAAACCACAAAAGGAGGCCTGAGCACATAGCTCAAGCCTCCTGTCTTTTGTTTTATCCATCACAACAATGTATATGTTACATACGGAATAGTTTGTGTTACACGAGAGGGTGGGGCGGTCGGGATTTTTTTTGTAATTTTGCAGGCAAAACATAATGTCTATGAAAATTAAGTACCTCATCATGACTGGTGTGGCGGCTATGATGGCCGCCTGTCAGCCTGCTTTGGACAAGGATATGGAACAGAAGATTGACGAGCTCTACCAGCGGATGACGCAGGAGGAGCGCATAGCCCAGCTGCGTAGTGCGTTTATGGACGACCTGTTTGACGGACAGGGACGGTTGGATACTATGAAATGCAAGGAGCTGATACCGAACGGCATCGGACATTTCTCGCAGTATGCCAGCCAGAAGCCGTTGGATCCGAACGTGCTGCGCGACCGTGTGGCCGCCGTGCAGGAATGGCTGATGACACATACGCCGAGCGGTATCCCCGCCTTGTTTCACGAGGAGGTGCTGTCGGGCATCAATACCCGCGGTGCAACGATCTATCCGCAGCAAATCGGTCAGGCGTGTTCGTTTAACACTGAATTGGCCGAGGTGAAGACCCGTCAGACGAGCACGACGATGCGCCGGATGGGTGGTGTGCTGTCGCTGTCGCCGATGGTCGACGTGTGTCGTACGCCGTCGTTCAACCGTCTGGAGGAGTCGTACGGCGAGGACGGCTACCTGTCGGCAGCGATGGGTGTGGCCTTTGTGCGCGGTTTGCAGCAAGGCGACCTGCGTAAAGGTGTGGGAGCCTGTTCGAAGCACTACCTGGGCTATGGCGGCGGTGGCGATGCCGACGAGCAGGAGCTGATGGAAGATATTCTGCTGCCCCACGAGGCGATGATCCGCGAGGCTGGCAGCAAGGCCGTGATGCCGGGGTACCACACGATGAAAGGCGGGAAGGTGACTTGTGTGGCAGACAGCGTGATTCTGAAAGACATCCTGCGCGACTATCTGGGCTTCGACGGCATGGTGGTGAGCGACTATACGGCTATTGACCAGCTGCCGTTGAATGAAGAATTAAGAGTGAAGAATGAAGAATTGGCTGCCGCTGCTACAGTGAAGGCTGCGATGGCTATCAATGGCGGTTGCGACGTGGACTTCCCGACGGGTGCCAATTTCCAGCATCTGCAGGCCGCCATCGACAGCGGACTGGTGGCTCCGGCAACCTTGGAGCGTGCCGTGAAGAACGTGCTGCGCTATAAGTTCCGTGCAGGACTGCTGGACAAGAACCCCTATCTGTATAGCAAGGACAACATCGTGCTGGACACCCCCGAGGAGCGT
>SUYI01000042.1 GCA_015060485.1 Prevotella sp. | reverse complement strand
AGATTATCTCCTCAAGTGTTAAATAAATAGTTAAATATCAATCAATGTTTGGAATTTAGCATAGAATGCGGTTCTTCGACTAAAGATCGAAGTGTGGCCTTGCAATCTGATGATCCAATTTCCTTTGGAAATGGTATCACGCAGTCCCCACGATTCATTATTCTGTCAATCCGAAGGCGGCGCCTATATTCACGTCAGTCCGCTGATAAATACACACGTCGCCGTCGTAGCAGGCATCAAACACATAGTAATAGTCACCACCTGCAGCGTTTTTGGCAAAAGTGAGTTTAATGCCTCTGGTGTAGAAACCGACACCCTGTATCCAGACATAATAAAAGGGGTACTGACTCTCTGTATCATCCAGCCTAGTCACCTTGTATTGAAATCCTTGGGTGACGATCTCAGATGTTTTGGACACCTCGTAGAAGTCTTCATACTGACCATGGTTGTTATAAAGGCTTATTCGACTGCCAACCTGAAAGGCTGCCTCGTAGTCGATGACAACCCCCTCCTCGCTTTGGCCGTTCAGAACGGCGTACAACTTGCTGCCGTCTTCTCTCATTGCACAAGTGTAGCCGGGGCTTCCGTCGCGGCGCAGACGTTTGTCTATGGCGTATATCTTTTTATACAGGATCCCATTGATTAGTGTATCCCCCCGGACATATAAGGATATGTCTGTAATCAGTTTGAAATGGTATCTCCAAGAGCGCCCTTCCTTCAACACGGGAGCATAGGCGGCAGTCTGTGGATCCTCTTTGGCGGCCTCTTCTGGTGTCAGATTCTCGCCCTTTGTTGTCTCGTCATTGTTTGAACATCCAACCATAACGACTAGACACATCAGCATAGTTGCCAAACTTTTGAATGCCTTTCTTTTCATAGCTATCTGAATTAAATGAATGATAGTATTGGTAAATAAGATGAAAATATACGAAATAAAATCGACTAAAAGTATAAATCTGATGATTTTAAAAAATTTCGCCACTTTCGATGTTTACAATAGCTCCTTCGGGTGCTTCAAATGCCTTTTCTGTAGCCATATTGATGACACCATCATTCTTAATGATTAATGTGCTGCCGGGAACTAATGTCAAGTCGGCATTCTGGAGGATTCCGCCGTCAATAATAAGAATTCCCCCTTCACATACCCTGATGCTTGAATCACCAGTTAGAGTAGTTGTTCCCGTTATCGTCAATATCCCGCCATTGACAATGCCTAATCTATATTGTGTTGAACTATTTGACGAATAAGTTTGTGGAGTGTTAATAGTGATTCCTTGTGGCAATTCTTCAAGATTGCCATAATAATCTATAGCTCCATAGTTGATATTGGAATCATCTCCGTCTTCAATATCAGGTACCCATGGGGGGCAATTGGAAGGTTTAGATCCAAGTCCCCAGTTATAAAGACCATCCCCATCTTCATCAAGGCATAACACTTCATTTGCAGGATAGCTGGGTAATGTATATGAATAGCACTCTTCTACATATTCATCGAGACCATAGAGTAGATAGGTATACCCATTTTTAGAATATCCATTGTCCACCAAACTATTTTTGAATATCCAAAATGTTTTACCTATGCGCGGATCGTCATCTTGTATTATAATATATGAGAGAGTAGGATTCCCGTTCACCCACATGTAATAGAACAAACTATCACCAGCATTTACTTTTCCGTACCCTATAAGGGACATTGCGTGTCCACGATATCCGGAAAGCAGTGGACCTTTGTGGATTAGTGCTTTTTTTATACTGTCAGGATTATATGGGACCATGGAATAATCGGATATATAAATACGCATCTGAGGTATAATACTATCAGATTCGCAAACATGTCCTGGCTCATCTGCAAATGGATATGATAAAGAGTCGCAGACACCGTTATATTTAAGATAATCTAAGGCTTCGATATCTAACATACCTTCATCGTAAACATTTTCACAGTCTGATGCACAGCACCCGATTTCTTGAACTGACAGCGACAAATCTATCTTGTTGTTTTTATATATATTGACTAAAGATTCAAGCGTGGCGGTACTAGCAAAGGCTACGCAATAACTACTTTCTCCTTGACTCTTTATTGGCGTGGTCCAATCTTTTCCATGACGGCACCTCCAATCAAAGTTTTCAACATATGAAGAAGTTGAGCCGTTTATAGATAAATTACTTGCTCTTTTTACCCCTTTTGTGTCTTCGCTTGGTATTTCAAAGATTCCCCCAACATAATATTCAAACCCATCAAGAAACAAACCATTTCCGATGTTAAACAATTTCTTCTTTTCCTCATAACTTTTATAAGACAGCTTTGTTAAGCCAGCAACCCAAAGTTTATTATTGGATTTATTATAATCGTTTATCTTGTTTACTATAGTTTCTGCCTGTTTACGTCTAAGATCTTCCTTTTCTGTCTTGGCTGTAATATTAGTGTGATTTGATGCTTGAATAGCAAGGTGAATTTTAGTTACTCTAATAGTCGCATTATCCAAAAAGACTTTAATAGAATCAAGAACAACCCCGCCCAATAGAGAACTTTCTTCACAATAGTTTTGAATGTCAAATTCTCCTTCATCCCAGAGTTCCTTAAACGCCTCTATTATTTGATATTCTTTTCCCTTTATATCTTTTGCGACAACACGCACATGATAATTTATGCTAGTTCTCTGTATTTTTGCATCTATGCTAACACCAGCTATCTGTGCGCCCTTACAAATATCATGAATACTTAAAGAAGTGTTTGTCGTAATTAATTTATTGAGAGCATAAACCTGTAGTAGTCCCTCATTCTGCTCTTGCAAAAGGAAACAACTTTCACTTTGGGCTCTTATTCCTGTAAGAACCAAAAAAGAAAGTAGTAACATGAAATATCTTTTCATATTTATCTATTTTGTAATCACCATCTTTTTCGTGTCTATTTCTCGACCATTAACCACGAGAGAGTAAAGATATAAACCTTCATTAAGCTCGTAACCGCCGACAGAAATGTTTTCCATGCCCGATGAAATGGGGCATTTTTGTATCAGCTTGCCCGACATGTCGTAAATGCATATAGCTGCTTCCTTTGCATTTTCAGCAAGTTTGAAACGAATGATAGTTTGTCCTTTAAAAGGGTTTGGCACATTTTGATAAAGTACGTTGTTGGAACCGATGGCGTTTATATTGCCTACCTCAGTACTTACCATATATTCTGGTGCTTTTGACACTCCACGCAATTCGTCTAACTCCTGCTTCAATTCCTGAATAGATTGGACTAATACGGGTATGAGTTCTACATAATTTATACCATGATTACCGTCCTGCCCTGTACGAACAAGCTCAGGATATATCTTTTGTAGCTCTTCTATAGATAGACCAAAATGTTTCTGTTCGGCCTTTTTTTGTGCCATTCTTTCTGCCTCTTTCATTTTGGCGTCATCATTTTCACTGTTTGGGGCGGGCACTCCTTCGGATTCCCTTGGTGAAACATATTTGTAGTTAAAGGAAATGACTTTCATCTGCATGATATCACTAAGAGCATCCTTTGTTCTTTCGCTAAATGATGAGATGTTGTCCAACCCATTCTGAGTAGATGGGATGATGACCTCTCCTGTAGTTAGTGAACCATCGATATAGGTGTCCCCATAGAAGAATCCTGCATACCTGCCTGATAAAGTCCACCCACGTCCGATTGTCGAACCAAGAACGGCTGCACCATTCATCGTTCCGTTTATTAACCCCATAACTCCATATTCTGTTCCCCCAATAGTTGACGCGCCAATACCCAGAATGCCTACGCTTAAACAGGCTGATGTTTTTATGGTATTATTGCCATATCCAAGTACGCCAACGCCCACTGTAGTTGAAAACCCATGCAAATTAGAGTATACTCCCATTTTATATGTAGAGTTGAAACTATTGGATCCAACCGATAGCATTGACCCAGCAAATGGTGAAGAAGTTGCAATGGCAACTTTGCCGCTTGAAGCCACTTTCAGCTGTGCATAACCAAAAATAGGCAGTGCCATGAGCACCAAAATCAATAAATTTTTCCTAAACATAATCAATTTATTTAAGTTAATCTTACTATAAAAATTATGACTGTCCGTTGCCTCATTGGCAACACAATCATTATTCCGACGACAAAGGTACGAATATTTCTCCTGAATGCCAAATATATTTTGCCTTTCCTAAAAAAACAATAAAAGAATACCGCCACGAAGAGTTCGGTGACCTCACAAAATTGACGGGATAATGCACGTGTATCGCGGGGACAGACCACATGATACAAACATTGCATCGAATTGTGGATAAAGGTCGTTATTTCATTCCCTTCTTGAACAACTGATAGTCGTTGTGGTCGATGCCAATGATAGAACTGTCGTTGATGCAGATTTCCTGAAGTACTAGAAGTAGTGAGTCATTACGGTAGGTCATGAGCTGTTCTGGACGATGCAAAAGCAAGCAGTCCTTGCTGATGATTGATATGATGGGGTATCTCAGAATTATGTCACCATCAGAGTTTCTGACCATGAAATCCTGGCCGTTATAGTCACCCTTGTATTTACTTTCTGGTAGCAATATGCGATATTCGCCCACGTCAACGGGCTTCTTTCTTTTGATCCACACGTCGTTCAAAATACTATTGTCGCTATAGCAAAAGGTATACTCAGAGTGCGACCATTCGCCATATTGTTTCTTGAACTCGTCGGTTCCCATTTCGTGGCGGACATACTCGATGACGCTGGTGACGTCCTTGTACTGCTCGCACAACAGGCTGTCCTGCCTGATGCGTCTCATGTCTTCTATCTCGTCATTCAGCTTGCCCGTCTTGGCATCTGTCAGCTTCAGTTCGCTGACGAGCTGGGCGAGTCGCTGCTGCTGGCAGCTCAGTCCGATGCTCTTGGCCGAAATGCCCGGGATGTAGGTAAAGAGGATGATGGCTGCACCGAAGATGAGTGCCATCAGCTGGTATCGGCGTGTGCGCTCCTTCCATAGCATCAGCACGAAGAGCGTCATCAGCACACCGGCCACCATCAGGTAGAAACGGCTCTCGGTGAAGCTGTACAGCCGGATGCGGTAGATGGAACCTATCCAGTACATGATAAGCGGCGGAATGGCTATCAGCGTGAAGCGGCTGTAGAACCAGTCGTAGTACCGCTGACTGAGAATCGACTGTGCCACGCGCCCTATCAGTGCCACCGTGATAAATCCCATCACCATCCAGGCTACACCGCCTTTGGGCAAGTCCCACTCGAAGACTATCTTTATAAAATAGGTATAGAGGATGACGGTGTAGATGATGACGGCTGGCGAAAGGATGAAGTTCAGTATGAGCCTGAGCACCTTAAAGGGTTCGCTGACCTCGTCCTCGTTCTGACGGATCAGGGTGCAGCACACCTGCGGAGCCAGCACGAACCAGATGAACTGGTAGATATACTGGTAGAGATTTTTGGGTTCGTCGATGCCGAAGATATAGAAGAACGAGGCCACGATGGCCAACACCGCCAGGGTGAGGATGCCGCTGATAATCAGTCCGAAGAACAGCTGAGTGACCACATGCAGGGCATGAGCCGCAAACGGACGGTTGTCAAGCCGTTTGTTCCCTACTATCAGCAGAATGCCTGCCAGGAGGTAGGTGAACGCATAGCCGTAGGTCCACAGGAACGGCTTCAAGTCGAGAGCCATCAGCGGCAGGAACAGGAAAAACGAGGCGATGTAGGCCCAGCGGTTCACCCGATGGAGCCAGAACGTCAAGGTCATCAACGGGACGAACAGCCATAGTATGTCGCCGTTGACGGCACTCTCATATTGTCGTGCCGCATCATTCCATGCGGAAGTCTCGCTGTCCCATACGGCTATGATAAAGAACGCCACGCCCAGAGCCAGCTCAACAGGGAATCGCCGTGGGCTTTGCAGCAGTTGCTGCAACATTGATTTCAGTTTCGTAGTCATCACTCTTTGAATTTGTTCGACAAAGATACAAATAAACGAGCAAAATTCCAAAGGAAAATCGAATTAATTAAAGCGGTTATACGGAAATACGCTGGGAGTAATAAAAATTTCGTCCGGAGAAATTTTTATTTCGTCCGACGGAATTTTTATTTCGTCCGACGGAATTTTTTTTCTGTCCGACGGAATTTTTTTTCTGTCCGACGTATTTTGCTACCATTTTGTCCGGAGTAATCTCCGTGAAGTGCAAAAAAAAGATAAAAAAGCGGGGACGTTTGTAGAAAAGTCTATGGTTTTTTATATCTTTGCAAGCTGAAAGAATAAAAAATGCATAAAAATAGTATCATGCGAATGAAGTTGAATAGTAAGAGAATGGTTTGCGCGTTGCTGTTCGTGCTGCTTGCAGCGACGGGCAGGGCGCAAGAGTTTGAATATCAGGGGCTCTGGTACCGACAGCTGACGGACTCGACGGCAGAGGTGACATATCAATACTACCATCAGCCAACGCCGGAGGGCGACATCGTCATTCCTGAGTTTGTGGAGAACGAAAGCCGGAAGTTGCGGGTGACTCGCATTGGCGACTATGCTTTCGGGTATACGAACATCACGTCGTTTACCCTCGACAGGGTCATTGATTTTGGCCAGTATGTGTTTTCGAGTTGCTATCAACTGACCCGCGTTTCATTGCCTGAAGGTATGAAGGAACTGCCTGACAATACGTTCTATGGTTGTGTTAAATTGTCAGACATCCAGTTGCCGTCAAGCCTGACTATGATTGGTTTAGGGGCTTTTGCCGACTGCAAGGCGTTGAAGGAGATTGACATTCCTGCAGGAGTGACTACCCTCAGAGGATCGACATTCAGTGGCTGCACTGCGTTGGAGCGTGTGACGATGGGCGACCAGGTGAAAGAGTTTGATACCTCTTGCTTCTGTAATTGCCCAATGCTGAAAGACTTGTATATTCCGAAACAATTGGAGCGTGTGGGATTGGCGTGTTTCCAGTATTGCTCGTCATTGCAGCGGTTGGATTTTCCTGCCTCGATGTTACAGATAGAATCGCAGGCTTTCGATAAGTGCACAGCCCTACAGGAGGTGACTTTCAGCGACAATGTGGCAACCATTCCTGATTATTGTTTCTCGGACTGCACCAGTCTGAAGGCTTTCCAGATGCCGGCTGCGGTGAAGAGCATTGGATTCAAGGCGTTTTATAATACAGACATAGAAAGCATTACCCTGCCGGAGGGTATTCAGAAGATTGGAAAGGAGGCCTTTTATTGCCAGCACTTAGCAGAGGTCGTTATGAAGGCTCCAAAGATACAGACCGAATGGCCCTATTATGTTCAGTCGGAGGCTTTCTCCAAATCGGTACTGTATTTCGCTACCCTTCACGTGCCTGAAGGCACCAGAGCTTACTATCGCGGGCTGGATGTCTGGAAGGAATTCCTGAATGTCGTGGAGGACAACACGTCGGGCAAGGAATATTGCGAGGTGCAAGTGATGTCGACGGGCTACAGCACCGTCAAGGTGAACGACGCGGCGGTGGATGCCTTGCTGAGACCGTATTGGTTGGAATTAGAGAAGGGAGAGCCGTTGAAGCTTACCATCTTGCTGGACGATGCCAGTTCCTACTCTGGCGGTACGCGCTACGTGGCCTCCGTGAAGGTGAACGGCGAGGAGATATTGCCGCAAATGGAGGTGGAGGGGAACCAGTATCAGCTGTCGCTCGATGCCGTCAGCGAGAATCTGGACATCGTGGTCGATATTCCCTGGCGCAGCTATGCCGTCACGATATCGCAGGGTTCTGGTGGCGGCATCTATGTCATTCCTGCCTCGAAGACCCGTATGGATGTCAAGGTGACGGCAGCTGAAGGATACCGTATTAAAATGTTAAAGGACTACTCCAGTTTCTGGCAGACGTCCGAGTCGCCCAAGCACGACGGCAAGACGGGAGTGATACACTATGAAGACTGGACGAGCGACGACCACACGATTACGATAACGTATAAGAAAGAGTAAAAAAGGGTAAAACAATGAAAGCAAACATCATACTTGCAGCGCTGCTGCTGACAACACGGTGTGTCTATGGCGCTGACGTGAAAGAAGGTATTTACGAATACAACATCACGTCGCCAACCAGTGTTACGCTGGCTAAGGTGGATATGGAGTGGGGCAAGGACACCACGAAACTGGAGGTGCCTGCCACTGTCACGGTGCGGAATCACGTTCTCGACGTGACGGGCATCGGGCAGACTGCGTTCCAAAGTCTGTTAGTGGATAGCATCATTCTGCCTCCGTCTGTGACAACCATTGGTGGCT
Source organism: Prevotella sp. (assembly GCA_015060485.1). GTDB lineage: Bacteria > Bacteroidota > Bacteroidia > Bacteroidales > Bacteroidaceae > Prevotella. The sequence continues at coordinate 22,600 of SUYI01000042.1, read as the reverse complement.
GGGCGTTTGAGGGCTGTCAGAAATTGACCTACGTGAATTTGCCTGCTACGCTGGAGGAAATACCGCAAGGATGTTTTTCGGGTTGCACCAAGCTCAGCAAGATAGCGTTGCCCGGTGGTATCGGCAAGATTGGATATGAAGCCTTCTCTGGTTGTAATGGTCTGACGAACTTGGAACTTCCCGAGCTTCTGCGCGAAGTAGGTACCGACGCCTTCAAACGATGCAAGAATTTGGAACGTGTAGTCTTCAACGGGCCATTGGATAAGATATGGCTTGACGCTTTTGTCGGCTGTACCAAGTTGAAGGAAGTCGTATTTAAGGGGGCTATCGAGAATCTGAATGGTTTTGCGGGCTGTACGAGTCTGGAGAAAGTCGTGCTGCCCGAAGGACTGCAGACCATCGAGAGCGGCGTATTTAAGGGATGCACCAATTTGAAGGAAATCACCATTCCCCAGTCAGTTCGCGAGATGGGGCAGTCGGTATTCGACGGCTGCAGCAGTTTGAAGGAGGTGGTGCTGCCGGCAGCGATGCCTTATATGCGATTCTGGCTGTTCCAGAACTGCAGCAGCCTGGAGCGTCTGACCATCGGCGAGGGACTGATAAGTATCGCGAGTGGTACACTAAGCGGATGCCGCTCGCTGCGCCGCATCGTCGTGCGCTGCCAGCAGCCGCCGACCTACAACGACACTACTTTCCCCCAGGAAATCCTCGATATGTTCGAGCAGGCCGAACTCGTGGTACCGACAGATTGTAAAAGTGCCTACCAGCAGGCTGACTTCTGGAAGAACTTCAAGCACATTTCCGAGCAGGACATGGGAACCTGTTACCACAACATGCTGCTGCATGTCGGCGAGGGCGGAGCCGTGTCGTACGGCCAGTGGACCGTCGGGCAGGAAGGCGGCTGCATGCTCGTTCCCTACGGCGAGAAAGCCACCTTTACCATCGAGCCTGACGAAGACCATGCGCCAGGCTATGTGGAGGTGCGCTACGCTAATCACGGCTCGCACTACTACACCGACAAGGTGACAGACAACCGTTTCACTATCGATGCCATGGCTGAGAACGGCGAATTGTATGTGCGTTTTGTTGATGCCTTGGTGGATGTCGACATCGTGCAGACAGAACAGGGCGTCGTCACGCTGTCGGTAGCCAAGAACCACGCGCTGCGCTACCAGGTACTCGCTGACGAGGGATGGCGCGTGAACAGCCTGACGTTCAATGGCGAGGACATCACCGACCAGATACAGGACGGAACCTATATTGACACACCCGTACTGCGCGAAAAGAGCACCATACGCATTGCTTACGAACAGGAAGGGACGGGCGTGCAGACGGTGGACGACAGCAAGGTGAGGGTGCTTGGCTCTGACGGCGGTATCGTTGTCGACCGTGCACTGGAAGGGCAGACTGTCAGTGTCTATACCCTTGACGGCAGACTCGTCCGTTCGGTGGTCATCAGCCACGTTCAGCAAATGATTCCGTTAACTGCCGGACAGATTTATATTGTCAAGGTGGCAGAGAAAACCATCAAGATCAGGTTGTAAATCGCGGCGATTATTTTGATTTTTGGAAAGTATTTCGTATATTTGCATCGAAAATGCAAACATCTATGCGTATGAAGAAACCCCAATGGCTTGAGAAAGAACGACTTTACAGCATCATGTTCGAGTCGGAGCACCCGATAGGACGCATCTTCGACCTCACGCTGATTGTTGCCATCTCGCTGAGCATCCTCATCTCGTTCGTCGAGACCGTTCCCTCCCTGGCACGTACCTTTAAGCTGGTGCTGGAGATTCTGGAATACCTGCTGACGTTCTTCTTCACGGTAGAGTATATTGCCCGCGTCTACTGTTCACCGCGTAAGCGCGACTATGTGCTGAGTTTCTTCGGCGTCATTGACCTGTTGTCAATCTTGCCGCCTTATCTGTCGTACTTCTTGCCCAATGCACGGTATATGATTCTGTTGCGTTCGTTCCGTTTCATCCGTATCTTCCGCATTTTCAAGCTGTTCAGCTTCATCAACGAGGGATACATGCTGATGCGCTCGCTGCAGAAGAGTCTCACCAAGATTGCAGTATACTTTCTGTTTGTACTGATATTGGACATCTGTCTGGGAACGCTGATGTTTATGGTGGAGAACGGGCGGCCAGACACGCAGTTTACCGATTTGGCCACATCGGTGTATTGGGCTATTGTGACGATGACCACCGTGGGCTATGGCGACATCACACCGGTTACGGCTATCGGGCGTCTGCTGTCGGCTTTCGTCATGCTGTTGGGCTACACCATTATTGCTGTACCCACAGGTATTGTGACGGCCAACATCATTGACGAGGTGAAAGAAAAGCCGAAGGACGGCCACTGTCCGCGTTGCGACGCTATGGTGCGCGACGAAGACCGCTATTGCTCACATTGCGGAGAAAAGCTGTAGCAAACGGGATTACGGAGTGGACATCAGATTTTGTTGATGTCGACATAGCCGTGCATCACGGCATAGATGGTGAGTGCGGAAACGCTCTTCATGCCGAGCTTCTCCATGATATTCTTGCGATGGGTGATGACGGTGGAGAGGCCGATATGCAAGCGGTCGGCAATCTCTTTGTTGATATACCCCTGAACAATGAGTGCCATCACCTGGATTTCGCGGTCGGTCAGGATTTTGCGTTGCAGGATCTGTGGGGTAGGGGGCAGATGCTGTCCCTGTCCGTGGGCATGCTGCTCTAACAGGAGCAGCTGTCGGATCAGCTGTGGTTCGGGCTGGTTGATGCAGAGCGAGTGGAAGTCAGCAGGCTGCGAGGTGTCGGACAGTGACAGGGTGAGGACGATGGTCTTGCGGCGTCGCTCAGTAAAAAAAGTACGGTTGCTGAGCAGAATGTCCAGCGAGACGAAATAGTGCATATAGACGTCGGGCTGGTTCGCCTCAAGTTCTGCCATCGAGCCAAAGGTGTCGACGGTCATGAAAGGGATGATGTTCAGCAACAGCTGTTTGAGCCCCAGCACAGCAAGTGTGTTGCTATCGATGACTGCTATCTTGGGCCGTGGGGAGGAATTCATCTAATTGTTTGATTTGTTCATGAATTCCAGATGACTAGCCTGTTCCATGACCATGGAGGCGAGAATTTCGTTTTGTGGCATCTTGCCATTGACGGTGTCGAACAACTGGACAAGGGCCAGTTTGCCGCCTCCCGTCTTGAGCAGGTGGACAATGCAAAGGTTTTGCAGTCCGATGGTTTCGGCGAGAATGTCGATATCGGTGCTGCCCAGCTGGAACAATGCCAGCTGGTAGGCATCGTCGAAATTATCGCGCATCAGGCGTTCCACGTCGCCTAAAGTCTCCATGCCCATGTGGCGCAATGCAGCCAGATAAGGGCGCATGGGGGCTTCGTGCAATTCGGCCTGTGTGATGGCTGCTATCTTGCGGTTCAGCTTGTCGAAAGGACGCTTGTCGAGATAGCTGCGGAAGGTGTCGCCATCAAGGGGAACTTCCTCGAGGCGTCCGCTCTGTACGAGACTTTGTGCACGACGGCGGTAGTCGGCGATACCATTGCGAATACGGCTGAACTCATTATCGGCAAGTTCGAGCATACCAGCCAGACGGCTGAGGTTGCGATGGTACTCCATAGGCGTCTCAATTTCAGACTTGTAGCCGATGTCGTGCTGAATGGCTGACCATACATGTTGCAGGGCTGTGCGCATCTGCAATTCAAAGCGAATCTGGTTGAGCTCGGGCATTTCCGGATCGGAATACAGCGACTCGGGCAGGCGGCAGATGTAGTGTAGTGAGTTGTAGCCGAAACTGTCGAAATCGTGCATGCGGCGTTTGTCGACGGAGTTGGCCCAGTCAATCTCGAACAGCACCTCGGCCATCGAGGCAATACGGTCGACGTCTTCGTTGTAGAACGTGATGATGCGCGCACCGAAGATGTCGGTGATGTCCAACAGCGAGTTGTATTTGTGGCCTTTCCGACGCAGCTTCCCTGCCAGTGACTCCTCAGCCTTGATGCGAGACTCCATGGAGTTGACCTCAATGCCACTCTGGCGGACCAGGGCTCCGAGTTGCTCCATGACCACAGATTGAAGCCTCTCGAAGAGTGGCTGCTTGGCGCAGTACTCTTCGAGAAGCATCTCTCCATGTAGGTCGAGGCCGTATTCCTTCATTGCTGTTTAGCGGATGTCAAACAGATTGAAGAAACCGGTCATCATGAATACCTTCTTGATCTCGTCGTTGATGTGCTCGATAATGACTTTTCCACCCTTGGCAGAAGCCTCCTTGCGGATGGTGAGGAACAGACGGAGACCAGACGAGCTGATGTACTCCAAATCCTTACAGTCGAGGATGATTTCCTTATTGGCATTCTCCAACAATGGAGCAATCTCCTGTTGGGCTTTTACAGCAGCAGGCGTATCAAGTCGTCCACTGACTGTGGCAAGATAGCCGTCGTTTTGTTCTTTTACATCAAAAATCATAGCAGTTACGTTGGTTTACTTGATAATAGTCTTGTGAGCATCGTTGATCTGCTCCTTAGCCTTTGCAATCTGCTCCTTCAGCTCTGCAACAGTTGTAGCGTTGAGCACGTCCAGAGGAGCAAGAGCCTTGGCAACGGGCTGGATGTCGGGATCGAACTGTGCCAGACGGTTGATGGCGTCGAGAATGAGGATGGTGCGGAAAGTAACGTTCGAAGCAGCCTCGTCGGTGAAGGTGCTGAGGAACTTGTCAGGATTCTGGTTGGCGACATAGAGCTCTTCGACGAGAGCTGCAGAAGCCATCTGCCAGAAGAAGTTGATGCGACCGTTCTCGTTCATGGCGTCGTAGAGTGTGTTAGACGTCTCATAGAGCGTGTTGGTGTCGTCGATAGCCTTGAAAGAAGGATCGTTGATGTCGGCAACCAGCTTGGTGATAGCTTTGTCGTAGTCCTCGGTAGGCATCTCATAGAGAGTAGCAATCTTCTTGTCGACGTTCAGTGCACTGAGGATGCGATACTTCTCAGCCAGCGTCGTAGCTTCCTCTGCAGCAGCAGGATTGAGCAGATAGTCGGGCTTCACCTGCTTCTCCTCCTTGGTCAGCTTCAGACCGTCATCGCCATCAGACAGGAAGGGGAGCTGCTTCAGCTTGCCAATCTCAGCAGCAATGCTATCGAAGTGCATCTTAATGCTGGCTTCAATCTGTTGTTGTTCGAAACTCTTCAGGCTGTCAGCATCCTCTGCCGACTGCTCACTCTTTTTACCACCACATGCAGCGAAAACGATAGCTGCAAAAGCAATAGCTAAAATTGATAATTTCTTCATTTTTTTCTTTTTTGTTTGAGTTATTACTAATGTTAATTATTTGTCTCACTATTAATTGTCTTTTCTCATGTATCGTCCCGGACAGTCCGTCAGCAGGAGGATGGTGGTGATGATGCACATCAGCAGCAAAATGGCCATATTGAACCATAGCGTCTTGATGTGCCATTCGCCCAGAATCTTCTCACTACTATAGAAAGGTGCCCGTCCCATATTGCTCTGAGGAGTCAGGAAGATGAGTCCGGTGCGAGGCACGACAAAGTTATCGATGACTTCAAGCGTGTGTTTCTGGTCTGCACCAATCACGCAATCCTCCAATTTGAGGTTATAATTCTGCCGCTTCAGGTCAAGAAGAGCTTCCTTGCCATGCTTGCGGATGTAATCTGCTACATATTGGTCGGCCTTCAACGACAGTTTGTTGCTTTGCTTGGAGAGCAGTTTCTCAGCATCTTTCATATAGTCGTAGAGCGACTGGTAGGACTCGTTGCCCTGATAGGGCTGTAGGCCACAGTATGCAGTGACTAAGGGCAGGTTGGTGCGGATGACCTCCATGTGTTGAGGGTTCACCTCCTTGCCGCGCTTCTGCTCGTCCTTCAGCGTTTCCAGCTGCGACTGCAGTTCATAAAGCAGTCCCATGTTGTAGTATTGAGTCTCGTATTTCTCCTTGTCGAGTTGGAAGAAGTTACGTTCGTATTCGTTATCCGTAAAGGACGTCACCGCTAACGCCTCGTACGACCAGCGCGAGGGGATGATGTCGCCGATGAGTGGTACGTTGCCTGTAGTGCTCTTAGGGGTCAAATCGGAGAAGCTGACCACCAGTCCGCAGAGCAAAATCTGCGGGATGAGCAGCATGGGGATGCTGATGTAGATGGCCACCACAGAGTTGAGGCACTGAGAGAGCAACAGTCCTGTCAAATTGGCCAGGAATGCCGTTATGAAGAGGATGAGCCACCAAACTCCAAACAATCCGTGTAGTCCCATAATGGCATTGCCTACCACGATGAATAACAGGGTCTGTATGAGTGACACACAGGCCATGTAGACAATCTTCGACCAGATGTAACTGCCATAGGACAGGTGGAGGAACTTTTCGCGTTTGAGCAGGGCACGGTCCTTGATGATTTCCTCGGCACTGCCGCTCATGCCAGTAAACGTGGCCACGATGACAGCCATGAAGAAGTAACTGACGAGGTTTTTGTTATCCATCACCGTATAGCCTTCGGGCGGTGCATAGCGGGTCAGCAACGAGCAGACCACTGCCAGCAGGGGAGCCTGGAGAAGGGTAATGGCAAGATATTGCGCATTGGTGATCTTCGTCTTGAAATTGCGATGCAGGAAGATGGCGAACTGTTTCAGTACGCTCGGCTTCTTCTGGTCGGACGGCGGAACCTCGCTCACTGCAGGCTCGGGGAGTTCCGGACGGTTCTTCAGGTAGAGCTCGTGCCACTCCTGGGGTGTCATCTTGCGCTCGTCAGAGAGTTCTCCGTTGCTGTTCAGCGTCTTCTCGTCGATGATGTTCAGCACGATTTCCGGATTGACGTTGCCACACATGGGACAGGCGCTTGTTTCGGCGTCGGCATAGTTAGCTGCCTCCTTGAAATAAGTGATGGCATCAATGGGGTTGCCGTCGAAGACGGGATATCCGCCTCTGTCGAGCAGCCACAGACGGTCGAAGAGCTTATAGACGTCGCTGGACGGCTGGTGGATGTTGACGATGATCAGTTTTCCCTTCAGGGTCTGTTCCTTCAGCAGGTTGATGACCTTCTCGGTATCTGCTGATGACAGTCCGGAGGTCGGCTCGTCGAGGAACAGCACCGCCGGCTCGCGAATCAGCTCCAAGGCGATGTTCAGGCGCTTGCGCTGTCCGCCAGAGATGTATTTGTTGATAGGAGAACCAGCCTTCAGGTCTTTGACGGCATCCAGTCCTAAGTCTTTGAGGGTCTTCAACACGCGGCGGTCAAGTTCCTTTACAGGCATACCCTCGAAACACAGCTTAGCTGTAAACCAGAGATTCTGGTAGACGGTCAGCTCTTCGATAAGCAGGTCGTCCTGAGGCACGAAACCAATCATGTCTTTGGCCTTCGGCTCACTGATATCGTGACCATTGATGGTGATGGAGCCTTCCTGGGGTTTCAAAGTGCCGTTCAGCAGAGAGAGCAGTGTCGTCTTACCCGTTCCGGAGCCTCCCATGATAGCCAACAGCTCACCACTCTTGAGGGTAAAGCTAAGGTCGTGCATTCCATTGTCGCTGTTACGGAAGCGGAAATTGATGTTGCGTCCGCAGAACTCTACAGCCTGGGTTGTTGTTTCGTCCTTGGTGTAGGACTTCATGATGGATGAGTAGTAAATGGGATGTCCACCGCTTCCCTTGATCACACTGCTCTGAAGCCACACCTGGTAAGCACCAGACAATACGGGAACGTCGTTCAACAACACGCGGCCGGTGCCCATATAGGTAAAGATGAGCAGGCCAGTATAACGATCGAACAACGTCTTTAGGACTCCGTCGAAACCTTTCATGGCGTGCAGGATGACGCTGTCGCTCTCGCGGTTTTCCACAAAGTCGGTGAAGTCGCGGAATTGTTCTTCAGGAATATGGAACTGGCTGGCCATGGTCTTGAACATGTCCTTGCCTTCGTTGCCGTCGCCCTGACAGAACTCCATGAGTCGCAGTAGCAGTAATGCCTCTTCTGATGAGCGAATCTTGCCGTGCAGCGTGCTGCAGATGGAACGGACAGTGTCCTGAGTATTCAGGTCTTCAGTCATCTCGTAGGCCATGCGCATGTCGCTGTACAGGTCCAGATAGAGCTCAATATTTCTAATGCCGAAATGGTGACGCAAATAGCTAACGAGCATCTCTTTTGCCCGTTCCTCGTCTACATGCTCTACTTTTCCGAAAAGTGCAAACAGACTGATAAAGCTTGATAGTATGACGTCAGTCATTTCTTCTATTAAGTTTGCAAATTTAAATAAATTCTCAGACTATCTTCTAATAGTGTCAGTTAAAAAACTTTAAAACCCCTTCAAACGAGCTTTTTCCGTAACGTCAGAATGTTCTTTCCGTCCGTTCGCTCGTAGTTGATGGAGTCCATGATTTGTCTCACGAGATGGATGCCCAGACCGCCGATGGGGCGTTCTTCTGCCGACAAGGTAGTGTCGACTTCCGACTTTGCGGTGGGGTCGAAGGGCGTTCCCCAGTCAGTGATGACGAACTTCAGCCGTTGGTCGTTGGCCTTGGCTTCGATGTTTACATTTCCCTTGGTGCCTGCAGGGTAGGCGTATTCCATGACATTGACCACAGCCTCCTCAAGAGCCAGGTTCAGGCTCATGGCTATAGACATGTCGAGGCCGATGGTCTCGCAGAATTCATCGACGAATTCTGCCAGCTGAGGTACCTCGTCAATGTTGTTGGACAGCGTAATGCTGCGACAGAGTCGGGCATCCTTGTCCTGTTCTTTTGTGTACTGAATCGCTAACATAGTTTGATCGTCATTTTGTTCAGCTTGGTCTGTAAACTGTCGTACGGCTTCTGTCATACTTTGTATCAGTTGTAGTGGCGTATGTTCCGACAGGCGAATCGTTTCAATGATTCGTTCTTCCTGGAACTGGTCGTAATAGATGTTTTCAGCCTCTGTCAGTCCGTCAGTGTAAAGGAAGATAATAGTCCCGGGGTCGATGATAGCCTCCTGTGTCGTGAATTTCCAGTTGGCCTCAATGCCTACGGGCAGGTTGGAGTCGCAAGGCAGTTTACCGGTGTTTGCATTGCCCACGAGCAGGGGGACATCGTGGCCTGCATTCGAGTAGCGCAGACGGCCGGTAGGCAGGTCGAACACACCGATGAACAAGGTGATAAACATGTTCGAATCGTTGTCCTCTGCTATGGATTCGTTGATTGTCGTCATGATGCGGGCCGGTTGCGACTCGTGGGCCGAGACCGTGCGGAACAGGGAGCGTGTGACGGCCATTAGCAGTGAGGCAGGAACACCCTTGCCGCTGACGTCGCCGATGCAGAAGAACAGCTTCTCGTCGCGGATGTAGAAGTCGAACAAGTCGCCGCCAACCTCTTTGGCAGGTACCAGCTGGCCGTAGATGTCAATATCGTCACGGTCAGGGTAGGGCGGGAATGTCTTCGGCAACATGGACATCTGGATGCTTCGGGCAGTCTGCAGTTCACCCTCCATGCGTCCCTTCTCTGCGTTGATGGCTTTCGTTTCCTCAATCTGCCTGACCAGTGATAGCTGCATGGTTTCGAAGGAGTTACGCAGTCGGTACATCTCGTCCTTGGTTTTGATCTTGGGCAGTGATGCCGTAAAGTTTCCTTTGGCTATCTCGTCGGCTGAGTCGGCAAATTTCCTCAAGGGCTTGGTGACACGACGGATGGTCATACTGCACACCATACCGACGATGATGATACCTATCAGCATGGTGATGCCAAATGAAATGATGAATTGGTTGGCAGGTTTTACTACATCTGCTGCCGGCAGGATAATTCCCATCGTCCAATCGGTACTCTTCAACGTTCTGAAGATGACGAATTGCATGCGATCCTGTTGGTCGAAGAATACCTTGATGGAACTATTGTTCTGCTTGATTCTCTCGTAAAGATTTTTTTCTCCCTCTCCCGTCAGTGACTTCAGGTAGCTCTCCAGATTCTCGTTGAGCACCTTCGTGCTGTCGGTGTGTGCGATGATTGTTCCTTTGGCGGTGGCCATGAAACATTCGACAGGTTTCTCGTTTTCAAAGAGATCCCAGAAGATGTCGTCCGACTTCATGGCCAAGTCATTAATCCATCCGATGCCTACATCGGCAGTCATTACTGCATATACTTCTCCGCCCTCGTCGACAAGGGGTAGCGAGTAGGTAATGGTGGGAATACCGCTTCCTCCAGTGTCCATATACGGCTCCGACCATGTTCCGGTGCCTTCTTCACAGGGCTTGGTGAACCATTCCTGGTGCAGGTAATCGTATTTTCTGTTGTTCAGCTGTTTGGTGCTGATGCTGGTGCTGTCCCTGCCGTCGCGATAGGCAAAGGCAGCAGATTTTCTTCCCTTCATGCGTTTGCTGTTGGGATTGTATGCCACAGCAGCACCAAGGATATTGGGGTTGAGGTTCAACAGCTGTTTCTGGGCATCGTAAAGTTTGGAGCCGTCACCCAAAGTCTCCTCTACGACAGCCTTGTTGTTGGCAACAGCCACCTCGATGTTGGTGAAGACGTTGCTGATTTTCTCGTTGGAGATATCCATGTCCTTGTTGGTGTATGCGACAAGGACACCACTTCCAACAACCCAGATAATGCCGAAAATAAAGGTCGAAATAATCACAAAGACAAGTGTTACAGTAAGTATGACACGCCATGTGAGTCGGCGGGCAATGGAGCGTTTTCGGTGGAATATTTTAGGTAACTTCATCGAGTTCTTAGTTTAATATCCCTGCAAAGATACGAATTATTTTTAACTGATGGCGGTTTTTTGATGTTTTTTTCGTACTTTTGCACGAAATTTTGCCATTTAGACGCTTATGATGATACGAAAATACATTGTTGCTATCAGTTTTCTGACATGTCTGACCGCTCTTCAGGCTCAGGAACACACCCGTTTTGTCGACCAGCCGTTGGATCTTTCTCCCGAGGAAATGATTGATGCCTTGACGGATAAGGGACTGCAGCAGGAGGACCGCTACGAGCTCTCCGGTCGCATTGCCGGATTGGACGTCTGGCTTTACGTGAATGTTAGTAAGGACTCTACAAAAATAGACCATCTCCTGTTGACAACGCAGATTCAGCAGGGTAATACGCTGCGTGACGACTATGTCGCCTTGCGGAAATGGATGCAGAAGCACTATGGAGCTCCAACGTGGGAGTCAACAGTCCGTTCTCATCCCTTTGCTCGCTGGTACGTAGGCTTTGATCGCGACATCGTGATGATTGCTACTGCTTCTGCAGGTATTGAAATATGGTTCTACGAGAACCATCTGCGCAGAAATATTGACTATTATGCCATTCTGAAATACTGCGAGCGGAATCCTGCACCGAATCTGCCCCTGATAACTGCTCGGGAGAGCGTTACATGGAAGAGTACGGGCGACACGTCGTCGTTTAATAAGAAAAAAGTCGTCAAGCGTAAGGTGCGCAAAGCCACAAGACGCAAGGCCACCAAGCGTAAGACTACTCAAAAGCGCCGTTCTAAGACGACGAAAGCCAAGAAACGACGCAAGCGTTAATCAGAAAACTGCCCCAGGTAACAGATAAGGTTACTTGGGGCAGTCTATTTTATGAATGATAATCCGATTCGTGTTACGACAGGAATCCAAGCAGTGCACCAGCGGCTACTGCGGAACCGATGACTCCTGCCACATTGGGACCCATGGCGTGCATGAGCAGGAAGTTGTGGCGATCGTACTCCAGTCCGAGGTTGTTGGAGATGCGGGCTGCCATCGGTACTGCGCTTACACCGGCATTACCAATCAGCGGATTCAGTTTCTTGTCCTTGGGCAAGAAGACGTTCATCAACTTGACAAAGCAAACACCGCTCATCGTAGCGATGATGAATGCTCCGGCACCAATGGCGAAGATGAAGATGGTGTTCATTGTCAGGAACTCAGAGGCCTGTGTCGAACAGCCTACTGTCAGTCCCAGCAGCATCACCACAATATCGTTCAGGGCTGCACCGGCAGTCTTGGCCAGACGGGTGGTTTTGCCACTCTCCTTCAGCAGGTTGCCGAAGAACAGCATGCCCAGCAGAGGCAGACCGGAAGGTACGATGAACGTGGTAAGCAACAATCCCACGATAGGGAAGAGGATTCGCTCCGTCTGGCTGACCTCACGGGCAGGCTTCATCTTAATGAGACGTTCATTCTTCGTAGTCAGCAAGCGCATAAGGGGAGGCTGAATCAGGGGGACCAGCGCCATATACGAGTAAGCGCAGACGGCAATGGCACCCATCAGATTAGGCGATAGTTTCGAACTGAGGAAGATGGCCGTTGGACCGTCGGCACCACCGATGATAGCGATACCTGCTGCCTGGTTGGGCTCGAAGCCCAGTGCCAGTGCCAGCATGTAGGCTCCGAAGATGCCAAACTGGGCAGCCGCGCCAATCAGCATCAGCTTGGGATTAGCCAGCAGTGCCGAGAAGTCGGTCATTGCTCCGATTCCCAGGAAGATTAGCGGTGGATACCAGCCTTGGCGGACACCTTGGTAGAAGATGTTCAGGACGGAGTTGTCCTCGTAGAGACCAATCTCCAGTCCTGCATCAGCACGGAAGGGAATGTTGCCGAGGATGATGCCCAGTCCGATGGGTACGAGCAGCAGGGGCTCGAAGTCCTTCTTGATGGCAAGCCAGATGAAGAAGGCACCTACTGCTATCATGATGAGGTTTCCTGCCGTCACGTTGGCAAAGCCCGTATAAGTCAGGAACTCATTGAAGTTGTCGATGATAAATTGCCACATCTTGTTAACTTACTATTTGACGATTTACAATTTACTATTTATTGGCAATTACCCAATGGTCAGCATGACGGCGCCCTCCATGACGGTATCGCCCTGATTCACAAGAATAGAGGTCACCGTGCCGGCATATTCTGCCTCGATGTTATTCTGCATCTTCATGGCTTCCAGTACGACCACCACGTCACCGACATTTACCTTGTCGCCCACCTTCACATTGATGGCGTTGATGGTTCCGGGCAGCGGAGCCTTCAGCGCATTACCGCTACCGGCAGCAGCAGCGGGTTGTGAGGCTGGTTTAGCAGGAGCAGCGGCAACAGGGGCGGCAGGAGCCTCTGCAGGTGCTGCGGAAGCCGTGCGCTTCGTGGCAGCCAGTGCCGGGTGCTTGGCGGCATTAATGGGTTTCTGCATCTCAATCTCAAAGGGGATGCCGTTTACGTTTACTCTGGCAATTTTACCTTCTACTTCGGCGATTTCTACCTCGTAGTCTACGCCTTGAACTTTATATTTATATGTCTTCATTGTTGTCTGTTATTTCAATTCTGGTCCTGTTGGAATATTCGGAGCGTTATGGTTAGCGGGAATAAACGCCTCGTGCAGATGAGTCATCTGGCTGTACTCATCGTCCCAATCTGTATTCTTCGGGGCTATCGTGATGACACCCGACTCGACGTCGTGAATGTCGTCTTCGTATTGGCGCAGGGCCATGCCGATGACGGCCATGTAGACTTCCTTGTCGATACCCTTGGTGTCCAAGCCTTCTTTCAGTATGACGCCCGTCTTGTGGCCAACCTCAATGGTTTTTTCTACCGTCTTGGTAATGGGCTTGATGGGTTGCGTGTTGGCCACCTTCTTGGCGGTGTCCATGTGGCGCATCACCATGCCAAACAGGGAGAACGTGATCCACAGCAAGGCCAGGCAGAAGAACACGATACCCATCGCCATCAGCGCCATGCCGAAACCATGGGGATCTTCGCGCTTGAACTTTTCCACCTTCGACTCACTGACGATGAGCTGGTTCTGGATACCTGGAGTCACACGGTCCGCCGACTTGATTTCCCAATCGGCTGCGGTGCCGTTGTTGGCAATGCGGGCATACGACTGGTCAACGCCCAATACAGGCACCGTGACGGAGTCAATGAGCTGGGTGGCATTACCGTTGTAGAGACCAACCCACGTTGGTGCGGTGGCGTTGACCTTTACCGAGAGATGCAGGGAGCCCTGTGCAGGCTGACTGCCTAACTGGAAAACAATGAGCTCACGTCCTGACAGGTTGGTGCGCTCGTCGCCGTTGGCTATCTTGCTCATCCGGCGGACGCGCTCAGGAACACTCATCTTCTTGTCGAGTACGGAGCGGTCGGTGGTTAGATACATGCCTCGAATGTTGTACGTCGAGTGCGAGATGTTGGCAATCTCCACCCAGGCGTTGTGCGCTCCGTATTCGTCAATCAGGCTCGTCGCGTTCTGTGTCATCACCTCGTTCAGCTTGATGCTGGCGTCCATCTGAGCCAACATCGGCTGTGAGGCGAAGGTGAGCAGCGAGCCTAACAGGAATGCGAATTTGTTCATTTTTGGTTTTTATTACGTGTATTATTAGTTTTTATCTTAGATTCTTCTAGGTTTTCCTAGGCTATCCTAGGTTATCCTAGGTTATCCGCAGAAGAAAAGCACCACAATCTGCGCTGTGAAGATCCTGAGGAACATCGACAGCGGATAGACCGTTGAATAGCCCAGTGCGGGCGCTTCCTTCGAACAGATGCTGTTGGCATAGGCCAGTGCGGGGGGATCGGTATAGGTACCGGCTATCATACCAGCAATGGTGAAGTAGTTAAACTTGAACTTCATACGTGCGATAGGACCAACCACCAAGATGGGAATAATGGTGATGAGGAAACCCGTCAGCACGTAAAGCAGTCCGTCACCGTCGATGACGGTCTCGAAGAACCCTGCTCCGGCCTTGATACCCACTGATGCCAGGAACAGCACCAGTCCTATCTCGCGCAACATCATGTTGGCTGACGTCGTCGTGTAGGTGACAAGGTGTATTTTGTATCCATAGCGGCCAATGAGGATGGCGATGATCAGCGGACCACCGGCCAGACCGAGCTTTACGGGTACCGGCATACCGGGAATGGCCAGCGGGAACGAACCGAAGATGAGTCCAAGGAAGATACCCACGAAGATGGTGGCGATGTTGGGCGCATTCAGCTTCTTCAGCGAGTTTCCCATCTGGTTGGCCACACGCTCTACGGCGTCCTCAGGACCTACCACCATAATCTTGTCGCCCACCTGCATGGGCAGTCCGGCAGAGGCAAACAGGTCGATGCCGTGACGGGTGATGCGGGTGACGTTCACGCCATGCACACTCGAGAAGTGCATCGATGCCAGCGTCTTGCCGTTGACCTTCGGGTTGGTAATCAGGATGCGCTTCGACACCAAGGGCTGGTCCTGCTGTTCGAAGTCGATGTCGAGCTTCGGCCCGATGAAGGCCATGATGGCTTCCTGGTCGGCTTCTGCACAAACCACCAGCATCTGGTCGCCCACATGGAAAATAGTATCGCGATTGGGTATGCATAATTCGCCGTCGTGTACCAGTCGTGACACAACGAAGTCGCGGTTCAGGAAGTCGTGCACCTGCAACAGCGTCTTGCCTTCCAGGTATTTATTGGTCACCTCCAGGTGCATCTTATAGGGCTTTTTGTTTGCCGCCGTCTCTTCCATGGCCTTCAGACGAGCCTCTTCTTTCTCCAGTTTGACGCTGCAGATATACCTTATTAATATAATAGCACCGATAATGCCCAGTACTCCCAACGGATAAGCACAGGCATAGGCCGATGCTATCTGGGGCGCATTCTGGCCGAACACCGTGCCCAGTGCCTCGTTGGCGGCACCAAGACCGGGGGTGTTCGTCACGGCGCCGTACATGGTACCAATCATCATGGGCAGGTTCATCTTGTTGCTTGTGTCGAAGAAGATATAGTAGCAGGCAAACATCACCAGGATGTTCAGCAGGACGGCCAATGCCGCCAGTCCGTTAAGCTTGATGCCTTGTTTTCCGAACGTCTCAAAAAAACCGGGTCCGACCTGTAAGCCTATCATGAAGACAAACAGAATGAGTCCAAAGTCCTGCACGAAAGTCAGTATCGGGGTGGGGGCGGTGAGTCCGATGTGTCCGGCTACGATGCCTGCAAACAGCACGAATGTAACGCCCAACGACACGCCGCCTATCTTGATTTTTCCTAAATATACACCTACGGCAATCACCACAGCATACAGCAATGCAATGTGTGCTACGGAGTCCGTATTTGTAAATAATTCTCTTAACCAATGAAACGATTCCATACTATACTTTCTCGAAATTGCCTGCAAAATTAATAATAATTTGCTCAAAACGTGCAACTTTGTGCAACTATTTTTCATAAATATAAAATATTTATTAATTTCTTCGTTATTTCAGAATTAATTGCTACCTTTGCAAACGAGTTCGTCAAAGAACAAACATTCTAAAACAACTTATATAATAAACACTATTTTATGGCTAACAAAGAGAAACTCTTCAGCGAGTTCCAGGCTCCGACCAAACAAGAATGGTTGGACAAAATTGAAGTGGACCTGAAAGGCGCCGACTTCCAGAAGCGACTCGTATGGAGAACCAACGAAGGGTTCAACGTACAACCCTTCTACCGTCGTGAGGATTTGAAAGACCTCAAGACACCTGATTCGTTACCCGGTGAATTCCCCTTCGTACGTGGTAACAAGAAAGACACCAACGAATGGTATGTTCGTCAGAACATTGCCGTCGAAGACCCCAAGGAGGCTAATGCCAAGGCACTCGACATCCTGAACAAGGGTATCGACTCGCTGGGCTTCCGCATCAAGGGCAGCGACGTCAGTCAGGCATTCATCGAGTCGTTGCTCGACGGCATCTTCTGTGAGATTGTCGACCTCAACTTCCGCACCTGTCCCCGTCATGCTCTGGAGCTGGCGCAGATTGTCGACGCCTACTTCACCAAGAAGGGCTTCGACAAGGAGAAACTGTCGTTCACCGTGGGCTTCGACCCCATCGAGGCCATGCTCACCAAGGGTAAGGACGTGACAGCGTTGCTGGCCGAGGGTCCGAAGATTGTCGAGCTGCTGAAGGACTATCCGAAGGCTCACGTCATGACGGTTCACACCGAGACGCTGAACAATGCCGGTGCTTACATCGTCCAGGAGCTGGGCTATGCCCTCGCCTGGGGTAACGAGTACCTGCAGCAGTTGGTCGATGCCGGTGTCGACGTAGACCTCGCCGCCCGTCAGATGAAGTTCTACATGGGTGTCTCGGAGAACTACTTCATGGAGATTGCCAAGTTCCGTGCTGCCCGTCTGCTCTGGGCTCAGATTGTGAAGCAGTATGAGCCGAAGTGCGACTGCGCATGCAAGATGACCATCAACGCCACCACCTCTACCTACAACATGACGCTGTTCGACAGCTATGTCAACCTGCTCCGCTCTCAGACGGAGGCGATGAGTGCTGCCCTGGGTGGTGTCCATTCGATGGTGGTGACTCCGTTCGATGTGCCTTACGAGAAGGCTACTGACTTTAGCGAGCGTATTGCCCGCAACCAGCAGCTGCTCATCAAGGAGGAGGCTCACTTCGACCGTATCGTCGACCCGTCGGCAGGTTCTTACTATATCGAGCACCTCACCGATGCACTCGCTCAGGAGGGCTGGAAGCTGTTCCTGAAGATCGAGGAGGAGGGCGGTTTCCTGGCTGCTGTCAAGGCCGGTACCGTACAGGACGACATCAACGCTACCAATGTGAAGCGTCATGGCGACGCTGCCAAGCGCAAGGAGTTTTTGCTGGGAACCAACCAGTTCCCGAATTTCACCGAGAAGAGCGAGGGCAAGCGCGCCGTTGCCGGTCGCGCGTGCTGTCATGGTGGTGAGTGCGAGGCTCCCTTCAAGAAGCTCGAGACCACCCGTCTGGCTGCCGACTTCGAGGATCTGCGCATCCATACTGAGGAGACCAAGGTTCCTGTGGCCTTCATGCTGACCATTGGTAATCTGGCCATGCGTCAGGCTCGTGCCCAGTTCTCTTGCAACTTCCTGGCTTGTGCTGGTTACAAAGTCATCGACAACCTCGGCTTCAAGACCGTCGAGGAGGGTGTCGATGCCGCTCTGGAGGCTAAGGCCGATATCGTAGTGATCTGCTCTTCAGACGATGAGTATGCTGAGTATGCTATCCCTGCATTTAAGTACCTCGATGGTCGCGCTATGTTCGTGGTAGCTGGTGCTCCAGCTTGCATGGAAGACCTGAAGGCCGCCGGCATCGAGAACTTCGTTCACGTAAAGTGTAACGTGCTTGAGACTTTGAAAGAATATAATCAGAAACTTGGTATTTAAAGAATAGGAGACTTGAATTATGCGTAAACAGTTTAAAGATATTGATATCTATGCAGGCATCAAGGCTCAAGATGGTGCCAAGTGGATTAGCGACAACAAGATTGAGGCTAACTGGAAGACCCCGGAGCACATCGAGGTTCGTCCGGTTTATACGAAGGAAGACCTAGAAGGCATGGAACACCTTGACTTTACAGCCGGTATTCCTCCCTATCTGCGTGGTCCTTACTCGATGATGTACCCCTTCAAGCCTTGGACCATCCGTCAGTATGCCGGATTCTCTACCGCTGAGGAGTCTAACGCTTTCTATCGCCGTAACCTGGCTTCTGGTCAGAAGGGACTTTCTGTTGCCTTCGACCTGCCTACTCACCGTGGTTACGACCCCGATAACGCTCGCGTGGTAGGCGACGTCGGTAAGGCTGGTGTAAGTATCTGTAACGAGGAGAACATGAAGGTGCTCTTCTCTGGTATCCCCTTGAACAAGATGTCTGTATCAATGACCATGAACGGTGCCGTGCTGCCTATCCTGGCATTCTACATCGTAGCTGGTCTGGAGCAGGGCGCTCAGCTCGAGGAGATGGCCGGTACCATTCAGAACGATATCCTGAAGGAGTTCATGGTGCGTAACACCTATATCTATCCGCCTGCATTCTCGATGAAGATCATCGCTGATATCTTCGAGTACACCTCACAGAAGATGCCGAAGTTCAACTCTATCTCTATCTCCGGCTACCACATGCAGGAAGCCGGTGCTACGGCCGATATCGAGCTGGCTTACACCCTCGCCGATGGTATGGACTACCTTCGCACGGGTGTGAATGCCGGTATCGACGTTGATGCTTTCGCACCTCGATTGAGCTTCTTCTGGGCTATCGGTATGAACCACTTCATGGAAATAGCCAAGATGCGTGCCGGACGTCTGCTCTGGGCTAAGATTGTGAAGAGCTTTGGCGCTAAGAACCCCAAGTCGCTGGCGCTGCGTACCCACTCTCAGACTTCTGGTTGGTCACTCACCGAGCAGGATCCGTTCAACAACGTAGGTCGTACCTGTATCGAGGCTATGGCTGCTGTGCTGGGTCATACCCAGTCGTTGCACACCAACGCCCTCGATGAGGCTATCGCCCTGCCTACTGACTTCTCGGCACGTATTGCCCGTAACACGCAGATCTACATCCAGAACGAGACGAAGGTCTGCAAGCAGATTGACCCATGGGCAGGCTCTTACTACGTGGAGACACTGACCAACGAGCTGGTACACAAGGCTTGGGAGCACATTCAGGAGATTGAGAAGCTGGGCGGTATGGCAAAGGCCATCGAGACCGGTCTGCCCAAGATGCGTATCGAGGAGGCTGCTGCTCGCACTCAGGCTCGTATCGATAGCGGCGTTCAGACCATCGTGGGTACCAACAAGTACCGTCTGGAGCACGAGGATCCCATCGACATCCTCGAGGTCGACAATACCGCTGTACGCAAGCAGCAGGAGGAGAGCTTGAAGAAGGTTCGCGGCAGTCGCGACGAGGCTGCTTGCCAGGCCGCTCTGAAGGCTATTACCGATTGCGTACGCGACTTCAGCGAAGGCCGCAAGAGCGAGAACAACCTGCTAGACCTGGCTGTCAAGGCCGCTCAGCTGCGTTGTACGCTGGGTGAGATTTCAGATGCCTGCGAGGATATCGTAGGCCGTTATAAAGCAGTAATCAGAACAATTTCAGGCGTGTATAGTTCAGAATCAAAGAACGATAGCGACTTCGAGTTGGCTTGCCAGCTGACCGACGAGTTCGCACAGAAGGAAGGTCGCCGTCCTCGTATCTTCATCGCCAAGATGGGTCAGGATGGTCACGACCGTGGTGCAAAGGTAGTAGCAACGGGTTATGCCGACTGTGGATTCGACGTGGATATGGGACCCTTGTTCCAGACTCCTGCCGAGGCCGCTCGCGAAGCTGTCGAGAACGACGTTCATGTCGTCGGTGCCTCTTCACTGGCTGCTGGTCACAAGACGCTCATCCCACAGCTCATCGAAGAGCTGAAGAAACTGGGTCGCGAGGACATCATGGTCATTGCCGGTGGTGTGATTCCCGCTCAGGACTACGACTTCCTCTACCAGGCTGGCGTTGCCGCCATCTTCGGCCCGGGAACCTCCGTAGCGAAGGCTGCCGTCGAGATGATGAAGATCCTGCTCGACAAGGAGTAATCATCACAACACAAAAAACAAAGGAGTCCCTTCATCACGAGGGGGCTCCTTTTTCATGTTTCACTTTCTTTTCTATGAAAAATATAATCTGCCTGTTAATAATTTACTCGTAGTACTCAATGGTGCGGGTCTGCTCCATCACCTGCCCCATCATCGAAGCCTTGCGGCTGATCCAGTTGCCCTTGGCGTCATACTTGTAGTCGGTATAGGGATTCTCCATCTCCTGGCCGCCCATATTGATCTTCTCCGAGGCTGGGGCACCCTTCTCGTTGTATGTGCGCGTAGTCGTCACGTCATTGCCCATCATGTTCATCGACTGCGTCTTGATCTTGCCGTTTTCCCAAGTGTACTTGATGGTAACCTCGTTGCCCATCATGCTCATCTTCACTGACGTCAGATAGCCGTTGGCATCGTACTGAGCGTCGCTCATACCCTCGCGCGACATCTTGCCGTCCTGCGAGAAATTGATGACGAAATCGCGTCCCATCATCGAACTCTTGATACACTTCACGGCACCTGTGGCATCGTTAGCCTCTACGTCGTGGAACTTCGTTTGTGCCTGCATGCCCAGTGAGAGCACCAGCAGCGACATCATCAAAAATACTTTTTTCATTTCTTCGTTTTTGTTAGTTAATTAGATGTGATACATAAGTCAGATTTGTTTCTTTGACGAACATATTTCAAAAAGGTTTAATCCCTGATTGAAAAAAACTTCTACTTGAACTTCACGCCCATGTTATAGAGGATGAAGGAGTAGATGTCGGCCTGTTCCTCGATGACCTTGGCAAGGGGCTTGCCACCGCCGTGACCGGCTTTGGTGTCGATGCGGATGAGGACAGGGCTCTGCCCCTGGTGGCATTCCTGCAGGGTGGCCGCAAACTTGAACGAGTGGGCGGGCACGACACGGTCGTCATGATCGGCCGTGGTGACGAGGGTGGCAGGGTAGGAGGTGCCGGGCTTCAGATTGTGCAGGGGTGAGTAGCCGCGCAGGTATTCAAACATCTCGCGCGAGTCCTCGCTGGTGCCGTAGTCGGAGGCCCAGTTCCAGCCGATGGTGAACTTGTGATAGCGCAGCATATCCATGACGCCGACCTCGGGGACGGCGACGCGGAAGAGGTCGGGACGCTGCGTCATGCAGGCTCCGACGAGCAGTCCGCCATTGGAACCGCCGACGATGGCCAGCTTGTCCTTGGTGGTGTAGCCCTCGCTGATGAGCCATTCGGCGGCACCGATGAAGTCGTCGAACACGTTCTGCTTATTCATCTTCGTGCCGGCCTGATGCCACTCTTCGCCATACTCACCGCCTCCGCGGAGGTTGACCTGGGCGTAGATGCCGCCCTGTTCGAGGAACGGTATGCGCGAAGACGAGAAGCCTGGGCCGAGGGAGATGTTGAAACCGCCATAGCCGTAGAGATAGACGGGATTCTTTCCATTACGTTTCATGCCTTTCTTATAGGTCAGGAACATAGGGATGCGGGTGCCGTCCTTGCTCTGGAAGAACACCTGCTCGCTGGTGAAGTCATCGAGACGGAAGGCCATCTTGGGCGTGTAGTACGGCGTGCTCTTGTCGGCAAGGATGTCGTAGCGGTAGATGGTGCCGGGCTGTGTAAACGAGGTGAATGAGTAGAAGCACTCGGGCTGGTCTTTCTTGCCGCTGAAGCTCACACTGCCTACGGAGGGCAGCGTCACCTGATGGCGCAGCTGGCCGTCGAGGCCGTAGACATAGGCATGGTCGGAGGCGTCCTGATTGTAGGTGAGGATGAGCATGCCATTGACGGGTCTGATGCCGTCGAGGGTATACTGTTTTTCGGGAATGAGTTCCTGCCAGTCGCTGAGTCCGGGGTGGCGCAGGTCGGTGACCATGAGGCGTCCCTTGGGGGCTTTGTAGTTGGTGAAGATATAGAGTTTGTCACCCATGGTAAGCACGGGGTCATAGCGATAGTCCATGTCGGACGTCATCTGTGTGAATTGTGAATCTGGTCGGCGTAAATCTCTGACGAAGAGGTTATTACCAGCGCCAGCTCCACTCTCGTAAAGATACATGACGGTCTCCTCTTCGTTGATGTCGACACCATAGAATCGCTTGGGATAGGCGGGGTTCTGATAGAACAATACGTCGTCCGACTGCGGGGTGCCAATCTTGTGGTAGTAAATCTTGTGCGTCTCGTTGACGTTCGAGAATTCCTTGCCCTGCTCGGGGGCATCGTAGGCGCTGTAGTAGAAGCCGTCGCCCTGCCAGGCAGCCCCCGAGAACTTTGCCCAGAGGATGTGGTCGGAGGTAAGCTGCCCCGTCTTCAGGTCGATGA
>SUYI01000041.1 GCA_015060485.1 Prevotella sp. | reverse complement strand
ATCACATTTTCAAAGAACTCTTTGGCTGTGCGGCATAGCCGTTAGGCCATATATTGAATTTTTAACGAACTATTGTACCAAGTTTACCTATAGCCATATCACAGAAGGCACAGACGAGGTCACTATTCATGAGTGCCTCTTCCTTGTCTTGCTGTGTTACTTCCTGCCATTGTTGTTCATATTGGCTCACCAATTTCTGCAATGAAGCTATTTCTTGGGTTTTATACTCAATGATGTCCTTACCACTTTGCCTCAACAATTCATTTTCCTCACACGCAGTTTCATAATCAGAAACAGCGCGTTCATAATCTGTACTAAGGCGCAGTATTTCTGCTTGTTTTTTATGTCTATATCGACGGAGCAAGAATAGGAACAGTAACGAGAGAAGAACAAAACCCAAAATAATAAAGATTATTGCTATCCTCGCTCTATCTACTGCCCGTTCTTCCTTTTCTGCTTTCAACTGAAAACGCTGATAGTTGTACATTGCCTGAATGCGCTCAATGTCCTTTGTTGCCCGATGGGCATAGACAGAGTCGTTCATGGCATAAGCATAGAGGCTATATTTTGCTGCCGAATCCGGCTGGTGAAGGCTTTGATAAAGTGCTGCTAAGCCCAAAGCTCCTGCATTTTTGTTATTAAAATCCTTTCCGTCCCTTAATTCTTTGCGGAAATAGTGTTCTGCAGAATCCAAGACGTTTGTACGAAGGAAATATAGGCCTTTTATACGATAATAAATTTCACGTCCTTTTTGAATATTACCAAGAGAATCAAAGTATCCGGATTCAGACTCATATATTTGCATATAATTTCTGACCTTATCATATTCTTGGCGAGGAATAAGTATTCTCAAAGTGTTACCTAATGATCTGGATGCATAGCGGGTATAGCCGTATTTGCGATAGAGGCCTGCAACATGCTCACATATATATAATAAGGAGTCCGGCATATTCAGGTTACGATAGGCCTGACTTTCCTGTTCATAACTCATCAGGGCCGCAAGTGTATCTTTGCCTTTCCAAGCATACATAGCAGAATGCCTGCTGGATTCTAATTGTTCCCGATAAAGTCCCTGCTCATAGAAAATCTGAGCCATTTGGGCATAGACTCTGCAGAGTTGCTTGTAGTCGCAATCGGCAGCGGTGGTGTCTGCGCGGTCGATGGCATCCTGATAGCTCTGGAGGGCTGCCGGGGCCTCACCCATGTCGCGGTAGGCACAGCCCAGCAGGTAGTGGGCACGCACCTGCTGGTCGGCATCGCCGTGACGGTCGTAAAAACGGGTAGCTTCAAGGAGCAGCGAGTCCATGCCGTCGGTCATGGGGATATAGGCGCGGTTCATGCTGTCTGCCCTGTCGAGCAGGGCGCGCATACGCTCGCGGTCGGCCTCGCTGGTGCAGCAGGCCAACGTCATCAAAAGTGCGAATATGAGGACCAGATTCTTCATCGCCCTGCAAAGATACGATTATGCGAGGAAATATCCAAATTATATTTGGCTTTTTGCTCGATTTAGTCAACTTTCTCACGCTCAGAAATGAAAATATATTCTCATTTCCTTCGCTTAATCGAAATTTTACACTACCTTTGCAAACTGAATGAAGCTGAGCAATATCATATTGAAGATTCTGATGCCGCTGGTACTGGGTGCGGGCATCCTCTACTGGATGTACCGCGGCGAGGACTGGCAGACCATCATGCACGTCATGACCGACGAGATGGACTGGACGTGGATGCTGCTCAGTTTCCCCTTCGGCATACTGGCTCAGATGTTTCGTGGCTGGCGCTGGCGACAGACGCTGGAGCCTGTCGGCGAGCATCCGCGCACATCCACCAGCATTCATTCCATATTTCTCTCCTATGCCGCTTCGCTCGTCATTCCACGCGTGGGTGAATTCACACGTTGCGGCGTACTGAAACGCTACGACGGAGTATCGTTCCCTAAGGCATTAGGAACCGTTGTCACCGAACGCGCCATCGACTCACTGCTCGTCATGGGTATCACAGCCATTGTATTGTTGTTGGAGATGAGCACCTTTGGCATGTTCTTCCGAAAGACGGGCACGAACCTACACAGCATTCTTCAAGGATTCTCCTGGGCAGGGTATCTCGTAGTAGCCATCTGTGCGGTAGCCATCCTGATTCTGCTGCACTTCCTGTTGCGCAAACTATCAATATATAATAAGGTACGTGCGACTTTGACGGGCATCTGGCAGGGCGTCATCTCGTTGAAGGACGTCCGCAATATTCCGTTGTTCGTCTGCTTCACGCTCGGCATTTGGGTCAGCTACTTCCTGCACTATTACCTGACCTTCTTCTGCTTCGACTTTACGGCAGATCTGGGGCTGGGCTGTGCACTGGTCACTTTCATCGTGGGCAGCATTGCCGTCATCGTACCAACGCCAAACGGAGCAGGCCCCTGGCACTTTGCCGTGAAGACCATGCTTATCCTCTATGGCGTAGCCGACGAGAACGCCCTCTATTTCGTCTTGATAGTCCACACCATACAGACCATGCTCGTCATCCTTCTCGGCATCTATGCCTGGCTGGCGCTGAACTTCACCAAGACAATGATTTCAGAAAAACATCGTGGGCAGTGAGTTCTTTCAAAAGAAAATATCGTTTTCCTTTGGTGTTTCGCTCAATTTACATTATCTTTGCAGAACGAAATAACCTTTAAAACTAACAATATGATGAATGAAATTCAGAATCTGAACCCGCAGTGCATCTGGAAGAACTTCTATGCACTCACACAAGTTCCGCGTCCCAGCGGACATCTCGAGAAAGTACAGCAGTTCCTGCTCGACTTCGGTAAACAGGCTGGCGTAGAGGCCTTCAAAGACCCCGCAGGCAACATTGTTTTCCGCAAGCCCGCCACCCCGGGCATGGAGAACCGCAAGGGAATCATCCTGCAGGCTCACATGGACATGGTGCCGCAGAAGACGCCAGAGTCGACGCACAATTTCGAGACCGACCCCATCCAGCCTTGGATTGACGGCGAATGGGTGAAGGCGAAGGGTACGACACTCGGTGCAGACAACGGCTTAGGCGTGGCAGCCATCATGGCTATCATGGAGGCCAAGGACCTGAAGCACGGTCCCATCGACGCACTGATTACCCGCGACGAGGAGACGGGTATGTATGGTGCCAACGAACTGCCCGAAGGCGAGCTGCAGGGCGACATCCTGCTGAACCTCGACTCAGAGCACTGGGGTAAGTTCGTCATAGGAAGTGCAGGCGGCATCGACGTGACCGCCACACTGGACTACCAGGAAGTCGACACTGACCCTGAGGATGCTGCCGTACGCGTCACAGTGAAGAACCTGCGCGGAGGCCACAGTGGACTGGAAATCAACGAGGGTCGTGGCAATGCCAACAAACTGCTGGTACAGGTGGTTCGCGAGGCCATCGCTGAGACGGAGGCCCGTCTGGCATCGTGGAACGGCGGCAACATGCGCAACGCCATTCCATTCAAGGCCGAGGCCGTACTGACGCTGCCAAAAGAAAATATCGCAGCGCTGAAGGAAATCGCTGATGAATGGAAGGAGACGTTTAATGACGAATTCAAGCTCATCGAGCCACAGGGCATCGAGGTCATCGTCGAAGAGGTAGAGACACCGAAGAAAGAGGTGCCCGTAGAGATTCAGGATAATCTCATTGATGCCATCTTCGCCTGTCACGACGGCGTTATCCGCTTCATTCCCGCCTACCCCAGCGTCGTTGAGACCTCCAGCAACCTCGCCATCATCAACATCGGTGAGGGCAAGGCCAGCATCAAGATACTGGCACGCAGTAGCCGTGAAGACATGAAGGACTACGTGGTGACCATGCTTGAGAGCTGCTTCTCGATGGCCGGCATGAAGGTAGAGACCGCAGGCTCGTATGGCGGCTGGGACCCCAACCCCGACTCAGAGATTCTACACCTATTATTAAAAGAATATAAGGAGCTGTTCGGACAGGACGGTATCATCCAGGTCGACCATGCCGGTCTGGAATGCTCAGTCATCCTCGGCAAGTATCCCTGGCTCGATGTCGTGTCGCTTGGTCCTACGATGAAGTCGCCGCACACCACTACCGAGCGTGCGCTCATCGAAACCGTTGCACCATTCTGGGAGCTGTTGAAGAAGACACTGGCCGACGTTCCTGAGAAATAATAATAATGCTCACGAACTAAAAGAAAGAAATAGGAATAATTGGAATAATTAAACCAGAAATGGTAAGCAAAAGATTCATTCATGGATATAATTATTCTAATTATTCTCATTTCTTTCACCAAAAAAATAACCTTTTATTCTTTCTTTTCTATTTTTTTCCTTAACTTTGCACCCGAATAACCATAATAACAACAAAAAAATGGACGATTACCCGGCGAATCATTACAATTCGTAAGGCAGGGGGTGGCAGGCAAGACCGCTAATCCTCTTGCCGCTAAACTATTTAAAGGATTAGCAAAATGAAGACTTTTTGGAACACCCAAGGTGGGCTCAGCCAGCTTGAGTCATGGCAGCCCAACTGCTGGATACAGGTGACGTGTCCGACAGAAGAAGACAAGCAGATGCTGGAGGAGGAGTATAAGATTCCCGACTACTTCCTCTCCGATATCAGTGATACTGACGAGCGTGCCCGCTATGAATATGACGATGGCTGGATGCTCATCATTCTGCGTATACCTTATGTCAAGGAGATCCGCTCCAGGACACCCTATACCACCGTCCCCCTTGGTATCATCCACAAGCGCGACGTCACCATCACCGTGTGCTATTACGAGACGAACATGATGATAGACTTCGTGTCGTTCCAGCAGAAGCGAGGCGAGGGTTTTACCGACTATGTCGACATGATTTTCCGTCTGTTCCTCTCGAGTGCCGTCTGGTACCTGAAGCGCCTGAAGCAGATCTCGATGCTCATCGACAAGTCGAAGCGTAACCTGGACCGCGAGGTGAACAACGAGAGCCTCATCGGACTGAGCCGTCTGCAGGACTCGCTGACCTATTTCAACACCTCCATCCGCGGCAATGAGACGCTGTTGTCGAAATTGAAGTTCAAGCTGCAAATCGATGAACTGGACGCTGACCTCATCGAGGACGTCAACATTGAGATGACGCAGGCCCGCGAGACCACAAACATCTATTCGAACATCTTGGAGTCGACGATGGACACCTACCAGAGTATTATCAACAACAACATGAATACCATCATGCGTACGCTGACTTCAGTAACCATCATCCTGATGTTGCCCACGCTGGTAGCCTCGTTCTTCGGCATGAATCTCATCAACGGCATGGAGAATAGTCCTGTCGGTTTCGTCATCGCCATCATCATTTCTGTGCTCATTTCAGTCATTTCGCTGCTGGTTTTCCGCCACAAACGACTTATTTAAGGGAAAAGGCAAGAGTGAATAGTGAAGAATTTGCTGCCGCCAGTGATTTTTTTTATAAAAAATTAGGTGATTTCAGAATTATTTATTAATTTTGCCAACTAACATGCGTTATATGCGCCATATTTGTATTACATGAACTAAAACATTTTTAATGATGGACTCTCAAGAAATGACTAAGAAAGAGGTGTTGGAACGCATTCGTGAGATTGCTCACGGCGACGAAGCACCCCAGAAGGAAGAAGTGGACTCGCTGAAGGCCGCATTTTACAAATTACATATTGCTGAGCGTGAAGCCCGCCTGAAGGAATATATCGATGGCGGCGGCGACCCTGAGCAGTATCAGATAACCCCCGACGAGATGGAAGAAGCCTTCAAGGCTGAGATGGGTGTTATCAAGGAAAAACGCCAGAAGCTGTTCAAGGAGCAGGAGCAGGAGAAACAGGAGAACCTGGAAAAGAAGCTTGCCATCATTGAAAAGATTAAGGCTATGGTTACCTCTCCCGAGGAAGCCAACAAGTCGTATAAGGACTTCAAAGCTCTTCAGGACGAGTGGCGCGAGATTAAAAACGTCCCCGCCGAGCGTGCCAACGAGCTCTGGCGCAACTACCAGCTCTATGTGGAGCAGTTCTACGACCTGCTGAAACTGAACTCAGAGGCCCGCGAATACGATTTCAAGAAGAACCTCGAGTTAAAGACCAAGCTTTGCGAGGCTGCTGAAAAGCTGGCTGATGAGCCTGATGTGATCAGTGCCTTCCACCAGTTGCAGAAGCTGCATCAGGAATACCGCGAGATTGGTCCTGTGTCGAAGGAGCTGCGTGACGAGATTTGGAACCGCTTCAAGGCTGCTTCCACCGTCATCAACAAGCGCCACCAGCAGCACTTCGAAGGTCTGCGTGCCAAGGAGGAAGACAATCTGGCCAAGAAGACCGCCCTTTGCGAGAAGGTCGAGGCCATTGCCGCCGAGGAGAATAAGAGCGGTGCCGACTGGGAGCGCCACACCAAGGAAATCATTGAGGTTCAAGCCGAGTGGAAAACCATTGGCTTTGCCCCGCAGAAGATGAATGTCAAGATCTTCGAGCGTTTCCGTGCTGCCTGCGATGACTTCTTCGGGCGTAAGGCAGAATATTTCCGTTCGCTGAAAGACACCTTCAAGGAGAATGCCGAGAAGAAGCGCGCCCTCATCGAGAAGGCCAAAGCACTGCAAGACTCTACCGAGTGGAAGTCTACCGGCGACAAGCTTATCAGCCTGCAGAAGGAGTGGAAGACCATTGGCATGGTTCCCAAGAAGTTGGGCGACCAGCTGTGGGAAGAATTCCTGGGAGCCTGCAACAAGTTCTTCGAGGCCCGCAAGGCTGCTGGCGCAGGCAGTCGCAGTGATGAACGTGAGAATCTGGAGAAGAAGCGCGACGTCATAACCCGTCTGAAGGCTGCCGCTGAAGAGGCTGGAGAAGGCCTGCAGGAGCGCGTTCAGCAGTTGGTAGAGGAGTATCAGGCCATTGGCCACGTACCTTTCAAGGAGAAGGACAAGCTCTACGAGGAATACCATGCCGTGCTCGACAAGCTGTATAAGGAGTTGAACATCACCGTTGCCAAGCGTCGTCTGTCGAAGTTCAAGAACAACCTCAAGCAGGTTGCTGAGCGTGGTGAGAGTGCCCTCGACAATGAGCGTGCCCGTTTGATGCGCCAGTACGAGCAGCTGAAGCAGGAGGTACAGACCTACGAGAACAACCTCGGTTTCCTGAATGCCTCATCGAAGAAGGGCAATTCGCTCATCGACGAAATGAACCGCAAGGTGCAGAAGCTGAAGGACGAGGTACAGTTGGTACGCGACAAGATCAAAGCTATCGACGCAGAAAATGCTAAGAAAGAGTAAAAAGATAAAACAGCAAAAAGTAGGGGGCTCGTGATTGAGCCCCCTATTGTTTTGTTTATTGCGAATCGCTTTCTATTCTCACTCTTTCTCCGACAACATCGTCACCTCTATGCACCGCTTGGCATCCAGCAGTCGCTGTGCCATCTGCTGAACCTGACGGGCCGTCATGTCGCTGACCATCTTCGGATAGTCCACATCGAAATCCGTATCATCGTCCAGCTCGTGCCAGATGATGTAGCTCCAGTAGTCGTTGGTAATCACTGCCTGCTGGTACTGCTTCAACAGATACTCCTTGATTTTCTGCATCGACGCCTCAGAAGGTCCCTGCTGTGCCATGTATTCCAACTGCTGGTACACCACGGGGTTCAGTTCTTCGTAGCGCTCCGGATCAGCATTATACGAAATGGTCATTGTGGCATTCGGCGACTCTTCCTTATCAAAATTGAAGTTCACGCTGACGCCATACGTACCACCTTTTTCCTCGCGCACGGAGTCCGTATAGGCTATTTTCAGCGCACGCGTCAGGAAGTCCAGTTCCAAGTCGTGCTGTGCCGTAAAGGGCATATCCGCCGAATAGCAGATGGTGACATTCGCCAGCGGTGTTGCCATCTTTTTGCGGAACACCGTCTTCTTGCTGCCCTCAATCATCTTAGGCACGTTCTGCCAGCAGATCTGTTCTTGCTGATGCGTTGCAGGTAGCGTAGCCAGATATTGGCAACACAACTGCCGCAACTGCTGCTCATCGTAGTTGCCAATAACGATGGTCTTGAAGTTCGAAGCATCGCTGAACCGCTCCTTCCACATCTGCAGGATACGGTCGTAGCTGACACCATCCAGAGTCTGCTGCGTCACCGGTTCCATGCGTTTATGATGATTGTAGACGATGGCACGTATCGAGTCGTTATAATCCACCTTCGGCGAAGCATTCCTGTTAGTCAGGAACGCCCTGGTGCGGTTTATCAGCCCCTGGAAGGCTACTGTATCGCGCCGAGGCTGGGTAAAGTAGAGATGTGCCAGTTGGAAGAACGTCTCCATGTCCTTCACCGCCACACCACCACTGATGCTCTGGCTGCGAGTGCCGACACTCGTGGTCAGTCGCACCGACTTACCCGACAGCATCCTTCTCAGCGTTGTAGCATCAAATTCTGCCACTCCGGCCTCCGTAACGGCACTGTTCAAGAGCGAGAAATTGGGGATGTCGCTATCTGGATATACCGATGTACCACCATCAGCCTTCAAGCGTATGGTCACAGCATCTGCAGCATGATCGGTTTTCTTGGCATACACCTTCATGCCATTCGAC
The DNA here is from genome assembly GCA_015060485.1 of Prevotella sp. Classification (GTDB taxonomy): domain Bacteria; phylum Bacteroidota; class Bacteroidia; order Bacteroidales; family Bacteroidaceae; genus Prevotella. The sequence continues at coordinate 25,257 of SUYI01000041.1, read as the reverse complement.
AGCGTCCACTCCGTAAAGCCGTGCTTGAAGACCCGCTCGCTAACTATCTTTCCTGCCTCGGGTTTCTGGTCCATCAGCTGGTCACCCAGGTGCTTCTCCTCGTAGGGAGCATAGCTCAACTGTTGTGCTGCCAGTACCACGTTCTCCAACTGCTTCTCCGTAGGCAGAATCAGTTCCGGTTTATCGGGGGCATACATGATGACCACCTGATTCTTGTCCGTGACGAGTTCACGCACGGCCTGGTTCACCTCCTCGAGCGTTACCTCGCGGTCAAACTTACGAGTCAGTTCCAACTGGTATTCCGGCGAGACAATGGGTTCCCCATTGACGAAATTCTGCACGCAGGCACCAACCAGCTTGGAGTTCCGGCGGTCGTCACGCTCACGGAATTTCCGTTCGTCGTGGTTCAGCTGCTGCTTCTTGGCACGCTTTAGCTCCATTGCCGTAAAGCCATGCTGGCGGGCACGTTCCGTCACTCCCACAGCAGCAATCAGGCCACCAAGGATATTGTCTTCGTTACAACTCACCGATAGCGAGAACGACTCCTTCGTACGGCTAAGGAAGAACATCGAAGCACGTGCATTGGCATTCTGGAAAGGCGGCTGAGCCTGCTGGCGCACCTCCGACAGACGGTCGTTCAACATCGTACCGATCAATCCGTCAATATAGTCGCCACGCAGATATTTCTCGTCATTCTTCCCGGCATCCGGTGTTGCATCGCGCTTCTGATACAGATGACACAGCACGATGGGCTGTTCGGCATCCTTTTCGATGTCGACAATCATCGTGTCGTTGTCGCTGACGGGATAGTATTCGCGCTTGGCAGCATTCTTCGGCATCGGAATGGACGAGAAAAGCCGTTTGATTTTCTTCTCCATCTTGTCCACATTGATATCGCCCACCACAATGATGGCCTGCAGGTCAGGACGATACCATTTCTGATAATAGTCTCGCAAATCCTGATATTGGAAATTATCCACCACGTCCATAGAGCCTATAGGCATACAGTCCTCGTACTTCGTGCCGCGATACACCTTCGGCATCGCCTGTTCCATCAGTCGCTGTACGGCACGTCCTGCACGTCGCGTGCGCCACTCCTCGTGAATCACACCACGCTCCTTGTCTATTTCCTTGTCCTCCAGCAACAGGTAGTGACTCCAGTCGTGCAGGATGAGCAGACACGAGTCAACGATACCCTCGCGTTTCAGGGGTACGGCAGAAATATTATACACCGTCTGCTCGACACTGGTATAAGCGTTCAGGTTGGCACCGAACTTCACACCGATGGTCTCGCACCAGGGAACGATTCCCAGACGCTTGCCCTTACCGGGAAAATTCTTCGTGCCATTGAATGCCATGTGCTCCAGGAAATGCGCCAGACCGCGCTGACGCGGCTCTTCCAAAATCGAACCCACCCGCTGGGCGATATAGAAATCGGCCAACCCCGGTTCCTTGGCATTATGACGGATGTAGTACGTCATACCATTCTTCAACGTTCCCTTCCTGAAGGTAGCATCCTGCGTCAACGGCTGGGCATTGACACCACATACGGCCATCGACAGCAGCAATAAAGTCAAAAACTTCTTCATCATCTTTTGGTTGTTCATATTCTGGGGTGCAAAGGTACAAATTTTTTCTGAAATACGTAATCCTTAATATTAGGTATTTGTTATTTGCATTTTTTTTATTATCTTTGCGGCCAAATACATCATCGTAATGACTCATCGCATATCAAGCATTGTATTCATGCTAATCGTTCTGCTCTGTCAGGCCTCCGCGCAGATTACCCTGAGCGGCAAGGTAGTCAGCGACGATACCGGGAAACCCATCGAATATGCCAGCATCCTGATAGCCGAAGGTAAGCTTTGGGCCATTACCGATGACAAGGGCCATTTCGCCATCAAGGGTGTCGGCAAGGGTCGTCTGACGCTGACCATCCAGTGCTTAGGCTATCAGAAGCGCACGTTATCCGTCACCGTCAACAACGATGTAACGAACCTGAATCTGAAACTGAAAGAGGACAACCTGATGCTGGACGAGGTGACCGTCACCGCCAAGCGCAAACGCGACGAATCCACCACGTCGTACACCATCGACCGTGCTGCACTCGACAACCAGCAGCTCCTGAGTTTAGGTGACGTCCAGACTCTGCTGCCTGGCGGCAAGAGCAACAACCCCACCCTCATGACCGACAATCGTATGGCCCTGCGCAGCGGTAGTCAGGAGAAGGGCAACGCCTCGTTTGGTACTGCTGTCGAGATTGATGGCATGCGTCTCGACAACAATGCCAGCATCGACGAGACGGCAGGCGCCTCGACGCGCACCATCAGCTCGTCGAACATCGAGAGTGTCGAGGTGGTCACCGGTATTCCCTCGGTCGAATACGGTGACCTGTCGAATGGTGTGGTCAAGGTGAACACCCGCAAGGGCAAGTCACCTTTCATTGTCGAGGGCAAGCTGAACCAGCACACCCGTCAGATAGCCTTGAACAAAGGTTTCAGCCTGGGCCACAACCGTGGCGTGCTGAATGTCTCACTCGAGCATGCCCGTTCCTTCAGCGACGCCGCCTCGCCCCATACGGCCTACCAGCGCAACATCCTGAGTCTGCACTATATGAAGACCTTCATGCAGCAGACCACTCCGCTGACGCTGAACGTTGGTTTCACCGGCAACATCGGTGGTTATAATTCCGAGGCTGACCCCGACGAAGAGTTGGACGACTACTCCCGCCAGCGCGACAATGCGTTTCGTGGCCATGTCGAACTTAACTGGCTGTTGAACAAGCGCTGGCTCACCAACCTGTCGCTACGTGGTGCTCTGTCGTACTCCGATCGTAAGGCGGAGAGTCAGACCCATAACAGCAGCGCCTCCACCCAACCCTATCTCCACACCACCGAGGAGGGCTACTTCATCGCCCAGGAGTATTCTCCATTCAACATTCAACACTCAACATTCAACATTATATTAGGTCCCACGGGCTATTGGAACGTGTTGCGCTACAACGACTCGAAGCCCATGAACTGGAACCTGCGTCTGAAGGGTGAGCTGAATCGCCACCTCGGCCCGGTCACCAGTCACACGATGGCAGGGATCGACTATACCGGCAGCCGCAACAACGGCCGCGGCACCTACTACGACGACATGCGCTACGCCCCCACCTGGCGCGAATACCGCTACGACCTTCTGCCCACCCTTCACAATATGGCGCTCTTCCTCGAGGAAAAAGTCATCATCCCCACCACCAGGCTGTCCACCTTCGAGCTGACAGCCGGTCTGCGCGACGACATCACCATGATTAAGGGTTCCGACTACGGCACGGTGAGCAGTCTCTCGCCACGCATCAACGGACGCTATGTCTTCTGGAGAAACCGCTTCCGCCGCCTCGTGCGCGACCTCAGCATTCATGCCGGCTGGGGCAAGAGCGTCAAACTGCCCTCCTTCCAGGTGCTCTACCCTTCGCCCGCCTACAGCGACCACCTGGCCTTCGCCTCACCAAGCACCACGGCCAACACGTCGTTTTACGCCTACCACACCTACCCCTCGAAGGCCGTCTACAACCCTGACTTGAAGTGGCAGTACACCCTTCAGACCGACGTGGGCATCGAGATGAACATCAAAGGCTCGCACGTCTCCCTGTCGGCCTTCCACCATCGCACGCGCAATCCCTACATGGCCACCAGCCTCTACACGCCGTTCACCTATCAGTATACGCCTCCTTCGGCACTGGACGGTGTGACCATTCCTTTGGACGAACGCTCCTACGCCATCGACCGCCAGACGGGTCTCGTCACCGTCAGCGGTTCCGGGGGCTCACAGGTGCTTCCTGCCAACGCCCGCAACACCTATCTGACGAATACCAAGTACGTCAATGCCTCACCGCTCGACCGCTATGGCGTGGAGTGGATCATCGACTTGCAGCAAATCAAGGCCCTGCGCACCTCGTTGCGTTTCGACGGTAACTACTATTATTATAAAGGTACGGACGACGTGCTCTTTGCCGACATGCCGTCAAGCGGACTGACCATGAGCGACGGACAGCCCTACCAGTACGTGGGCTACTACCGAGGCAGTGCGGCGACATCCACCAGCTACTCCGCCAATGCCGCTGTGGCCAATGGCAGCCTGTCGAAGCAGCTGAACCTCAACACCACCATCACGACACATATTCCCAAGCTCCGCCTCATCGTGGCGCTGCGCATCGAGGCGTCGCTCTACAACTACCACCGCCAGCTCAGCGAGTTCGACGACGCCACCCGCGGCATCGTCATCAGCGACCCCAGCCAGTATACCGGCACGCCGTACGACGGCCAGAGCGAAAACCAGTATGTCGCCGTCTATCCCGAGTACTACTCCACGTGGAGCAATCCCGACGAGCGCATTCCCTTTGCCGAAAAATTCCTCTGGGCCAAGGACAACGACCCCGTGCTCTATAACGACCTGACGAAACTCATCGTCCGCTCGAACTATCCCTACACGATGAACCCCAACCGCATCAGCAGCTACTATTCCGCCAACCTCAGCATCACCAAGGAAATTGGCAACCACATCAGCCTGTCGTTCTATGCCAACAACTTCTTCAACAACATGAAGACGGTGCGTAGCAGTCAGACCGACCTCGAGACGTCACTCTTCTCCAGTGGCTACATCCCCAGCTACTATTACGGACTTTCACTCAGATTCAAGCTATGAAGAAGATATACCTTTTGTTCTTTCTCGTCACCCTGCTCGCTGGTTGCAAAAGCGACAGTCTGCCCCGCATCGACGACATCTCCACCGGCGAGGTCGTCATCACCCTGACAGGGCTCGATGGGCAGGCTGCCGACTTCACCGTCCAACTGCGCAACATGCAGACTAACAGCATTTTCACGGCTCAGACCAATGCCGAGGGCGTAGCCGAGTTCCGCACTACTCCGGGGCTCTACGAAGCCAGCGCCACAGGCGGCTATGCCAGCGAGGGCGTCGCCTACAACTTCAACGGCACCTCCGGCCAGATCACCGTGCGCACCAACCAGACACAACAGGTGACCATCACGATGAAGAGCATCCGCACCAGCCAGCTGGTCATCAAGGAACTCTACAGCGGCGGTTGTCTGGCCGACGACGGCACCACGAAGATGCAGTGCGACAAATACATCGTGCTCTACAACAACAGCGCCCAGCCCGCCACACTCAGCAACCTGTGCTTCGGATTCCTGACGCCCTACAACGCGCAGGCCACCAACAGCAACTACAACGCCCAAGGCCGGCTGACCTACGAGTCTGAGGGGTTCACCCCCGTGCTCGACGGCATCTGGTATTTCCCTGCCTCGCTCGACGTCGCGCCCTATTCGCAAGTCGTCGTCAACATCCACGGAGCCATCGACAACACGCAGGCCTACAGCCAGTCCGTCAATTTCGCCCACGAGGAATACTACTGCATGTACGACCCCGAGAGCGGCTACAACAACACCCGCTACTATCCCACCCCGTCGGCTGTCATTCCCAGCAGCCACTACCTGCGGGCCTACCGTTGGAGCCAGAGTAATGCCTGGCCGCTTAGCGTCGCCTCACCGGCTCTGCTGGTGTTCCAGACACACGACATCAGTCCCGCGCTCTATGCGTCCAACATGGACAACGCATGGTACGACGGTGGCGAGGTGCGCCAGACGAAACAATGTATGAAGGTGCCTAACGACTGGATTGTCGATGCCATCGAGGTCTTTGCCTCGGGCTACAAAGACAGCAGCAAGAAGCGTCTCACCGCTGATGTCGATGCGGGCTATGTGTGGCTCACCAACTATCAGGGCCACTCGCTCTACCGTAACGTCGACCAGTCGGCCACCGAGACCCTGCCCGAGAACGCCGGCAAGCTGGTGTACGGCTACAGCCTGGGCGTCGACGGCACCACCGACCCCAGCGGCATCGATGCCGAGGCTTCCATCCGCCAGGGTGCCCACATCGTCTATCAGGACACGAACAACAGTACCAACGACTTCCACGAACGACAGCTATGCTCACTCAGAAAATAACCCTCGCCCTACTGGCATGCATCGGGGCGCTCAGCGCCAGTGCGCAGGACTCGCTGTTGCTGCGCGACTACCAGTTTGTGCGGCAGTCCGACCCCTGGCTCACCCATCGCAATGCCGCCGCCCTGACGCGCTTTGCCGCCGACAACATCGTCGAGGCCGAGGCGTCACTCGTCAAAGGCAATGGCGGACTGGTGAATTTCGACGACTCGCGCAACACCCTCGCGGGCCATGTCCGTGCCGAGTCGTTCTACCGCCTCAGCCGCCGCGTGGTGACCTTCGGTGCCATCAGCTACGACAACTGGACGGGTCGCGACATGACCGGTTCGGCCTTCATGCTGCGCCGCACGCCGTTCGACCTCGTCGAAGACTCGCTGACCAACCCCGGCCGCAAGCATCGCGACACTTACCACTTAGTGGGCGGTGTCGGCGCCGACATCTATCAGGGCATCTCGCTCGGTGCACGCCTCGACTACACCGCTGCCAACTACGCCAAATACAAGGACCTGCGCCATAAGAACAAGCTCATGGACCTGCAGCTCACCCTGGGCACCTACATTCCTGTGGTCAGCTGGCTCAACATCGGCGCCGACTACACCTACCACCGCCAGACCGAGAGCGTCGACTTCGGCACCTACGGCAAGAGCGAGCGGGTCTATAAGACGCTCATCGACTACGGAGCCTTCATGGGCCGTGTCGAACAGTTCGGCAACGAGGGTTTCACCGACAAGTCGCGCGAGATGCCGCTCTTCGAAGACTCCCACGGCGCCAGCCTCCAGCTGGAGTTCACCCCTGTCGGTAATCACAAAGTTCAAAGTTCAAAGTTCAATGTTCAAAGTTCAATAGACTTCAGTCACGCCACCGGCTACTATGGCCGCCGCTCGCCCTATACCATCACTTATACCAACCACGAGCGCGACATCCTGCGACTCCAGGGCCGCCTCACCTATGCCGTCCGAGCATCGAGGTTTACCCTCGATGTTCACTACGCTTCCGAAGACCTCACCAACCGCGCCGAGACCTTCCGCGAGCTTACCAACGCCAGCGGTGCCAACTACTACGAATACTACGACCCCGTGGAAACCGGCACCAAGAAGTGGTACGACTTCTCCACCCTGCTGCGCGCCCAGTGGGGCATCCGGGGCGAGCTGCCCACATGGGACCTCGAGGCAGGCTATACCCGCGGCGAGCGCCGTCAGTCGGCCTACCTCTATCCCTACTACCGCCACCAGCAACTCACGACGAACACCATCTCCCTTGCTGCCACCCGCAACCTTCTGACGCGTCAGGGCGTCTGGTCGTTCACGCTGAATGCCGCCTGGCAAAAGGGCTCCGGCGAACCCTACACCGATGGCATCTTCGCCTTGGATCACGGGGACGGTTCTGATGATCCAAGTTCCAGGGGAAATGGTATCACGCAGAACCGTCCCCATGATCTCCAAGACGCTTTCCTCTGGCGCGAATACCAGTACCTCGTAGCCCCGCAATACACCCTTGGCGCCCGCGTCAAATACGCCTTCATCTTCCCCGGCACCCGACTGAAGACCCACGCCCGCCTCGGCATCGACTACCGCAAGGCCACCGAGACCTACGACTACTCGCTGGGCAGCCAGCACACGCAGCTCTCCCTCGCCCTCGGCTGCACGTTCTGAAACAAGAAACGACAGAATTTTCATTTCGTCCGACAGAATTTTCATTTCGTCCGACAGAATTATCGTTTCGTCCGACGGAATTTTCATTTCGTCCGACAGAATTATCAGTCCTATGTAATCCCGAACGACATTACGTCTCGTGCCCGACGAGATTACGGCTCACCCCTAACGAGATTACGGCTCACCCCTAACGAGATTACGGCTCGTTTTTCTATCTCGCTATGCATATTTCTTCAGGACGAGTGAAAAGAAGTGATAGATTTCGGGGGTTTCGATACTCCGCACATTCCACCCGTAAAAAGTGATAAAAACTAAAAAATGTTTTTTTGTTTTGTATTGTGCTCGCTAATTCGTACCTTTGTGCGGAAAATAAACTAACCTACTATAGAAGATGATGAAGAAGATTATCAGTATGCTATGTCTGGCGGCTGTGGCGATGACGGCACAGGCGCAGATGGTGACGTCGGCAGGGGTGCAGTACCTGCAGTGTATGCCCAAAGACCAGTCGGGCGATTTCTCGGATTTAAGCAACACGTATTTTCTGGCCGACTCGCTGGCGTCGTTCGACGTGGCGAAGGGCGAGGGACTGGTGCAGTGGAAGCGCTACCGGCTGTCGCCGCGTCAGGCTTTCAACCTGAACGGCTACTGGCCGGTGCGGATGCAGATGCTGGACTTCCCCGACACGCAGTATGACAACGACCCGAACCTGAGGCTGAAGATAGACTTTGTGAGCGAGCGCTGCGTGAGAATCCGCATGGCGACATCGCCCATCGATACGCCACGCGAGGACAGCGAGAGCGTGATGCTGGCCGGGGCGGTGAAGACGTCCAGCGCATGGCGTTCTATGAGCGACGGCAAGACCATCGCGTACGCGACGCCTTACGGCAGCGTGGAGATACAGAAGTACCCATGGCGCATCGTGCTGAAGGACAGCCGTGGGAAGGTGATGACGCAGACACGCCACATCATCGACAACGACTCGAGCCAGGTGAAGCTGCTGCCCTTCTCGTTCATCAAACGGGGCAGCGACAACTCGCGCAGCGTGAACCCCGTGTGGACGATAGCCCCGGGCGAGCGCATCTATGGCGGCGGCGAGTCGTTTGGCGCGTTGAACAAGGTGGGGCAGAAGATGCAGCTGATGGTCACCGACCCGCAGGGACCGGAGACGGACGGACAGTATAAGCCCGTGCCGTTCTTCTTCTCGAACCGCGGATACGGCATCTTCATGCACACCTCGGCACCGGTGACAGCCGACTTCGGTGCATCGTATATCGGTGCCACGCGGCTGTTTATGACCGACGAACAGCTCGACCTCTTCGTGTTCTTTGGTTCTCCCAAAGACATCCTCGACGAATACACGGACATCACGGGCAAGTCGCCCATGCTGCCGCTGTGGACCTTCGGCACGTGGATGAGCCGCATCACCTATTTCTCGCAGGAGGAGGGCTTGGAGATTGCCAAACAATTACGCAAGCATAAGATTCCGTCGGACGTCATCCATTTCGACACGGGATGGTTTGGCGTCGACTGGCAGTGCGACTACGAGTTTGCCAAGGACCGCTTCCCCGACCCTGTCGCCATGCTGAAACAGCTGGCCAACGACGGGTTCCACACGTGCCTGTGGCAGTTGCCGTACTTCACGCCGAAGAACCGGTTCTTTGGTGAGATTGTCAGAAACAATCTCCACGTGCGGAATGCCGATGGCGGTATGCCGTACGAGGATGCCGTGCTGGACTTCTCGAATCCGCAGACCGTCGCGTGGTACCAGTCGAAGATTACGGGGCTGTTGAAACAGGGCGTGTCGACCATCAAGTGCGACTTCGGCGAGGCAGCACCCTACAACGGTTTCTACCATAGCGGCAAGGGCGGACTGTATGAACACAACCTGTATCCCGTGCGCTATAACAAGGCATTGTGGGAGGCTGTAGAGCGTCAGTACCCCGGCGAGGGTGTCATCTGGGCACGTTCGGCATGGGCAGGCTCGCAGCGCTATGCCCTGCACTGGGGCGGCGATGCAGCGACGACGAATACCGGCATGCTGGGTGACCTGCGGGGCGGACTGTCGTTCGGACTCAGCGGCTTCTCGTTCTGGAGCCACGACATGGGCGGCTTTGTGACGGCCTCGCCCGAGGACATCTATCGCCGCTGGCTGCCCTTCGGATTCCTGTCGAGCCACACGCGTGCCCACGGAGCTCCTCCCACCGAGCCGTGGCTCATCAGCGAGTCGTTCACGAAGGCCTTCCGCGAGGCTGCCGAGATGAAATACCGGTTGATGCCGTACGTCTATGCTCAGGCGAAGGACTGCTCGGAGCGCGGACTGCCGATGGTGCGTGCCCTGCTGGTGGAATTCCCCGACGACCCGGGAGCTTGGCTCGTAGAGGATGCGTATATGTTTGGTTCGCAGATAATGGTGGCCCCGTTGCTGGAAAGCGGCAACGAGCGCAACGTGTATCTGCCCCGCGGCAAGTGGATTGACTACCAGACGGGCAAGGTGTATGACGGTGGCTGGCAGACCATCAAGGCCGGACGCATTCCCGCCATCATACTGGTGCGCGACGGCTCGCTGATTCCCCATGCTCCGCTGGCCCAGCGCACGGACCAGATTCAGTGGGACAAGGTGGAGCTGAAGGCCTACAAGGCAGATGCCAAGAAGTGTACGGGCTTGCTCTTCAAGCCCGGCGACAAGGAGTTACTGCGCATTGAGCGATAAAAAGAGAGGTCTGAGCCAAAACTCAGACCTCTTTATTTGCTTCATGGTAAATGATTACTTCACCACCATCTTTTTACCATTGACGATATTGATGCCACGCTGCAGCTGTCCGAGGCGAACGCCCTGCAGGTTGTAGATCTGAACATTGTCAGCATCAACAGCGGAAATCGTGCTGATACCCGTAGCTTCGCTGGTCATCGAGATGGGCAGCAACTGGTTCTCAGTAGCCGACTTACCTACCAGGATAGCCACGATGGTGACATTATCCATCTTAGTTTCGTCCTTCACCCACGTGTCAGCAATCTTATGCAACTGCTGGTTGGCTGTAACAGAACCGTTGCTGACAGCAATCGAGGCATCGCCCTGCGTCAGCGTACCCGTCGTGGCATTGGTGGCCACAAACGAGGCACCCGTGATCTTCACCACCTTGTTCTTGTTGGCGGTGACATTGACCTCGGCCAAGGTACCCTCCACGATGGTGTAGTCGCTGATTTCAGCAACAGTAATCTCGCTCTTCGGCGTATCCTCAGTCTCCTTCATCTGTACGTTGCCAGAGTTGGGACGGGCTACGACATACACAAAGCCGTTGAGCTTGGTCTTCTCCTGCAAGACGCTGTTCAGAGAGGTGTACTGCAACCAGCAGCCTCCCGTAGCATCCTGAATCCACACGGTAGAATAGCCGTCGGCCGAGATGCCGATAACCTCAGCATCGGTCAGCTTTACCTTGGCATAAGCTCCTGCAGACAGCTGATTGAAGGCATTGATGTCAGCACACTCCGTATACTCGATGGGAGCCAGGGCTGCAGTCGACTCGTCCTTCGCTGCCAGCGTCACAATGGTATTGGCCAGATTCGATGTGGCACCCTGCAAGAAACGTACACCCTCGGCGTTGCCCGTCCACTTCATGCCCTCGATGGCACCACTGCTGGCCGTAAACTTGTCGATATTGCTATTGCCTGCGGCAGTGAACTCAATGGCTGTGATAGCATAGCCCTCAGGAGCGCGGAAAGTCATCGTGGCGAACTCCTTATAGATGGCCAGATTCTGACCGCGACTGGCATCCTTATACAGTTTGCTGGCTGCCGAACCTGCGGTAATCTGCAGCGACACGTTGTCGATGAAATACGTATCGTTGATGACATTACCCTTCGGATCGGCCACCTTCTCACCGATATCCTCGCGGAAGTTAGGATCGCTGAAGTCGAAGGTCACAGTGAGAGGCTGTGCACCAGCCCCGACGATAGCTTCGGCAGAGATGGGGATGAGGAACCAGCCCGTCATGTAGTACATCAGCACACCGGTCATCTCGCTGGCCTTCTCGGGCCACGCATAGTCCTCGGGCAGCACGCCAAACAGGTCGCGCGTCTTCATCGTGCTACCTGCTTCATCGGTCAGCTGCAGGTTCTTGCCATTGCCGAGTGGCGCAATCGTGATGTTGCTCAGTGTCACCAGCTTACCATGATTCATCTGTGCACAAGCATCAGTGATGGTCATCGGCGTACCGACGAGCGTCGTTGCAGTAGCTTCGAAACTCGACAGCGTGGCATCCGTAACGGTGAGCGACGGCTCGATACACTGCGAAGGTGTGTTCACAAAGTCCATATCCTCGGAACCTTTCTTGCCGACGATATAGCCATTCAGTGCGGTACCTTTCGTCAGACCGATGCCCTTGATGGCCGTAGCACCCGAGGCATCCTCGACGTAGTAAGTCGCTGCCAGATCGTTGAAGCCATTCACACGGGCATTGGTCAGCGTCAGCTTCACGATCTTGCCGTCTTCTGCAGCGTTAAATGCTGCGATGTCGGCAGCCTCGACGTCATAATCAGCTGCACGGGCCACCTGTGGCAATGCCAGCAGTGCCGACAGCATCAAAAACAGAGTAGAAATTTTCTTCATAAGCTTATATATATTTAAAAAATGAATGCGTACCTTTGCGAGGGCAAAGGTACGCATTATCTGTCAGTTAGGCAATACCTAATAATAGTTATTTTACGTTGCCGACTTTAATCAAATATTAACCTTTGGTCATGCCTTGCTGCACTCGGGCCTGCTCATGCAAAGCATGGCAGGTCTCTCGCTTGCACCAGGTATTCACCAATCTGAACGGCATTCAGGGCAGCACCCTTGCGAATCTGGTCGCCCGAGAGCCAGAAGGTCAGGCCGTTCTCGTCGCTGAGGTCCTTACGCACACGGCCTACGAAGACGTCGTCCTTGCCGGCAGTTTCCAAAGGCATGGGGTAAACAAGGTTGGCGGGATCGTCGACCAGCGTACAGCCGGGAGCAGCAGCGATAGCCTTCTGAGCCTCCTCGACGCTGATGGGACGCTCGGTCTCAATCCACACGCTCTCCGAGTGGCTGCGCAGCGAGCTGACACGCACACACATGGCCGAGCACTTGGCATCGGTATGCATAATCTTGCGGGTCTCGTTGTACATCTTCATCTCCTCCTTCGTGTAGCCATTGGGCTGGAACACGTCAATCTGGGGAATGACGTTGTAGGCCAGCTGGTGTGGGAATTTTTTTATCGTCTTTACCTCGCCCGTCTCGACCATCTCCTTGTACTGCTGCTGCAGTTCAGCCATGGCGGCAGCACCGGCACCCGAGGCACTCTGATACGAGCTGACGTGGATGCGCTTGATGTGCGAAATATTCTCCAGAGGCTGCAGGACGACTACCATCATGATAGTGGTGCAGTTGGGGTTGGCAATGATGCCGCGGGGACGCTTCAGCGCATCCTCGGCATTACACTCGGGAACTACCAAGGGCACATCGTCGTCCATACGGAACGCACTCGAGTTGTCGATCATCACACAACCATACTTGGTGATGTCGGCGGCAAACTCCTTCGACGTGCCGGCACCAGCAGAGGTGAAGGCGATGTCGATGTCCTTGAAGTCGTCATTGTGCTGCAACAGCTTCACGGTCAGTTCCTTACCACGGAAAGTATACTTCGTGCCAGCTGAACGTTCTGAGCCAAACAGCACGAGTTCATCCATCGGGAAATTTCTCTCATCAAGCAGGCGCAGAAACTCCTGGCCCACGGCGCCTGAGGCACCCACAATTGCTACTTTCATAACCTTATTCTCTTCCTATGTTTATACTTTCGGGCTGCAAAGGTACGAATTAGTGAGTAAAAATCCAAATAAAATTACGCTTTTCTGAGATTTAGACATCTTGACCCCATCAAAGTATGCATAAATATTCACCTCAAAACTCCCTAACCACCGGACGGTCTTCCACCCAGGCAATCATGTTCAGCACCAGGTAGTTCCAGTTTTGGAAACCTTTGTTCATGATGGGCGCACCCGTTTCGGGGTTGTAGTATTCGTGCAGCGCACCTTCCCGTTCCAGGTCGTTGCCAAACAGGGCGATGGTCTTCTCGGCCATCTGGCGTGCTTCCTCGTCGAATCCGTAGTCCGCCAGTCCGCGGAACACCATATAGTTCGAGATGCCCCAGATAGGCCCCTGCCAGTTCGAGGGATTGTTCGTCGCCCGCAGGTTGTACATCTTCTCCAGTTTCGACAGTGTGCGCACGCCGTAGGGTGCCCAGAATGTACGCTCGTCCAGCAGGTTCTCGCGCACCATGCGCTCAGCCTGCTTCTGTGTGGCAATGCCCGCCCACAGCGCCATGAAGCCCGACCACAAGCCCAGTCGCTGAATCAGACAGGGATAGTCGCGTGGTGCTCCCTCGTGCAGCACGAAGGGTTTGCCGAAGATGATCTGTGGCTCGCCGGTATAGGGCAACAGGTTCAGGTCCACCGAGTAGTACATACCATCCTTCTCGTCCCAGCAGTACGTTCTGACAGCCTGTCGCAATGCCTCGGCATCGTCCTGATACTGTCGTGCCGCCTCCGTCATCGCCAGTCGCTCGGCCAGATAGGCCATAGCCTGCAACTCGCGCACCATCAGACAGTTCAAGTAGATGGATGCGGAACTGCGTTTCGGACGGAAGAAGGTTGACGGGTCGTTGTCGACACCGATGGCCAAATCGTCCTGCCAATAATACAGGCCCGTAGCCTCATGTCGGTGGTGCTGCTGATAGTTACGGATGAAAGCCTGCATACGCGCAAAGCCTTCGCGCAGCCAAGCGGCATCGCCCCCACCCTGTCGGGTGATGAAGGCCGCATGCTGGGCAATGACGGGTTTGTGCATGTTGGTAGAGTAGATATCAGAGGGCTTCATCTTCGCTGGGTCGCTCTCCGCATCGACCACCATCGGCATATATCCGTCCTCTTCCGACGTGTAGGCCAGATAGTTCAGTACGCAGCCCTGCTCGTAGACCAGCGCCTCGCGCTTGTCACCCTCCGAACCAGTATCGGCCAGTATCTGCCGCAGGGCCACATCCGACAGCCACGAGTCCCAGTCCCACAGCACGCAGGCATACTGTCGGCTGCCCGGCGTCAGGTAGGGGTAGATGAGCGCCCCACCCTCCGGCTGCCGGTACATCTGCTTATAGTCCGCATAGCAGTGCTGCTTGATAAGCTGGCGCCACTCCGCCTGTGTGCCAGCCTGTGCCAGCACCACCAGACACGTCAGAACTACCGACATGATTGTTTTCCGAATCTGCATCGTGAACTATTGGCTTAACTTCAATGACTTGATGAACTACTGGTTGACGATGACCAGGCCGCCATTCTGCGGGATGGTGACAGTGAGCTGCTGACGCTTGTTCTGCTTGACCTGACGGACGGTGCCTGCCAGCGTGGGATCGTTGGTATACTTAGGATCGTCGGCGTAGACGGTGAGCTGGGTGTCCTTAGCGAACATGGGCAGGGTGATGGTACGCTTCAAAGGCTGCTGCTCGGCATTGATGCCTGCCACGTACCACTTGTCGCCAGCACGACGGGCCATGATGACATAGCGGCCGGGATAGCCGTCGAGGAAGAGGACGTCGTCCCACGTGGTGGGCACCTGCTTCATGAAGTCGATGGCCCAGGCGGGAGCATCGGTGAGGTTGTTGGGAGCGAGGGCGAAGTGCTGGACGCTGCTCTGGAAGAGTACGGCAGTGGCGAGGGCATAGACATCACTGGTGCGACGATAGGTGCCGCGGTCGTTGCCAGTGCTGTATCGTTTGTTAAGCGCTGAGCCACCGAAGTCCATCGAGGCGACGGTGTTGCGGATGAAGACGTGCGTGCAGCCATTCTTGGCCTCAGCATCGCAGTTGTTCTGTCCGAAGCTAAGGTTCTCGGAAGCCAGCACAGCCTCGGAGGCCACATAGTTAGGATACATGCGCTCCCAGCCGCGCGGCAGGGTGCAGCCATGGAAGATGCACTGCAGTCCGAACTCGTTGGCATCGGTGAGGATGTCCTCGTAGAGTTGCATCATGGCCTGCTTGTCGCCACCGAAGAAGTCGACCTTGATGCCAAGGATGCCATTCTGCTGCATCCACTGCATCTCCTTACGACGGACGGCGGAGCGGTCCATCTTGTGACGCGGACCCTGAGGAGCATCGTTCCACGAGCCGTTGCTGTTGTACCACAGGAATAGGCCCACACCCTTCGACTGGGCATAGCGCGACAGTTCGGCAATGCGGTCGTGGCCAATGGTGCTGTCCCAATGGGCATCGACGAGTACGGAGCGATAGCCCAGGGCGACCGCGAAGTCGATGTACTCCTTCTGCTCGGCGTAGTTGCAGCTGCCATCCATGCGGATGATCCACGACCAGGTGCCCTTGCCGTAGGTATAGTCGCGCGAGGCCTTGTATTTGGGCTCGACGAGGTCGTTGGCCACGGTGGTCTCGACGATGGGAGCCAGCGTGGTACCAAGCGTCATGGTGCGCCAAGGAGTGAGGGCGGGAAGCGAGACGCTGGCGGTAGGAGTGCCCCAGCCGTCCATCTCTTCCTTCTGGGGGAAGGCAATGCTATAGCGGGTGTCCCCATCGTTCTGCAGCGCACAACCGACGTAGTTGCCATCGGTGCCGGTTTCGGAAATAATCACCCAACCGGCAGGAACCTTGAACAGACAGGGGAACGTGTAGCCCTGGCCCCAGCCGTTCTTGCCGGGCTGGTCGTCCCAGGTGTAGGACGTCTCGTAGCTGGGATAGGTACGGGCAAAGCCGCCCATGGGTTTCACCTGCGGACAGAGGAAGGTGGCGGTGCCCTGCGGCAGCACGAAGCCGCTGGCCTCACTCTCGACGACAGCACTGAAATGGTCCTTCTTCTGACCATAGATCTTGTAGCGATAGGCCACGTCGCGACCCGTCACGCGGAAGATGACGTCGAGGGCAGGACGGCCCTGCTGCTCGAACTGGCAGACAGCCTCAGTAGCCTCGTAGCTGACGTGGCTGCGTTTGATGGTCTTCAGCGAATATTCGTCCTTTACGGTAGTGACTTTGCAGTCCTTCAGGGTGAGGCTCTGCGAGAGGTCGCCGAAATTCATCTTGACACCCAGCGGGGAGCGTTCGACGAACGTGGTGCCGTCGAGTGTGACCTGATAGGCGGGACGGCCACCATCATCGCTGACTGTGACGGACATGTGGCCGTCGGGACTCTGGAATGTTTTCTCGGTTGCTTGGGCTGTCAGCACGGCGAAGGCCAGTGCCACAGCAGTCATCAATGTTTTCTTCATCATATTATAACTCAAAATTATTTTTTTAACCACGAATTACACGAATTATTGCGGCGCCAGCAAATAATAACCATCCATTAGCAATCCGTTAAATCCGTTTAATCCGTTGTCGTTATTTTATAAGTTGTACCGGGTTTGGTGTCGAGGTCGTATTCGTAGACGGGGCGCAGGGAGAGCTGGGAGAACGACGTCAGCTCGGGCGAGCGCAGGGGCTGCTTGACATCGGCACGCTGCAACAACGCATTGGGACAGTCACCGACAGCGGGAGTCAGGCCTTTACCCTTCAAGGGCACATAGGAGCGCAGGCGCAGCGTACCGCCAATGGTAGAGCGAACGCTCGCCGAACGTAGTTTCCCTTCGCTCCACTGCTCGTCGACCACGAAGCCGCCACGGGCCCGCAGGCCCTTGACCGCACCCTCGCTCCATGCATCGGGCAGGGCGGGCAACAAGTGGACAGCACCATCATGGCTCTGCACCAGCATCTCGCAGACACCAGCGGCACAGCCGAAGTTGCCGTCAATCTGGAAGGGCGGATGGGCATCGAAGAGATTGGGATAGGTGCCACCATGCCCTCCCCACTCTATCGAGTCGGGAATCATGGTGAGCATGTTACGGATGATGCGGAAGGCATGGTTACCATCGAGCATACGCGCCCAGAAATTGATTTTCCAGCCCAGACTCCACCCTGTGGCCATGTCGCCACGCTGTTTCAGCGTGTTGGAAGCAGCGGTAAAGAGGTCTGGATGGGTGTAGGGCGATATCTGGTTGGAGGGATAGAGTCCGTAGAGATGGGAGATGTGGCGATGCTCGTCCTTGGGATCGTCACCGTCCCACAGCCACTCCTGCAACTGACCATGGCGGCCTATCTGCATAGGTGGCAGTTGGGCGATGGCGTCACGCAGTTTGGTAATGGTTTCAGAATACTCCGAATTATCAGAATTCTCGGAAAGAATCTTGGCAGCAGCAATAGTTTGGCTAAGCACGTCGAAGACAATCTGGTTGTCCATCGTAGAACCTGCGGTGACAGTGGTCTTCTTACCCACAGGACCATGTTCGGGTGACACGGTAGGTGCCGTCACAAGCCAGCCATACTGGGGATGGGGGCGCAGGTAGTCGACGAGGAAGTCGGCTGCGCCCTTCATCACAGGATAATAGTCTGCCAAGAGCTGACGGTCGCCGGTAAAAAGGTATTGTTGCCAGATGTGCGTCGTGAGCCAGGCACCACCAGTGGGGAACATGCCCCACGTCGTACCGTCGACAGGTCCGGCAATACGCCAAAGGTCGGTATTGTGATGGGCCAGCCAACCGCGGCAGCCATACATCTGCTGGGCAGTCTTGGCACCCGTCACGCTGAGGTCGCGAATCATAGAGAGCAGCGGCTGCTGGGTCTCGACGAGGTTAGCCACCGTGGAGGGCCAATAGTTCATCTCGGCATTGATATTGATGGTGTACTTGGAGTCCCAGGCGGCATTCTTCTTGCCGTTCCACACACCCTGCAGATTGGCGGGCTGGCCACCAGGCTGCGAACTGCTGATGAGCAGGTAGCGACCATACTGCATCATGAGCGAAACCATGTCGAGGTCCTGGCCGTCGAAAGTAGCCAGGCGCTTGTCGGTAGGGATACTGTTCCCACTGGTTTTGCCTGTGGGACTACCCAATGTCAGCGACACGCGGTCGTACTGCTCGTGATATTTGTCGAGGTGGCGCTTCAGCAGTTGCTTGTAGGAATAGCCCTTCAAGGCGTCGAGCACCTGATTGTTCTTCAGAGCGGGGTTGCCGCTGATGTCGTGGTAGTTGACGAAGTTGGTGGCGGCAACGATATAGAGCGTGGCGGAGGTGGCATCGTCGACCTCATACGAGTCGATCTTGCGTTCTATCTCGCCATCGGTTTCAATCCTGATGCGGCACTCGGCCTTCAGACCAGCCTTGATGCCCTCCTGTTCGACGCCCTCGACAACGGCAGCCAATTCGTTGACCTGAACGCCCTTGCGCTCAGTTACTCCAAACACATCGGCCTTCAATTGGGAATCGAAATGGACATCGAACTCCAGCTTACCTTTTTTGCTGGCCGTCAGGCGTACGATGATGGCATGATCAGCCAACGAAGCAAAGACGGTGCGCTCGTACTTGACGCCATCATGGGTATAGGTGGTGGTGGCCAGGGCATCGCCCAGGTCGAGCTCACGACGATAGTCGGTGACGTCCTTATGGCCCAGCGAGAGCTTGACGCTGCCCAACGGCAGGAAACGCATGCCGTGAGGACCGTGGAAGAAATACTTATCCAGCAGTTGATGAGCCTCTTCCTCGCGACCCATCAGCGTCAGGTCGCGCACCTCCTGCAGATGCTGAAGGGCCTCAGGGCTGTTGTTGTCGTGGGGTGAACCACTCCAGAAGGTTTCCTCGTTCAATGCGAGTTCCTCGACATCAGTGCCACCATACACCATAGCTCCCAACTGGGAATTGCCAATGGGCAGGGCACGAAGCCACGTACCAGCGGGTTGCTCATACCAGAGTATGTGGCGTTGTGCCGTTGCAGACAAGACCACCAGACCCGCAAAAACCGTCGTCAATATTTTCTTCATTTTTCCCTTTGTTTTATGGTTTGCAATATTTTGCCAGAATTTTTGGCAAAGGTACGAAAAAAATTCGTAACTTTGCACACGAAATGCTATATTTATCATCATATTTCCCCATTACGAGCCCGACGCTGATATTCTTCGTTGTGCTGCTCATCATTCTCCTGGCGCCCATCATCATGGGTAAGCTACGCATTCCCCACATCATCGGTATGGTGCTGGCGGGTGTGCTGGTGGGCAAATACGGCCTGAACATCTTAGAGCGCGACTCGTCGTTCGAACTATTCGGCAAGGTGGGGTTGCTATATATCATGTTCTTGGCCGGACTGGAGATGGACCTGGAGAGTGTGAAGAAAAACTCACGGCGTTTCCTACTATTCGGACTGCTGACATGTCTGATACCGCTAACAATCACTTATTTCACAGCCATCTGGCTGCTGGACTACTCATCGCAGGCGTCGTTCCTGCTGGGGTGTATCATGGCGTCGAACACGCTGATAGCCTACCCCATCATCTCGCGATACGGCTTGGGGCGCGACTCGAGTGTGATGCTGAGTGTGGGGTCATCGATGATTTCGCTGTTCTTGGCTTTGTTGATGCTGGCTGCTCTGGCTGCATCGTATGGCGAGGACGCGGGTTTCCTGTTCTGGATAGGATTCCTGGTGAAGTTTGCCGCATTCTGTGTGCTGCTGGCATGGGCCATTCCCAAGCTGTCGCGATACTTCCTGCGACGCTATTCAGATGCTGTCATGCAGTTCATCTTTGTGCTCAGCGTGATGTTCCTCTCGGCAGCACTCTCGGAGGCTATTGGTGTGGAGGGCATCGTAGGTGCCTTTCTGGCAGGACTGATTCTGAACCGATATATCCCCCATGTGTCGTCGCTGATGAATCGCATTGAGTTCATCGGAAATGCTATCTTCATTCCCTATTTCCTGATTGGTGTGGGCATGCTCATCAATGTCGGCACACTCTTCGAGGGGGCACACATGTTTTTCATCGTGGCACTGATTGTATCCTTCGGCACCTTTGGAAAAGCACTGGCTGCTTACCTTTCGAGCATCCTCTTCAGACTGCCTAAATCGGCTGGCAACATGATGTTCGGACTGACCTGTGCCCATGCGGCTGGAGCTATCGCCATGGTAATGGTGGGCATGAGGCTGGAAGTAAGCCCAGGGCACTACCTGGTAAACGACGAGATGCTGAACGGTGTGGTCATCATGATACTCATTACCTGCATCATATCGACCATGATGACGGAGCACGCTGCCCAGCAGATTACGCTGGCCAACAGACAACAACCCACTGAGCACAGCCAGCGGTCGAAGGACGACGAGAAAATCATGCTCTGCGTGAAGTATCAGGAGATTGCCCCACAACTGCTGGAGTTGGCCATCATGATGAGCAACCAGAAGCTCAGACGAGGACTGGTGGCGCTGAACGTAGTGTACGACGATGCGCAGTCGGCCAAGCACCGCGAACAGGGCTTGCGGCTACTGGAACAGTTGGAACAGCGTGCCTCGGCCAGCGACATACAGATGCAGACGCAGGTGCGACTGGCCACCAACATCGCCAATGGCATCAAGCATGCCTTCCGCGAGTTCGGCGCATCGGAGATCATCATGGGTATGCATGTGCATACGGATGTCAACCCGAAATTCTGGGGTGAGTTCATCCAAAGTCTCTACAATGACCTGAACCGCCAGATTGTGCTGACACGCTTCGTACAGCCCTTGAACACGCTGCGACGCATACAGGTCGCCGTTCCTTCACGGGCAGAGTTCGAACCCGGATTCCACCGCTGGCTGGAACGGCTGGCACGCATGGCTGGCAATCTGGATTGTCGCATTCAGTTCCATGGACGTGAGGAGTCGCTGGAGCTGATTCGCGAATACATCAACAACCGCCACTCACACGTGAGGGCGGAATACACCTTTATGGCACATTGGAACGAACTGCCCAAACTGGCTGCCAACATCAACGACGACCATATGTTTGTAGTCATCACTGCACGTAAGGGTACCATATCGTATAAGAACGCTTTAGAGCGTCTGCCCAACGAACTGATGCAGCACTTCAGTGGCAAGAACCTGATGATTCTCTTCCCCGACCAGTACGGCAGTGCCAAGGAGGAGAGCATGACCTTCACCGCTGCGCAGCACCAGGAGGAAAGCAGCATCTACGACACCATTGCCCGCTGGATGAACCGCCATGTGTTCCACCGTTCCAACCAACCGCATTAAAACCCATCAACATCATGATAGAAATCAAAGGCATCAAAAAGAGCTTCGGCTCACTGGAAGTACTGAAAGGCATCGACCTGACCATCAACAAAGGCGAAATCGTCAGCATTGTAGGCCCCAGCGGAGCCGGCAAGACCACCCTGCTACAGATTATTGGCACACTGGACCGTCCGGACAGTGGTACTGTGCACGTCGATTCTATCGACGTAACCCAACTCTCACAAAAGAAATTGAGCGACTTCCGCAACCAGCATATCGGTTTCGTATTTCAGTTCCACCAACTGCTGCCGGAATTCACCGCCTTGGAGAATATCATGATTCCCGCCTACATCGCAGGCACGTCGCAGAAGGCAGCCCGCAAACGGGCAGAGGAGCTGTTGCAGTTTATGGGACTGTCTGACCGTGCCCAGCATAAGCCCAACGAGCTCAGCGGTGGCGAGAAACAGCGCGTAGCCGTAGCCCGTGCACTGGTGAACAATCCTGCCGTCATCCTGGCCGATGAACCCAGCGGATCGCTGGACTCGAAGAACAAGGAAGAGCTGCACCAGCTGTTCTTCGACCTGCGCAAGCAATACGGACAGACCTTCGTCATAGTTACCCACGACGAAGGCCTGGCAAGTATCACCGACCGCACCATCAAGATGCGCGACGGATTGTTAGAAGTTCCGGAGCCTTCATTGGAAGTTTCGGAGGTCCAATTAGAAGAGTCGCCCAGTGAGGGTGAACTTGAGAACGGGATAGACCTTTAGCCTGTCAACCCACTTCGACAAGTCGTCATCGGCTTTGTTCAGCTCGCTGGTATCGACCTCAGAATCGTTCTGGTAGACCTTCATCTTACCCATGAACTGGCAACCCAACTCAAAACGGAAGCCCACACGGCTTTTGGGTACCAGACGACCATAGCCCAAACCTACATAAGGACGGAAGTTTTTCACACGGACATCGCCCGCCACATCACCGTTCTTGTCAAAATGGACGTTGTATTTGTCAATCTCTGCATAGATGTGGTTTTCCAACTCTGGATACATTCTGATGGCTTCAGCGATGGCGTCGCTATGACCAGAAAGATCAAAAATCTTCTTGCCACCAAACGAAAAGCCTGCAGCCACGAACAAGGCATTTCTGCTGCCAAAAGGATAGGCATTCACCTTGAAATCCATCATGGTACGCGCCATAGCACCTTCGATTTTCACCTTACTGGAGGGAATGGTATAACCGACACCCGTACTGATGGCGCCAATGCTGACATCACCTTTTACTTTGACATTGGGGAAGAAATTGATTCCAAAACCAAACTCCAGATATTCGGTACAAGGAGCGGCAATACCCACACCAATACCTTCAGTTCCTGCACTGATATTTGCACCTAAATGATTAAAGATGCCACGCTCAAAATCTTGAGCCAAAACTTGGCTAAAACCTACTATGGCTAACGCACAGACTAAGAATAACTTCCTCATAGATTTGTTGTTTTATGTTAATATTGTGATTGCAAAGATAGGCAAAAAAAATATATGTCCCAAGCTTTTCGTCAAAAAATTCGGGACATATAGATAAAAATGTGGAAATACGATTAGAATTCCGCTGATTTTGGGGTACGGGGGAACGGAATGACGTCACGGATGTTCTGCATACCTGTCACGAACAGGATGAGACGCTCGAAACCGAGGCCGAAACCAGCGTGAGGGCAGCTGCCCCAGCGGCGGGTGTCGATGTACCACCACAGGTGGGTCATATCCATATCGCGGCGCTTGATTTCTGCCATCAGCTTGTCGTAGCTCTCCTCACGGACACTACCACCGATAATCTCACCAATCTGCGGGAACAGCACGTCGGTACCCTGCATCGTAGGACCAGGAGCCACAGCACCCTTGTATCCAACGCTCGCGACAGACGGTTCACCCGTCTGGACTGGTTCGTTCTGCTTCATATAGAACGACTTGAAGGCACGTGGATAGTCGGTCATGATGACGGGCTTCTTGAAGTGCTCCTCGACGAGGTAGCGCTCATGCTCTGAAGCGAGGTCGTCGCCCCAGTTGCAGGGGAACTCAAACTTCTTACCATTCTTGATGGCCTCCTGAAGGATGTTGATACCCTCTGTGTAAGGCAGACGAACGAATGTATCCTTGAGTACACCCTCCAGACGCTCAATCAGCGTCTTGTCAATCATCTGGTTCAGGAACTGCAGGTCGTCCTTACAGTTGTCAAGCGCCCAACGAACACAATACTTGATAAAGTCTTCCTCCAGGTCCATCAGCTCTTCCTGGTCGAGGAAGGCCACCTCAGGCTCTACCATCCAGAACTCAGCCAAGTGGCGAGGGGTGTTCGAATTCTCAGCACGGAATGTTGGTCCAAAGGTGTAGATAGCACCTAAGGCCGTTGCACCGAGCTCACCCTCGAGCTGTCCAGAGACTGTCAGCGAGGTCTGCTCACCGAAGAAATCATCATCATAGATGATCTTACCCTCTTCGTCCTTCTTCAGGTCGTAGAGGTTCTTCGTGGTCACCTGGAACATGTTTCCTGCACCTTCACAGTCGCTGGCAGTGATCAGCGGCGTGTGGAAATAGAAGAAGCCATGCTCGTGGAAATAGGTGTGGATAGCCATGGCCATGTTGTGGCGGATGCGCATCACAGCACCAAAGGTATTGGTACGCAGACGCATGTGGGCATTCTTACGCATAGCCTCGAACGACTGGCCCTTCTTCTGCATGGGGTAGTCGTTGCCACAAAGTCCGTAAACCTCAAGCTGTGTAGCTTGAATCTCGCTGGTCTGTCCGGCTCCTTGGCTCTCTACCAGCACACCCTCAGCACAGATGCAAGCACCCGTGGTGATGTCCTTCAGCAGCTGCTCGTCGAACTTGGTTGGGTCAACTACAATCTGCACGTTCTTGATGGTAGAACCATCGTTCAACGCAATAAAGTCGACAGCCTTACTCGAACGGTGGGTACGCACCCAGCCCTTCACACATATTTCTTTTCCAAAATCCGTACTCTTCAGTACGTCAACTATCTTTGTTCTTTTCATTATCAATTATCAATTATCAATTACTCATACGCTCCCATGCGCAGGCGGTCAACCTCTTCCTCGGTCAAATAGCGCCAGTCACCGCGACGAACGTTCTTCTTGGTCAGTCCGGCAAACTGAACACGGTCGAGTTTGACGACCTTGTAGCCCAGACTCTCGAAGATACGACGCACGATGCGGTTCTTACCAGAGTGGATCTCGATGCCCACCTGCTTCTTGTCCTTCTCATCGGCATACTCGATGGCATCAGCCTTGATCTCTCCATCCTCCAACTGGACACCCTCGGCAATCTGCTGCATATCGTGAGCAGTGACGTTGTGATCCAGGTGGACGTGATATATCTTCTTCTTCAGGAACTTCGGATGAGTCAGCTTCGATGCCAAGTCACCATCGTTCGTGAGCAGCAGCACACCCGTGGTATTGCGGTCCAGACGACCTACAGGATAGATGCGCTCAGGGCAGGCTCCCTTGACGAGGTCCAT
>SUYI01000040.1 GCA_015060485.1 Prevotella sp. | reverse complement strand
AATCACATTTTCAAAGAACTCTTTGGCTGTGCGGCATAGCCGTTAGGCCATATATTGAATTTTTAACGAACTATTGTCATTATATACAGTCATAATGTCCGATTCCAGTTTTTCCTTACTTGGAGGATTTGTTGAATGATGCTTGTAGTTCTCTTCAACGACAAAACGAGATAATTCCTCTAAGCATTCCCGATTTGCAATGCTTATCTCATACTTTGGCATAACATTAATAATTGTCTCCATACCTAAAAATTTTCTCCAAAAGTATAGAGAGATTAGCACTTTTTCACTACCCGAAAGGGTAATTAGGTTAAAACTCCTTTAAATATTACCCTTTTGGGTAAATACCGCTTGGTATTATTGGTATTTTTTGTATCTTTGCACCCAAAATCATAGTCAAATGGATATTAGAGTAGAGGATTTCTTTATAGAAGCAAACTCAGTAGATTCTGTAACAGAAGAAAATTATAGAGATCTGGATGTGTTACTTCGAGCCGTGGATTCATTTTCGCGTTCGACTTATCAAAGTGTCTATGTAATCGACTACTTTAAGAAGGGATTTCTATATGTATCTGACAATCCACTTTTCCTATGTGGATATACTCCTGAAGAACTGTTGGAAATGGGCTATTTATTTTATATCAGCAATGTGCCTAAAGAAGAACATAGCATGTTAGCAGAAATAAACAAGTCAGGATTCAATTTCTTTAATAAGTTCCCACTAAGTCAAAGAAGGAAGTGTATTATCTCATACGATTTCCATATCCTGAATGGAAAGCACTCTACGTTAATCAATCATAAGATAACTCCTCTCGTTATGACGGAAGATGGAAGGACCTGGTTAGGGTTATGTGTTGTCTCATTATCACCTCACGCTTCCGCCGGACACATAGAATTCCGTATGTCTGGCGACGATCGTATATGGGAGTATTCTCGTCTCTCACACAAATGGAAAGAAAAAGAGAAAGTAGAACTAACTTCCGAAGAAAAAGATGTATTGGTTTTGTCAGCACAAGGATTTAACCGTGATGAGATAGCCGATCACATGTGCAAGTCTGTAGATACAATAAAATTCTATAGACGCAACCTTTTTGACAAGTTAGGGGTTAAAAATATCACAGAAGCATTATCATACGCTACAAGCTACGGATTGTTGTAAATCATAACTAACTTCAATTCCTATCTTCCAACAATGAAGATAAATAGAACTTAGGAAAGTACTTCACTTCCTTGCCTGTCGCTAAATTATACATGGCATTTACGCAAAAACCTGCCGTAATCCATGAGGCAATAGCCAATTGGGGAGGAGGTAGAATATCCTTTTCTTCTTTGTATGATTCAACTATTTTTTCTAACCATTCTTTGGAATCATGCCAAAATGCTCCATAGCCAGTGACATAATCGGCAACTTTCAATTCAAAACCGATAGGAGAATCAGAACTTTTATTCAATTGCGAAAGTTGTAATCCGTCTGGCCTAACGATTGACATAAAACCTGCCCATCCGAAATTGTAAGGATGTAACACGGGGATATTTCTTTCTTTACATATCTCATCAAAAACAAATGGCGTCTCATCTTTAAAATCCAAAGCATTAACAGCAATGTCACAGTCCTCCATAAAATCTCTCACATTCTCTTTCGATAGGAATGTTGTGTGATACTTGATCTTTGCTTGTGGATTAATTGTAAGCAATCTTTTGGCTAAACTCTCAGCTTTGTATTCTCCAAGATCATTCTGTGTGTAGTTTTGCCGATTCAAGTTGCTTAGTTCAACCTTGTCTCCATCTATAATCGTAATGTTCTCAAAGCCGAATCGCAAGGCACATTCCGCAATAATACTTCCAATACCAGCCCCACCAAAAAGGAGTTTGGTATTCCTTATTACTTCCTGTTCTTGTTCACTCACATAAATCCGATTTCTGCTATACCTTTCTTCCATTGTGTATTATTTAAATTTGGATGCAAAGGTAGATGCATAAAATGAAATAATCACTACCCGAAAGGGTAATAATTGCTTGGAATCTTGTTTTTTTAAGATTTTATAACAGGTTCTGGATAAGTGTGATTTTTAGGAACCTCAATACAATAGTCTTTCATCTTCTGAAACAAGTTACGTCTGCTGATGCCAAGAATGGCTGCGGCAGGTTCTCGCCTGTATCCACATGATTCAAGTGCCTTGACTATTTTTGCCTTTTCCTCGCTCTCATCATTCAGTTTCATAGTCGTGGGTATTTCTGGCGCTTCTTGAAGAGAGAAGGTAAGGTGTTCTGGTTGGAGTTTGTCGCAATCATACTTCTTAACCGCCAGTTCTATTACCCTCACAAGTTCACGCACATTCCCCGGCCAGGGATATGCCTCCAGTTTATGTTTGGCTTTACTGCTCAGCCTGCGCCTTTCGTCAAAGTGTTCCAAAAAGAATGTTGCCATTGGTACGATGTCTGTCACCGTTTCCCTTAGCGGTGGAATATTAACTACCTCCTCACAGATGCAATCCCGGAAATGCTGCGTCATTAAGCCCTCTCTGACAAGTTCATCGGGAGATTTGGCGGAAGTGCATATAAGCCTGTAATCAACAAAGCGCTTCTTGCATGAGCCAATACGACAGTATTCCCCTGTTTCCATCACCTCTTTAAGCAGACTCTGCACACTCAAAGGCATCTCATCGACGTTCTCCAAGAAAAGGAAACTGTCACGTGCTTTCTCCAGAATGCCGTCTGTTGATTGTACGGCACTGGCGTATGCACCTTTCTGATGCCCAAAGAAATAATCCTCCACATGCTCCATTTCTGCCAATGCGCTGCATCTAACGTGGGCATAGTCGCCATAATGGAACCCCTCCATTGCCATATAGTCCTCTGCCAGATGACTCCTTCCAGTTCCGCTTTCACCAACGACTACAAGACGGATATCCAGACCGACATAGCCCTTCAGCCTCTCATAAAGAGCCAGAAATGGTTGGCTATTGCGCCTGAACATCAGGCGGTTCTTATGCTTGTCACGAAGATTCTGCTCTTCCATAATGCCTTTAATCCTGGCATAAAACTTCTCGTCCATCTGCGGCTTGGGGATATAACTTTTGGCACCAAGTTCCATCGTCTCAATAGAGTTTTCCATCGTGCCGTAGTTTGTCATCAGGAAAAATAACTGGTGATACCCTTGCTCCCGCATCCAACGCAGGATGTCCGTGCCGTTCTTTCCGCTCTCATCATTCAGCATGAGGTCGGCCAAGATTACGTCGTTCCTGCCTGCCCGTTCAATAAGCCATTTGGCCTTCTTGACCGTCTGGCATGCAACAGCCTCTATCCCGAAATCCGCCAGTGTTGCGCAGACGGAATCGCAGTAGGATTTTATGTCGTCAATGACTATTACCTTACTCATCCCTCGTGTCTCGTATCTCCTTCGCCTTTGTGATAATGATTTTCGCCATCTTGTCTATCTCAGCCATGTAGGTCACCAGACGGTTATTGGCGCTCATGTCTTTGCTCCGTGCCACCTCCATGATGGGGTCAACCAATATGCTGACACGATAGAGCAGCCAACTTGTCTTCAGGCAATGCGCCCACTTCCTCATCTCGTCGAAGTCCATTGTCTTGATGGCATTGTGCAGCCCTGCGACAGCATCCTCGGTCTCTTCTATCAGATACCCTGCTACGGACTTCCGCAATTTCGTGAAGTCTGGTGTCACCGTCTTGCTCTTCTCGGCTATCACCTGGTTCACCACATTTACCATCTCGCTGATGTCAGCCGTCTTGGGCAGATACTCATCGAATCCCACTTTCAGCAGTTCCTCACGCACATCCTCGCCTGATGCCGTCGAGACTATCACGGGAACCGTCTGGCTGTTGGCAACCTTACTCTCCCTCATGACGTCGAGCAGTTCCCGCCCGTTCTTTCCCGGCATCTGCAGATCCATGATAACCGCAGAATAATTGCCCTTCCTGAGCATTGTGAAGAATTTTGCCGTGTCGCTGCACACGTCACAGTCGAAACCGTTCTGCTGCAGAACACCTTGTATCATCAGCAGCCACACGTTGCTGTCGTCAACCACCAGCACATGTTTCCGCTCCTCCGAGGCTTTCATGACCTCCGCTACAACCGCATCCCCCTTGCTCTCCGCAATCTTCATCGGCAGACTTACGTAGAATGTGGTCCCCTTGTCCGAAGACTCAAAATCGATCTTGCCTTTCATCAGGTCAACGAGCATCTTGACCGTTGAGAGTCCGATGCCAAAGCCCTCCTTGCCAGTGGCAACGGCATTGGAGAAGCGGGTAAAGGCAGAGAACACCCGTTCCTTATCCTCATCCTTGATGCCAATGCCAGTGTCGCTCACCTTGATGTTCAGCATATCGTCGGCATACGAAATACCTAGTTCCACACTGCCCTTCCTGGTGAACTTGAAGGCATTGTCAAGCAGATTGGTCGCTATGTGGCAGATTTTCTCATAGTCGCCGTTGAGGACGATGCCCTGCACCTTCGGCTTTACGAATTCTATCAGCCGCTCGTCGGCTCTCAGTTCGAAGGAATTGGTCAGTTCGTTGGCCAGTTCCATCAGGCTGAAGTCCCTCGGCTTCAGCATCCCCTTGTTGCTCTCTAAACGGAAGTAGTCCAGCAACTGGTCTATCATCCCCCTGAGTTGCCGGGCGGAGAACGATATGGCACTGATGTACTTTTCATTCTTTGTTGGGCATTGTTTCGCCATATCGTTGTAGCCGATGACGATGCTCAGCGGGGTGCGCAGGTCGTGGACGACGGCATACATCATCTGTCGGCGCTTCTCCACAAGTTTCTTGTTCTTGTCAGATTCCTTTTCGAGTTCCTTCATCACTTTTGAGCGCCGCCATGTGTTGGCCACATTCAGTAGTGCTACGAAAATAAGAAACAACATACCCCATCTGAACGTGGTCTTTCCGATACCGCTTGCCCTATCCATCAGTTCTTTCTGTTTGCGTTCGGCTTTGGCATCCTCCGCATCAAGCATCTGGCTGACGTTGATGTCCAGCCAACGGTTGACTTCGGCGAGGCTGTCGCTGAGAACACTGAGACTGATGGTATATAGTTCTTTGTCAAGAAAGGCCAGTTCGTTGACGGACGGTACGGTGACCGTCCTATTCTTGCTCCTTGAGGTCACTTCTTCCCTGCTGCTCCTGAACACATGCCCAGTGTAATGCTTGACGTAAGTCTCCGTGTCCTTGACAGTGACCTGTCTGTCCTGTCGCAGATGCTCGTCATTCTCATTCCGCTTTACGATTGTCGCGTAGATCTCGGACAGCAGATGTCCTTTCTGGTTAAGGACGTTCTGCATGGAGTCAATCTGGCTTTTGGAGTAATATTTTCGCAGTCCGTCAAGCGAGTTGTTTGTTTCAGCCAGTTTTTGTTGGTAGTCAGCAGAATCTGTCGGGGACCATTCTGATACCTGTTCGCCCAAGTGATCTAATTGTATTGTGCTTTTCAGTGCAGCGTGAATGATTCTGTATTGTTCCTGGCTGTTAGTTGACTCAATAATGATATTCTCCAGTTTCTGCCACCGCCAGTAACCAAACATAAATACTCCTATAAATAGTAAGATGTTGACAGCATTTGTCAGCAAGAGGTCAAACTTTGTTCTTTTCATTTAGCCTAATCGTTTAGAGGGTGATACCCTGATATCCTTATATATAAGGGATTCCAATAGGGGACAGACATTTCCCCTTTTTACTCCCTATTGACTTATTTTACAATTCTCTTTTCAATTTGGGGTGCAAAATTATAAAAAAAGTCGCAAAAACATACCGACCAGTATTTAAATATTCAAAAATTAGCCCTATTTCCTCCTTATTTGAAGGGAATAGGGCTAAAATGGGGTGTATTCACCTTAGAAATTATAGATTTACATTTTCAAGCCTTTGACCTTTTTCGGCTCATCATCTTTGTCAGGCGCAGGAAGCATGGAAACCTTATGACCATACTCATATTCCTTTTTCTCTTCTGGAGTCTCCGGTCTTTCCTCTTTTGGGGCAAGCTCCATCTGAATCTTGCGGTCAAGGGCGGCGAGTTTGTTCTTCAGGTCGTGAAGTTCCTTCTCCTTTTTCCACTCCTTGTTTGCTGTAGGTGTCAGTTGGTCTATCTTCTTCTGATACCAGTCAACATCCTTCTGGTACTTTTCCACCAAAGAAGGAATCTTTTCCAGTGCGCGGATGAAACTGGTGGCAGCAGCCTCCTTGTCTTTCTTGGCCACTATACCATTGTTGTGGCGATAGACTATGTTGCCATACACTCCGAAGTTGTTCTCACGGAACGGTAAACCGCCTTTCTCAACTTCCTCGGTGCGTACCTTGATGGGGAAACCGTAGATTTCGCCAATCTCCTTTGTCTGGCCTTTCGTGTCCATCGTCTCGGCAATGTGCTGCACCTTGGCACCAAGTTCTTCAAGGTCGTTATATACCTTGCCCTCAATCTTCACCTCTGTAACGATATTACCAAGTGCATCCCGCTTCAGATGTGAGTCTAACTGTTGCTTGTCGGCATCAAGTTTGACCAGAATCTCTTTAGCAGACTGCACTTCCTTTTGCGCATTCTCGATATCGAATTCCACACTTCGCCTTGCATTCATGAAACTCTTGCGCTCACTTTCCAGCGAGGCAATCTTCTTCTCCAGTTTCGCCTTGTCAAGCAGATCGGTATTGCCCGACAGGATGGCCATGTACTCCGAGAAGTTCATGCCGTTGGCCTCGTCCATTGCTCCCTCGTCAATGGTTCGTGCGCCCATAGCGCCAGACTTCAGCTGAGAGATAAAGGTCTGCTTGCAGTGTAACAGGTTGAACTTATAGGCATCAAGCGTTTTTTCAACGGCATAGATGATGCTGTCCACCGTGTTGTTATTGTATTTCTTTGCGACCTCATTGCCCTTTCTCACGGCCCGGCCATTACGTTGTTCGAGGTCGCTGGGCCTCCAGGGTATGTCAAGATGATGGATTGCAACAGCCCTTTTCTGGGCATTAACACCCGTTCCTAACATTGATGTCGAGCCAAAGAGCACACGTACTCGTCCCTCGTTCATGGCCTCAATCACGGCTTTTCGTGCCTTCTCGCTCTTGCATTCCTGAATGAAGCGGATTTCATCAGCAGGGATGCCATAGTCCTCTATCAGTTTGCGCTTGATTTCGGAATAGACATTCCAAGTATCGCCCGGCTGATACGTTCCTAAGTCAGAGAAAACGAACTGCGTACCTTTCTGTTCATCGAACTTCTTGTAATATTCCGCTATCTTCATGGCACAGACGCTGGCCTTGTTACCTGCATCGTCATCATAGAGCGTCGGGTTAATCATGCGCATGTCGAGTGCCATCTTGCGGGCATAGTCTGTTGCAATCAGCATCTTTGCCTTCTCTTCCGTCTCACTCAGGGGCAGACGGCCGAGAATTGTTGCGTCACCAGATTCCGCAAACTCCATCAGCTTCTTGATAAACACCTCCTGATCAGGCGTCGGCGGGATGTTGTAAAGTATCTCGTTCATCTTCGGCCTGTCCACTCCCATGTCCTCGGCGGTGCGGTAGTCCGTGATTTCGTTATAGAACGTCGCCAGTTCCGGCACCTTGATGAAGTATCTGAAACGTTCCTTCTGGATGATGTTGTTCGTCACCGAAAACTCAAAGTCAGTCGATTTCTTGGCGAAGATAGCAGCCCAGGCATCAAAGCACGGGATATTCTGTTTCTCCATCTCCCTCGGTCGTAGGTACTTGAACAACAGATAAAGCTCCGTTAGTGAGTTACTGATAGTCGTACCCGACAGGAAGGTGGCACAGAGGTCACGGCGCGGCTTCGTCCCGTCACCCTCCTGCATCGTGCGGATGGCAAAGAGCAGGTTAAGCGCTTTTTGGCTCCCCTGACTGTTGCCCAGTCCCGCTACTCGGTCGTGACGGGTGTTAAACATCAGGTTCTTGAACTGATGGCTTTCATCGATAAACAGGTGGTCGATGCCCATCTGTTTGAAGTCAATGAAATCATCGGTGCGGTTGTTAATCTTTTTAGAAATTTCAACGAGCTTTGCCTCCAGATTGGCCTTGCGCTTCTCCAAGCCCTTCAGCATCATACCCGAAATATCCTTGCCGCTCATTCTCAGCACTTCAAGATTGTCCTCTACACTCTGCAACTCGGCCATCAGAATTTTCTCCTGCATTTCCGGCGACTGCGGTATCTTGCCGAACTGGTCGTGCGACATAATCACACAGTCAAAGTCATTGTTCTTAATCGAATGGAAAAACTTAACCCTATTCTCCGTAGAGAAGTCTTTTTCGCTGGCATACAGGATGCGGGCATTGGGATAGGCTGTCTGATACGTTGCTGCAATCTCAGCCACGTTTGCCTTCAGACCTATAATCATCGGCTTCTTCGCCATGCCGAGACGCTTCATCTCATGCGCTGCGATGCACATGATGAGCGTCTTACCCGTACCTACCTGATGGTCGCATATTCCGCCACCGTTCTGTTTGATCATCCACACACAATCCTTCTGCGAGGGATAGACGCTGCTGATGCCGTAGCGCAACTCTAACCCCTTCATGTCGAGGTCTGGGAAGGTCTGATGACTGCCGTCGTACTTCGGGCGGACAAAGCAGTTGAACTTCTCGTTATACATCTGTGCCAGTCTGTCCTTGAACTCACGGTTTTGGCTTTCAAGCCATTCAGTGAAGCCGTTGCGGATTTCATCAATCTTCGAGTTTGCCAACTGGATGGCCTGTGCATCAGGCACCTTGATGTCGTTGCCGTTGTCATCCTTGCCGTTCGACTTCATGATTTTCGGTGTCGTGTTGTGCAGGGCATGACGGAGCAGGGCTATACCGTCATAGCTGCGATACTCACCCCTGACACAGAACTCGCTCCATATCTTAGCGTTCTTCCTGCTGCAACTGGCATCAAACTGGTCTATTTGTGGCGAATAGACGATGCTCACATCCGTATCATAGAAGTCCGTCATAAAGGAGGAATAGACATTGGCGGGAATCCATCGTTCACCGAAGTTGAAGTCAAGATCCTCAAAGGGAATGGGTGTTGGCACGGCATCCTTCAGGGCGTTCAGCGACTCCATGATGCGGTCGTCCACCTCTCCGCCACGTTCCTCAATCAGGTTCTCGATGCTCTTCACCTTCTCCACGACGTTTCCGGCAATGAACTTGTCGCGGATTTCGTAGAAGTCCGTCAGTGGATTGTAGAATATCTGCCCTTGCAGTTCGTGGATGATGTCGTCCTCGCTCTTGTCGGTGAGGTACGACATATAGGGCATGTTCAGCACACCGTATTTGTTGAGCGATGCAGAGACGGCTTCCTGCGACGTATCGACGTGCTTCAGTTCCTGCGTGGAGAAGGCCACGGGGTGGTCGAGGAAGTCGGCCTTTACAAACCTGCCGTTCTCGCCACGTTCCAGGGCCAGCATGTTCCTTCCCGCTGCATCCATCAGGATCATCCGCACGTTTTTCCTTTCGTTCAGGTTGCCGTACATGGCCGTGAAGGCATCGTAGTAGCCGTTAAGTTTCTCGCGCAACTCGTCATTCGCCTGCTGGTTGTCCTGTTCGTAGGCATACAACTGCTCATAGACGTCACGCACGGCGATATACTGGCGGATGCGGTCGGTCTGCTCCTGCGAAACAATCAGGGGGACGAAGGTGGCACCCGAGGAAGTGACCTTCTCCAGATGTCCGATGTTTCCGTCCTTATCCTCCACCATGGAGCCGTTACGGTAGTATGCCTTCATCTCACCCTCGAAGGGCTTGGATTCTACCAGTTTTGTCTTGGTGGTACGGTGCTGCTTTGGCTCAGCCTCTGTCTGTCCCTGCTGCTTGATTTTGGCATCCGCATTGGTCTCGATGTGCTGCTGTCCAGCCTCCAGCAACTGGCGGCGACGCTCAGGAGTCAGGTCCATCATCATCTCATAGAAGCCGTTGATGGGCGGGTTCTCTTCCCAATCCAGAGAATCATAGACGGCCAACTGCTGGTCGATATGGCTTTTCTTCTCCATTGCGGCCTTCTTCTCCTGCAGTTCCCTGGCCTGACGCTCCTTCTTCCGTTCCTTCTTTGGCTTCTTGGGTACTTGCTTCGGTTTTGGCTGTTCCTGCACGGTCATCCCCCAAAGGTCAAAGAGTGACAGTTGCGGATTGTTGTCGGGCGTATGCTTAGGTACAGGCTTTTCTTCCTGCTTGGCTGGCTCTGGCATCCTCACAATCTTGGCCGTCTTTGCTGGCTCATCGTCCATTGTAGGCTGCTGCTCTGTCTCTACTGGCTTTTGCTCGGCTTCCACAGGCTTCTGCTCTTCCGCAGGTTTCTGTTCCTCAACGGGCTTCTGCGTTTCCTCTTCCTTTTCCTTTCGGATAAAGGCCGGGCTGTCAAGCCCCGTGAACTTACGGAAGTCCAGATGCTTGGCGAGTTCGTCCTGCAGACGCTCACGGAGGTCATGGGCAATGCCTTCGACTCCACCCGTATGCAGATACTCCAGCGCGGGCTTGCCGTACTGGTCGTGTCCTCTTATGATGCTTGTGGCAAGCATATTGTCAGGGTAATGCTCAAAATAGTCGTTACGGACGATGTTCTCATCCTCGGCAGAGTACACCCTTTTCAGCCTTTCCTCATCCTCGGTCAGCCCCTGCTTGGCATAGTTCTTCTGAATGATGATCAGGTCGCTCCCTGCCTCAGTGTTGGCACTGTCCTTGAACAGATTGTCGGGCAAACGGAATGCGGTAACAAGGTCGGCTTTCTGAAGGAGGTGGTTGATCCTGATACTGTTCTGCTCCCTGTCGAGATAGTTCCTCGTCGTGATGAATGCCACTATGCCGCCGTCGCGCACGGCATCAAGCCCCTTCTGCATGAAGTAGCCGTGAATGGACTTGGAAATCACGCGGTTGAACAGGCTCTTGCTGTCGCTGTAGAAAGGGTCGTACACCTTCGTGTCACCAAAGGGAATGTTGGAGATGGCGAGGTCGTAGGTGCCCAACTGCTCCTTATCTATCATCTCAAATCCGGCAGTCCACACCTTGATCCCGTCATCTTTGTGGAGGGTGGTCAGCAACATGCCCGTCAGTTTGTCTTTCTCGAAGGCGGTCACCTCGGCATCGGGATTGACGGTGCGCATGGTGTCGATGAAGACGCCCATACCCGCAGACGGCTCCAACACCTTCTGCGGCTTCAGGTTCATCTCACCGAAGACACTCCAGATGGCTTCGGGTATCTCCTTCGGGGTGTAGAATGCCGTGAGGACGGACTGCTTCATACTGGCAACATAGCGTTTGTAGTCGGTCTCGTCCTCGGTATTCTCGCGTATCACCC
Source organism: Prevotella sp. (assembly GCA_015060485.1). Classification (GTDB taxonomy): domain Bacteria; phylum Bacteroidota; class Bacteroidia; order Bacteroidales; family Bacteroidaceae; genus Prevotella. Next base: position 23,836 of record SUYI01000040.1, on the reverse strand, counting down.
TGTGGAGTTCGGCGGTCAGGTCGTACAGTGGAAGGTCGTTCTTCGGCCAGACTGCCTTATTCTCCACAGGATTCAGCACACATTTCAGCCCACCGAAGCCACAATAACGGGAAATGGTTTCCCGTTCGGCCTCAGTGGGGATGCGTACCTCCTTCCACACGGCAAAGGCTGTGCGGATGGCATCGATGTTGGCTTGCAGCCGTGCCTTCCTATTGAACGCCATACTGCTCGATGTAAAGTACCACGGCACCCGTCAACTCGGTATAGAGCTGCATGTAGTCAGGCGTCAGTTCAAACTCTGGTTCGGCGAGGTCGTAAGGCTCGAAGACAGGGGCCAGTGAAGGAAGCAGTTTCTCGGCAAATGTCAGGCGCTGCCCATCGTTCAGTTCGCGGGCAAATTCATTCTCCAGCACCTCAATGAGAATGCTCCACTGTGAGAGGCCCAGGTCTTTCGTCAGTACGGACATCGCCAGTTCGTGTGCTCCCTCCACGGGATAGCCGTCGAGTCGGGCCTGTTCAAAGGTTTCTGCTGCCAACTGCTCAAGGCTATAGATGAAACTCAGGTCTTTGGCCTTGCGTGAATGCTGCTCCAGCAGGTAGCGAAGCAGATACAGTCCATAGTAGGACAACTCTGGTTGTTCTTTCTTATTCATTTTCAAAAACGTTTAAGTGGGTTATAGAATCAGCGTACTAGTAAAGCACCCCGGGTATCCCTCCCGAGGTGCAACCACTGAATCCATTTCAAAAAATCGTTTAAACGATGTATGAAAATGAATGTCAGTGGCAAAGGTACGCATTATTTTCGGGATTTACTTTTCTTTGGCTGACTTTTTCGCTCAGGGAACGAAAATTCTGTCTGGAAGGTCTCGCGGTTAAGAGTGACAACGGCATCGAAGGAATTGCCCTGTTTGCTCTTGAAACCTTTGATGATTCCCGTCCTGCCCTCGGTCAGCAAAGCCTTCAACTGGTCGTTGGTCAGTTCCTTTCCTGCCTTCTCGCGGAACACATGACAGTCACAGGCGGGATTGTCGCACTTGACGATCTTCTTGTAGAACTGCATCGTACCTTTCCCGCACTTAGGGCATGGTATGCCGATGCCGCTATGTACAAACCTGTCCTCCAAGGAGAGAAGTTCCCTGACGATACTGCCCGTATAGTCCTCGATGCCCTTGCGGAAGTCCTCGGCATTGTGTTCGCCCCGCTCGATCCTGGCAAGCGACTGTTCCCACTGGCCCGTCATGGCGACATCGGCAATCTGCTTGTCTTTCAGCAGGTTGTAGATAAACAGCCCTTTTTCGGTCGGGATAAGCTGCTTGTTCAGGCGGATCATGTACTCACGGTCGATAAGCGTTTCGATGATGGCGGCACGGGTGGCCGGGGTCCCTATTCCACAGTCCTTGATGGCCTGTGCCAGTTCCTCGTCGTCGATGTTCTTGCCGCAGTGTTCCATCTCGGACAACAGCGTAGCCTCGGTGTGGATTGCAGCGGGTTTGGTCTTGCCATCGGCCAGTCCCCATCCCGTGACGTGCAGTTCCTGACCTTCCTTCCAGTTGGGCAAATGGTCTGTGTCAGTGTCCTCGTTCATGATAAACCGCCAACCCTGCTGACGGATGACAGTGCCCTTGGCAACAAACGGTATTCCGTTCACATCAACGGTGATGGTGGTCAGTTCCTTGACGCACTTGTCAGAGAAGGCTTCGAGCATACGGGCGACGATGAGGTTATAGATTTTCTTGTCGTCGTTGGACGGGTACTGCGGCTTTTCGCCTGTAATCAACAGGGCGTGATGGTCAGTGACCTTCGAGGCATTGACGCTGTGGCGGTTGGGCTTGTGAATGGTCATGGAGAGTGCGCCCCACTGCTCATTGTCGGCCAATGTGCGGAGTAGCTTGGGAATCTCGTCGTACACGTCATCGGGAATGTAGCGGCTGGATGTTCTCGGATAAGTGATGGCCTTGGCCTCGTAAAGTTTCTGCGCTATGGTCAGTGTCTGCTCGGCGGTGAAGCCATACCTGACGTTGGCATCCTTCTGCAGCGTGGTGAGGTCATAGAGCAAGGGCGGTTCCTCCGTCTTTTCCCTGCACTCCACCTTGGCGATGGCTACGCTGTTGGCAGACTTCAACTTCTGATAGACGGCTTCAGCATCAGCCTTATCTTTCCATCGGTCTGCGGTCAGGAACTTGACGGCTTTGCCGTCACCTTCGGTAGTGAAGTGCATCTGCCAGAACGGAGTCGGCACAAAGTTCTTGTTCTCCAGAAATCGGCGGCAGACCATTGCCAGTGTAGGCGTCTGCACACGTCCGAGGGAGTACGTTCCCTTCCCCGCTGCAATGGTCAGGGCCTGGGTAGCATTGATGCCTACAAGCCAGTCTGCTTCACTTCGCGCCTTGGCGGACAGGAAGAGATTGTCATAGTCGTGACCGTCCTTGAGGTTCTTCAGCCCTTCCTTGATGGCCTTGTCGGTCAGCGAACTGATCCAGAGGCGCTGAAACGGCACGTGACAGCCGAGGTACTGGTAGAGATAGCGGAAAATCAGTTCGCCCTCGCGTCCAGCATCTGTGGCAACGATGATCTTTTCGGTATGCTCGAAGAGGTTCTTGATGACGCGAAGCTGCTCCTTCACCCCGTCATCCTCTTTACCCTTGGCATCCTTGCGGCTGACGAGTTGGAAATCATCGGGGATGATAGGCAAGGATTCGCGCCGGAATCCCGTCACTCCGTAGGCTTCGGGCATGGCTAGTTGTATCAGGTGACCGAAGGCCCAAGTGACGCAGTTGTTGTTGCCTCCATAGTAGCCGACTTTTCTTTCCATAGCACCGACGACCCGGGATATTTGTCGTGCGACGCTCGGTTTCTCTGCGATAATGGTAATCATATTGTAAAAATGGATTCAGTGGTTTTATACTTATTATATACGCGCGTGAGAGGTGGACAGCCGACAGCCATCTGCGGCTGTCCACACATTGCGCTTCTCTAATCAGAGTTTCGGGCCTCGCTTCTTCTTCTCTTCCTTCTGCTCCTGCTTCTCTCCCTCGGGCTTCTGCTCGTTTTTCTGGTGTTCGTTCTTGGGCGCGACCTGTCCCTTCTGCAGTGGCTCGTCCACCTTCTTGGTGGCCTCGTTGGTCTTGCCCTGATGGTTCACGGCCACCTGTGTCTCGCTCTCGTTGGCGGGGGCAACGACCTTTCCCTGCATCGGGTCGTTCTTCGAGACAAACGGCTGATTCTTGTCGGGATAGAACATCAGGTACATCGTGGCTGTTGTTCCGTCCTTCAGCGGGTAGTTGTCGAGTTTCACCGACTTGCCTTCACGGTAGTCCTTCTGCTGCTCTTCAGTCAGGGGAATGCCCTTCCACTTGGTCAGGTTCTTGATGCTGCCATCCTCGTTGGTCCAGTTCATCTTGGCTTTCTGGTTCTGTTCCTGCACCTCTTCCTCCTTGCGGCTACTGCCTGGGACAAACGAAACGTTCTTGCGGTCGGCGTTCACCTGGAAGTCCACGGTGAACTTCTGTCCGTTCTCACCCTCAAAGAGTTTGTCCTTCACGATTCCGCCCTGCTTGAGAAGTTTCATCTCTTCGGGGGTGAACTTCACGTTACCCACACTCTCACGGAGATGCAGCTTGCTCACAGGATAGTGTACCAGTTCGTTCGTCTGCTTGTCGTAAGACACGAAGCACTCTTGCATGGTGTTGTCCTTCACGTTGAACAGGGGTACGACCTTGCCGAGATTGCCAGTCTCTTTCAGAGTCTTGGCATCCTCCTTGCTGAAGGTGTAGCCCATGTACTCTGCATTCTCCAGCTTCTGCTCCTTGCGAACGAAGTGAGGCAGTACACTGTATGTACCATCCTGCAGACGCGTCAGTTGCAGACGTGCTGCAGCCTTCACCTTCTGATCGTAGATGAGCATCGTCACATCAAGCAGCCCGGACTTACCAAAGTTCAGCATGTTGTCCTTTGCTCCTGTTCGCTCCAGCACCTCTTTCGAGATGCCGAACTTCTCTTCAATCTGGTCCCAGTTAACCTTGGACTCGTCGATGGGCTGATAGCCCTGATTCTGGTTTTGTGCCATAAATCTAAATAGTTTAATTGTTAATGAATAATGTTATCTGTTGGCGAGAATATCGCCGTTCTTGTTCATATTGGCAAGGAATTCAGCAACTGCTTTCTTGTCGAGCCTGTTGCCATAGCGGGTAATCAGTTTCTCCACGTCGCTCTCCTTGTAGTAGGCACTGTTGCGGAGGATGATGTATGGCAGTTCCCCGGTGTTGCGGTAGCGTGTCAGCGTCTTGCGGCAGATTCTCAGGCTGTTCACCAGTTCCTGTGTGCTGTACATCCGCTCACCTCTCAGGAATAGCAGTCCTTCGTGGTTGCGCATCTTGAGGTCGTCCACAAGTATCTGTATCATCTGTTCCTGCTTCTGCATCTTCTTAACTACGCTGCGCATACAGTCAAGGAAGAAATCCTTATCAAGTGGCTCGCTCTGTGGATTCTCCTGTTTCTGTGCTGTCTCGTTCATTTCCTCAGTCCTTATAGTTTCCTATGATGTTCTTATTCTCTTCAATACATTCCTTGCGAATGCTGGCAAGTAGTTTCTTGCTCAGCGGTCGCATGGTGACGTGGGCAAACTCCTCGATGTCCGACAGCCGGTAATGCAATTGCTTCCCGTGAAGGCTGTATGCTATCTTGCCCTCGGAACGGTAATACTGCATCGTCCGTTTTTCTACGCACAACAGCCGACATGCCTGGTCGTTGTTCAGAAAGATCTCCTCGTCGCCGATGCAGACGGTTTCGGTGGCATCCTTCACATATTTCTCGATTCTCTCGATGCGGTCTTGCAGTTGCTGCCAGACTGCGCTTTCAATGGTGATGACTTCCATATATTTTCTCTTGTTTTTTTGATTCCGGGTGCAAAATTACTACAGGCTAAAAACTTAGTTTCCCACCGTTGTAACACCTTGGAAGAGAAAATTTCATATTGTCCCCAATGTCCCTGTTTAAGTGGGACTTTCGGGGACACTTAAACGACTGACGGCGTCATTTTGCCGCAATCAGGCTACCTTTGCACCCGTTTAGAAAAAGAAAGGCTCAGTATGGATATTGTAGTATTAGAGAAAAAAGCATTCGACCAGTTGATGGATGAGACACGTCAACTGACACAGAAGGTGGAGTTGCTGTCACGTAAATGCCAGGACAAGCGGCTTCAAAAATGGCTCACAGGCGAGGAAGTATGTGCCATACTCAAAATCAGTCAGCGGTCATTACAGACCATGCGCTCGAAGCACAAAATCTGTTATGCTCAGCTGGGCCGCAAGTTCTACTATCGGCCTGAGGAGGTGGAACTGGTTATCAGACAGTCAGGCAAGTACCATCATGTATAATAATGTGTGGCGTAATGGAAGAAAGAATACTCACGCTTAATGATGACGTGATTGCAGAAACAATAGAGTTGCTGCGGAATGCAAGCAAAAAAGCTGACGCACTGATGGACAGCTATAAACCCATCCTTCATGGCGAACGGCTGATGACTGATGGGGAACTAGCCACGGCTCTTCGTATCAGTCCAAGGGCATTGCGTGACTACAGGAATGAAGGTATACTGCCATATATTCGTGTGAAAGGTAATATACTTTACAAAGAATCAGATATAGAGAAAGTACTAAAAGCTAAAGAGAATAAGATATGGATGAAAGTTTGAGCAGTTTTAAAAGAGTATTGTTAGTCTTTTCTACTTCGAAGATTAGTCAATTAAAATTCCTTTACAATAGGAAACCAATATTACAATGACACAATAAATGGTATTAATTGAATATTATGACATATACAAAAAGAATGTTGACGAGAAATCGCATGAATGGAAGGTTGTACCAAAATACAACCCTTCATCGGCTGCCGACAAGAAGGTATGCCTACGACTATATGTGAATTGGAAAGCCTTCGGGATGTTATTATAAAACACATGACTCCTTCGTTGTCAATATTAGCGAACCAAACGATTGAGCAGGGTAAAATCCTCCTATTTTTCAGAATCTTTTATCCAGCACATGTCCCTCCAACGTACATTTCTGTACTTTCCTCTTGAAGGGAAATAGTTTTGTTCATAATCTAAATAACTTTGGTCGCAATCGTGCTGCAAAAGTATGGTTTTCTTAATAATCATCTACTCTGTTTTACTTGAAAAATGTTGCTCAACAACGTGGTATTTTGTTGGCTTATTCATTTCACTCAATATATCATAAAATCACCAAAAGGTTTGTTTCCCGTTATCATAAGTAAATACAGCCTCTTCTTTCCCTCTGGATAAGTTTTTCAAAAGAAATAGCGCATTATAGGGAATATTATCATATTCTAGAGGTTTACCGTCTTCTTCTCCAATGCGTTGTCCAAGAGATGTCCATTTAGAGGAATCCCAATAAAATAATTCATACAAATCATCTTGGCGAATAAAATTATCATCATTTCGAGGAAAGTAGATTATTTTATCTATTTTCTTAGGGCTACTAAGTTCCAAGCCCACCCAATAATCTAAAGTGCCATGAGTACATACAGTGTTATTATCTCCGTCAAAAGCATGTTTTGCAGATTTTTCATCAATTTTATCATATATGACCCTACCATTTAATAGCTTTCCATGAGAATATATTCTAATATCTGCCATACTACTTTTGCTTAATTCTCCCAGTCCATTATAGAATACGAGACTATCGGCATTTCTTTTATTTAATTTAGATGGGTTGAATCTAAAATATCTAAATGCCCCTTTATTCTTCAATGCTACTTCATTTTTTATCCATGGCATCTCTGATATAGTGAAAATAGTCTTACTGTTTCTAAAAGAGCTGTCATTGCTAACTTCAAATTTACTTCCTTTCATTGTATGCCACCTATTACTCCATAGGGTTAGCCACGGATATTTTCTGTATAGAAAAACTTTTCTATTTGAAGGAACAGGTTTAAGAATTCTTTGCGTGTTATTGTTTAATAACAGAATCGGTGAGTCAAAATAGTAAGAAGACTTATCAGTTTGTATTTGCACTAAATATACAATATCTTTTCCAATATGTTCGAATTCGCATTTTCCGTAATTAGGAGTCATTGACATTTCTTTCTTCCATCCTAACCCACAGTGAAATGTAAATAGATGAACTTGTTTAGCATCTGGACCAACATTTAAAGACAATTTGCCATTTAAACCATATGTAGAAGACACATCTTTGACATGGAGTGAATCATCATTCATTTTGTATTCATATCGATAAATTTTCACTATTTTTTTACGAGGATAATCCTGGATTGGATAGTTAGTGGGACATTCATCTATTTTCCAAAAAAACGTTGCATCTATAGGGTTGCCGATTCTAGCAATACTATCTCTCCCAAAAACAGTCATTGGCAATTTGTCGTTCATCATTCCTGACACCCAAGCATGCATTCCGACGTTACTGTAGTTAGCAAAGCCATTGGCGTAATCAAAAGAAACAGGTATGCAGAAAGAACGTAATACAGCACCAATTACGATAGATCTTTTTTCGCAAGAAGCACCTTTGGCTTTAGCTATTGACAAAGGATCAAGGTTGTATGGGCAGTGTGTTGATGACCCACGCATACTATCATTAATGGCATTATATATTTTTGCAAATGCGACATTAATATCGGATACATCTTTAATTAAGTCTACATATTGTAATCTAAAATCACGTCGCCAACATTTCCCTATTTTTTCATTATACAGGCGGTATGGTAAAACGTATTGGCAGAAAGTCTGAAAATTAACCTTATTCCCCCAAGGAAGCGAACGCCATGCATTAAAAGATTCATCAATGTTTTCAATCAAATACTCTGCTGTAATATTTTTTATGTCTTCTTGAATGTATATTTCGTTAGAATGCACTTTACAGAGATGCGTCCAAATAGTATTTAAGGAATCCACGGGCATACGACAAGACATAGAATTGACACTTTCCCAATAGCAATTAGATGCTTTGCTCTGCTTCCAATAGTGTCCCAGCATATTTTCTATTAGAAAGCATGCAGCTTTATATTTTAATGTGTCGGTATCATTTTTATAATGGTCTATTACCCTTTCTAATTCTTTTCTATTGTCTTCTGCAGACTCTAAACATATTTCCATTTGAGACAAGTGATAGTTGCACCCCATACAGGATAACATGAAGAAAAAGAGTGATGTATTTATAAAAATTTGAAAAATCTTTCCCATCTTATTTTTTTTGTGTAAGGATTCTGAGAAAACCAAATCATAGTAGCTTTTCCAATAATGAATTTCTCTGGCAAGAAGCCCCAATATCTTGAGTCTTTTGAACATGTGAGATTATCTCCAGCAACAAAATAGTAGTTTTCCTTAAAAATATATTGTTTTATCAGCTTTTGACCTAAATATACGTCTCCATTATAAGAATTAAGTTTCTTGTTCTCGTTTTCCCATTCGACAATCTCTTTATATAAAGTGAAGTTATTTTCATTCATAATTATTGCCGTTCCCTTTTTGGGTATCGTAATAGGACCAAAATCATATATTGTCCACTTATTCTTACTTTCTGTATAAGTCTTTATACCATTATATGCCCTTACTAATTTAGGAATAGTATTAGTTGTATCTATTCTATTCAAATACATTTGTGACGATAAGTTTCCGATAGTTCCATTATAGCCTGAACTTTTAAAAAAAGCATGCTTAATCTGAAAAGTATCACCAGGCATTGCGATAATACGCTTTATATAATATGTATTTGTATTCATTCCAATATGTTTGTTCTTTCCTTTACCAATAAATGGAAAATTGAACACAACAATATCGTTGTATTGCAAATATTTCAGTGATGGAAGTCGATAAATATTGGCTCTTTTTATCTCATGAGGAGAAATAGGATTAAAAATTCTTCCCCCTAAAGCCCACTTGGTGATGAGAATATTATCACCTGGTTTTATGGCGGGTTCCATTGATGGAGATAATACAACGTATGAAGCAAAAGTTGTGAGTTGTAAAATTATATACACTAATGCTAAGAAGCACAAGACGAGAGTCGTTTTATTAATTTTCGTCAATAATGAATGAGGATTACTTTTATTCATATTATTTCAATGTTTCGAGTTCTTGAAACATTTGTTTGGTTGCAGGAGAAAAAACTTTAATTTGAATTTTTTGTATGTCATAGAGTGTTTTTTTAAGTTTATTGATGTCTTTGAAATTTGGATCACTGTATAATTTAGCAAGTTTATAGTAAGGGTAGACTCTGTCTGGTAATCGGTTTATGGCCATGCGTAAATAAGATTCACACATCTTATATTGCCCCAGTTTCTCGTAGTTGTCTGCAATAATGAGTAATGGTGCAATATCTCCATTGCGCATACACAATTCTTTCATAATAGTATTTGACATTCTGTATTTTTCACATAGACTTAATATCCTACCATATTCAAATAAGAACATATCATTCCATTTCATTTTTTCATATAGCTGTTCATAGTGCAGCATTGCCTTTTGATACATCCCCAATCCATATAAAATCCTTTTTTCGTCCCAAGCCACACAAGCATTCTCTTGCTGAATCTTATTTCGCCCTCCTATACAGGAAACAATTAATATAACACATAAAATTATTGAAGATGCCATATGAGAAACAAGATTATGAAACGATAGATATTCTACAATTGGACAACAGAGTATCAATAACAAGGACATAATGAAAAGCGGGAAATATAATGGATATGACGCAAAACAAGAAATCGCGAGTGAGAGAAATATACAGAAAAGTCCATTTTTTTTGCTCTTGTAAAACAGAATTAAGTATAACAGTGCGCAAGATAACACGGCAATAGCAACCACAATGCCATATTCAATAGTGACATAAAAGTATTCATTAAATGCATGATGTGGAATTGTTATTTGCGGGTGGTTAATTTTTTTTTTTGAGTTTTCATATATTTTTCTTGTGCATTAGCAAATGCTATTTGAAATTTCCCCTTACCATATCCACTTGGTTTGTCTACAATGGCTCTTATTTCTATCTCCCATAAATAGAAGCGTCCTTGCATTGATTGTTTTTTAATAGAATAAAATGCAAAATAACCCAATAAGAATAACCCCATCATTCCTATGCATCCCAACATAAAGTATCTTACTCTATGTTTTATCATTAAAGAATTGAAAGATGTTGATTTCGAAATAAGGAAATAGCATAATACAGAGATAATTGCAGACAGCCAACTTGTTCTGCTCATGGTTGCAGGCAGTATCAGCAATATTAGTAATATAGAAATGCGATTTAATGATATTATATATTTTGAATAGGATTTCTCTATGTCCATACATGCAGGTAGACACATAGAAAGATAACAGGCATATGGGCCAGGATTTACAAAGCTTCCGGTCAACTTATATGTATTGCTATAAGAAGGTAAAATAGAAAGTAGTTGAAATATCCCCCACAAAGCTTCTATACCTCCTGTTGTTGAAAATGCGAGCAGAATCGATTTATGAAAACTTTTCTTTTGTAAAGGATTATTTGCTGTAGCAAGGGCGACAACTATAAGTCCCAATGGGAATATTGTGAAATAGAAATATTTCCATTGCCGCAACGTTTCTCCATACGCAATGTCTAATGGGGGTAAACAATTCAATAAAAGTATACCTGTTATGGGCACATAAAGACACTCTCTAATGAATCCATTCGTCTTCATTTCCTCTATGAATTAATAATTTTTTTTAGCTTTATTTTTTAATGTAACAATTACGAATTCATTTTGTTTGAGTCTTTTGAGATATTTCCTAATGGAAGTATATTTGGGATTCGTTTTTATAATTTCAACTTTGTAAAAATGTATACTAACTATGTCCGTAGGATTTATACAACCAATTAAATTTTCAGAAGAAGAATGAATATAGGGAGTGTCCTCGATAACAGTAAGAATGCACTTACCCGTATCTAAATCAGCTTTTATTACAGGCTCTCTTAATTTTAGGCGATATGCGTCATTATGAGACTGAGCTTTGGAATAAGCACAGAATAATAATAGTAGCACGATAAATAAAATTGCCGTGATTAAAATGTCTTTCCTGCATTTATGCATAATAATACTTACATTATAACGATACTTTCGACAACAAATCCCATATCTGCGATATTTTTTCGGACTAGAAACACTTTGTTTGAATTTGGCAGAATAGAAAGTGCTAAATACACATTATCTAATTGTATCGTTTTAATTGGCTTTCCACTCCAATCATATACTAATAGTAAATTACCTCCAAATAAATTCGGATGGCTATACTCGTCGCGGGTGTTCCCCCAAAAGAGGGCTACGCAATACTCTGAATTTCCCGTAATATCAATAAAACTATAAATATTATCAGGTAAAAAACGAACAGAACCATTTTTCCCTTTGGAAAAATGCGGCAAAATATTCCCAGATTTCTTAACCAATTTGGGCGCACTCAAATCATTCAAATCATAAAAACAAATAAAGGTTCCGGACAGAGTGGCCGTTACCATCATCTTGTTCGATGGGTCATAATGGGAATACCATTGGCATGCAAGTGCTTTATCCATATCAGTCAGAGAGTTATCTTTTTCATTAAAAGGATATACACCAAAATAACTGATAATAGAGTCGGAACGATTATCAAATATGGCAAAAGGATAGTTGGGGAATGCACCAGATGCCATGCTGTAATTTTCATTTATACGATAAACCTTAAACAAAGGAATTTGTGATTTTTTTAAACATACGGAGTTCTTTATAATATGTGGTTCTTTGATATCAATAGTCGATAACAATCTTTTATTGGGATCCCAAAAATGGAGCCCGGATTCTTGGAACTTTAGGGTCATCATTAAATTAATTTCATCTATTCCAGTGCCTTTCCTCAGATAGTGGCCAAGGAACATGTCTTTTTCAAAATTATATAAAGATAAGACTGTTTTCTGAAATATATTTGACAACACTAAAACGCTATCAGTGCACGCTATCATTATCGGATTGAGAATACTATCTTTGGGGAAATCCACATATTTAGTTTGTCCACTTACATTTTCGCTAAATTCAGATAGCATATCCACATTGCTACCAGCCTTACATGAGGCTAGTAGCAATGCAAATATTGGTAAAAAAAATTTTCCCATACCTATTTGTTATTTCTTTGTACCTGGGAAACTCTGTCCTAATGAGGTAAAGCACACACTGCTATATGGCTCTCCGCAATCAAATGAGGAGCCATCACTTTCTGTGACATTGTAAGCTAAAGCCTCCACATTTTCTAACACAACGCTTGAGACGTGCATCTTACTTCCATCTTGTCGGCTTGCAGTATAAGCAAAAATCATTGAAACGAGCGCAACAGCTACAGAAGTCAAAAAAATCACTTTCTTTTTCATAAGTTTTGTTTGTTTAAATTAATAATTTTGTTAAATAACTTACGCATAGAAGGGTTATATAATATATCCCCAACCATGACTATTTTGTTTTCTTTGCTTATCATGAAATAGTGAAATTTCTCTTCTTGTGGTAAACGTGGATTTGAAAGGTTGAATACATATGACGTATCAACATAAACATCACTTATTAATCCTGACGACTTAATTGAAAGAATGGTTTTTTCCATTTGCTCCTTTCTTGGAGCTACAATAAACACGAAATCAACCTGAGATTTCCTCGTTCTTAAACTATCCATAAGCACATTCCATGCATACATACCATCAATAGCGCAAGGGGTGCATTGGGTACTATCTACATAGACAATGTATTGATATTTATTTTTTATTGTACCTCTTTTCAAAGTTGTCGACTCGGCATTTTCGCTATGCATGCATATCATTTTATCTAAAGGCAAAATTATAGAATCTTTCTGCATAGATAATAGGTTGTTTTTAATAGATTCTATTCTATTGTCACATTCTGTCAGTGCAAAAAGGGCAATTATCACTAAAAGCACTATAGATAAATTTCTTGTTTGCATTGTTATATATACATTAATATTTGCAATCTCTATGCAAAATTACCAAAAGTAATTCATTTTACCAAAAATACCAAACGGTATTTATTAAAAATTAACATAGTTAAACTTTCTTTCGACATAACAGACGCTATATTACATTTATACAGCTCACTTAAAAGGATTGTACAGACCATTGGTAAAACCGCCATAGTTTGTATATTCAAAATTGCAATATTGTATTTCTATTTTCATTTTCATTTTCATCACTTTGGGTATGATAAAAAGGATTCGTCCCTTTATGGACTATGTGTAAGAATTAGGCATTTTACAGTGTGAAAAAACTTTCTCACAGTTATTGAGGTTAGCTGTATCATATTTCATTTTCTCCTTCTTTTCTCGTAATTCAATTCTATTACACCAGTAATAACTTATCATTACCAATTACGACTGATTTCGACATTTGAGAGCAGTGCCATGTTGCTCAAATCATTTAGCATTGTATTCACATTCTTAAGTAACCAAAATCACTAGTGTCTCTTAATATATGTTAATCAAATTTGAAGTCAAAATAGAGTTGCCCATCATCCGGCTTGGCAGTCTTTTAGAGAGGTTTGAACAGGTCTTGGATGCTGTCCGTGGTGAGCGCAGACTTGCCAAGAATCCGCATGACCTCGAACACTGGCCTGCCAATCTTGAAGTCGTGCTCGATAATGGCAATGAGGCAGTAGGTAATGATGGCGACATGAATCTGTATGCGCACTGCATTCTCAGATTCTCCCCAGAATCGTTTGACCTGGAGATGCTGCTTGATCCATTTGAACATCTTATGAGAAGCTTTACATAAGATGTTTTATGACAAGTTTATCGTTATGAGAAGTCATAGTAAATTCATATCTGATTATCAAGACGTTACGATCCTACTTCTCATTTCTGCTTTACATAACAATATGGTAGTAATGCCGTCATTCTATCTAAATGTGCGTACAAATGGGTATCAAAAAGCATACTTTTAAGCGTTTTAGCGTAATTTTTGCTTATTATGGCAATATCTTTATGACAAGTGATTATGCGAAGTAATAATGCAAGAACTTTATTTCCAACAAGTTGCAAAACTATATCCTATGACTACTTTGCATAACGATAAACTTGTCATAAAAGAACAGCTCCACTTGCCACCTATACTTGTAGAGCAAGGCGATGTCCTTCGCACAGAGATAGAAGTTGTTTGTGTAGTAAACGAAGCTCCGTTGGAGTTCAGGGGCATAGTAGACAATCCTTCTGATGACTCCAGGGTACTTCTCCTTGTTCTCCTTCTTGGTGAAGCTGATACTCTGGTCTTTGAGCACATTGTCAGTCCCATCCAGGATGCTCTCCCCGTCGCCAATCTCGTAGGTCGGCTTCCCCTTCTCCCTTATGATGAAGAATGCCCCGAACATGTTGATACGATAGAGTCTGGCGAGGTCGAAGTAGCCTCTGTCAAACACATAGCAAGCCAAAGGCTCGTATTTGAACCAGTCCATCGAGTTGACATCATGTACCCTGGCTGTTGTGATTCTGTAGAATACGGGTATTTCCGTAACGATGTCAATCTGAGTATGAATCCTGATGCCCGACTTGTGTGCTTCTGAACTCAGCCCATCTGAATACGGACATGCACAGGTCAATGGTCGTGGAGTCAATGGCATAGAACCTGCCATGCAACTCAAACTCCTTCGTTATGCGTCTGGATTAAGCCATAGACACCATGTAGAAAGCGAACTCCTCAAAGATACGATGGTCTCTGAGAGTGTTGGCCTTCGACAGCATCTGCCTGTTGATGGGCTGGTGGCCAAATCCGAGGTGTTTAGATTTCTTGGCATGGGCGATTGTTATATCTGTGAGTTCCCTAAGGCTTCCGCAGCCCATAAGTTGGCCGAACATCAGAACCAGCAAATGATTCCAATGAGACATCGCCCAGCCTTGGGTTCTATCGTTGTACTTGGCGAGAATACGCCTGAACTGCCTCTGGGGGAGGAACTGTACTATCTGTGCAAAAACGAATGTCCCTATATGCATATCTGCTCCGATTTAGAATCGGATGCAAAGGTAGGCATTTCAAAACCCGGACAGGGTACCAGAGGGCTAAAACATTGTGCATGAGAACTTTAATTTTTAATTTAAATAATTTTAAGAGACGCTAGTGAACCAAAATATTTATGTTCATAAATAATTTAATACCGTTAAATACCGAACGGTGTTTTTCAAAAAGAATTTGCGGAGCTATGGGGCAAAAACCTCAAAAAAAGATTTTCAGGAACTCTGATTGGGCCAACATTTTATGCTTCCAATACCGAACTACCTAAAGTGGTTACATCGTTTATTTATTTTTATCGACCAAAATCAGGCCCATTCACTCGTAATATTTACACTTGAAATTCCCTTCTTTTTTTAGAACAGGGTCACAACGCACAACGAGTATAATAAAAAATGGCCTATTTAAGGAACGAAAGGCATGGGCTGTCCAATTCACTTTGGCAGCTGAAGTCTCTCTACCACAAATTCACCCGTGCTATTCTTTCTCACCAAAAGGATTGTGTCAGAATCGGGTGTGATGGTAATTGCCCGATAAATGTTTTCGAGTTTGATAGCCCTAATGGGCTTGCCATTCCAGTCATAAATAAGGAGCATGTTTCCACCATATATGTCTTTTGGAAAATCATCATGGCGCTTCCCCCAATAAAGGGCAACACAATAATGAGCATTGCCTGTTACGTCAATAAAGCCATAGGTGTTGTCCGGGAGAATTTTGACCGTACCGCCCTTTGCCTTTACAAACTTTGGCAGAATATTTCCCTTTCTACAAACTAACGCCGGTTCATTTAAATCCTTCAAGTCGTAGAATGCAATGAATGACCCGCAGGTCGTTGCTGCGGCCATCCTTTTCCGCCCTGGCTCATAATGGCAGTTCCACTGACAGGCATACGCCTTTTGGGTGTCGTTCAGATTTTCCTCTTCAGACAAAGGGTAGATGCCAAAGAGTGTTGTGGCAGAATCAGTCTTATTGTTTAAGATGGCAAACGGATGACCTTGAAATGGCCCTGTGCCAAAACTTGTATCATCATTGATGCGATACGCCTTGAATATCTGGCTATTGGCCTTTGCGAAACTGACGGATTTACTGATAAGCCATGGGGTATCTGCTTTTACTGAAGAGAGCAAATGCTTATTCGGGTCCCAGAAATAAAAACCGTCGCTTTCTGATTTGAAGGTCATCATCATACTCACCTCATCTGCTCCTCTCCCCGCATGGAGAAATTGGCCCACGAAAGAGCGATTTCTATAATCATACAGAGAGAGGTAAGTAGGCTTGAAGATATTAGAGAGAGCAATAGCCTTGTCTGTGCAGGCAATCATGATAGGATTCAGAATCTCGTTCTTCGGAAAGTCGACTTGCTCTGTCTTTCCTTTTTCTATGGTTCTAAACTCTGACAGAACTTCATCTTCTGCTGTTGGTTCAGCAGGCATGGAGAATAGAAGAATTGAAAATAAAAAACTACTAATCATAAGGCATTATAATGTATAAGAAATCGCTAAAAGGAATTCCCTTCCTCGAAGGTTGTATTGATAGGTGTATGTATTAACCGTACTGTATTCGGTATAGGTATACTGCCGTTGATTGAAGATGTTGTTCAGGTTCAGGCTATATTTGAACGCTTTTTGTCGATAAGAGAGGCCACAGTCGAACAGCACGATGGTCTTGGAAACATCATCGCTGATGTCTCTCTTTGCAATATCGCTCCCTACGTGAACCAGGAAGGTTTTCCATGGTGACAGGATAAACTTCAGGCTATGGTCTTGCTGCCAGAGACTTCTTCTGGTTGCGAGATATTTTGATGATGCCTTGCGCATCTGGCCTTCGTAAGAGAACTCCAGAAAACCGAAAGGCTTGGATATGACGGATGGGATGATAGCGAGGCTCTCGCTGGTCGTTCCAATCAGCGATGCGTTTTGCATAACCTGCTGACGACTCCAAGAATATTGTAGACTTAATGACAGTTTGGTGCCGATAGACTGAAACCGCTTTACGGCACAGACAGACGATGTGAACTTGTCAGCACTGTGTAACCGTGGAACATCAACATACGCAATCAAGTTGTCAGTAACGACTTGCGAGGTTATGCTATTTGATTTTGTATTACGATACGTGCAGTCCATATTAAAGAACCACTGGCTGATGGGGAACTTGTAGTCAAAGCGGACCTTTGCCGTAATGACTTTTTTGTCAGACAATTCGCCCATTGAAAGACGCTCCGTAAGGATGTCGGTTCGTATAGGATACAGGAGTAAATCCCTGATGTCACCAAGGGAACGCTTATAGCTGGCTTTTGTCGTAATCGTTGCCCTTGGTGTAAGTTTATAGCTAATGTCTGCCTCTGGGCAAAAGGACAGCGTGAAGTGTGATATATCTTGATTGTTGTTATGGTCATGGTGGCTTATGTAGTCGGCATGAGTGGCAAGTGCCGCGCGAACATTCAGGCTGGGCGCCGTATATTCGTACTGAGGAGAGAATGAGAGCCTGTAGTTGTCAAACGCGCTGCTATTGCCAATGGCTGTCTGGTTGTCATCTTCCAAAGAGGTACGCATGTTCTGCCGTTTATATTGCAGAGTCAGTGGCAGATATATCCGCGCCCTGTTTTTAATGTAGGTTCCAGAAATCCTCTCTGCCACGGAGAAATTCAGTGATTTCATCCATTGTGAAACAACTTGGTTGTTATATTTTATATCCAGTTGAGCATTGGGTGAGACGGACAGTTGCATGAAATTGGAGGTGTTGATGCTCCAATGTCCACGCCGCCAGTTTGCCGTAAGTTCGTTGGATAAGTTATAGGCGTCAAGCGTCTGGCGCTGCTGCGTCATGAGGGCATTTCGGATGGTTGGCAATTCTGCCGTCTTGAACGAAGCATTCGACGAGAACGAGTTGACGATATAGGCTTTAGCCGAATTATTCTTGTACTCCAGTGTGAAAGAAGGCGCTTTCTTCGTGGCAAAATAGTCCTTTGTTTGCTCTATGACGATAGTAGTGTCTCCTGCATAATAGGCTTTCACGTCACCGTAGGAATGATGCCCGTGCGAATAGGCATATCCGGCGTTCATCTTTAATGTTTTGTTGTCCGATAGTTTAAGACTGCTGTTCAAGGAGTAGTGTTGGTCTCGCGGATAGGAATACCTGTCAGCGGCAAGTGGTGGAGTAGAAGCTGAAATGCTACCCAATATATCCTCTGAAAGGGAATGCGTCTGCGTGGAAGCAAGATGGTCAAGCCCTTCACGTTCAGCAAAAGATGATTCATTGCCTACTTTGACGGTGGCTATGGTCTGAAACTTCTTGGTGAACAGCAGGCCAGCACCGCCAAACTGATAAAGCGTTTTTTCTTTCGACAAACCAAGCAGACCTTCTATCGTACCTACTGGTTTAAGCTTAGCCTTTTTACTGAGCTTGATATTGAGGGCCACGTCATCAGAGAAAATGTCCTTGTTCATCTTGACGGGTTGATGGTGGTTGTAAACCTGTACGGTACTGACGTAATCAGCTGGTATGTTATTGGTGGCAATGTTATACTTTCCACCCAATAAGTCTACATCCTCTATGTAAAATTGGGATATGTCCTTTCCCAAGTATTGGATATGGCCGTTTTTGGCTACCTCTATCCCAGGGAGTTTCTTTAGGACATCCTTCAAAGTATAGTCCGATGCAGTAGCGAATGAAGCCACATTGTATGACAGGGTATCGCCACGCTGGGTTATCGGTGATGCTTTTACAATCACCTCTTTCAAAACCTGTGTCTTCTCATGCAGTATAAAGTTGCAGGTTTGCGTCCTGTTCTCTATGCTCTTTGTCTGCTTCTCATAGCCCAAATGTTCTGCCGACAGGCGTATGGGCTTGTCTGTAAGAGGAACTTGGATTCGATATTTCCCTGCCCCGTCTGTCATGGTATAGGCTAACGTATGGTTTTCGGAAGATGCCTTGATGATGACACCTTCCAAGGGGCTAACGCCATCCGTTACAATACCGCTCACAGTAATCTGTGCTACGGACTTACAAGCACAAAGGACGAGTAAGGCAAAGGTGCAAAGCAGATGATGAGGCATAGTCGTAAGTATCTATTGTAGTTCTAAAGGAACGTAACCATTGGGGCGGATTCGAAGTTGCTGTCCGTCTATGAAGATAGAACCCTTTCCTCCTCCCTGCTTATCTATCACCATGCGGCCAATAGTCTCAAAGGGTATATTGCCCATGGGATTCTTCTCAAAATTGTTTTTCATCTTGACGAACTTATCCCTTGTGGTCTTGATATAATTCTTTGTGTTGGGAGCTGGTATGTCTGTTATACCCTTGCGAAACGCAATGGCTTCGAAGCTGTGGATGCCGTCAGCATCGGTAGCCCGCATCACAAGGCCGGGCAGTCCGCAGAGTTTCCACGGGCCAAAGGGTACGGGAATGTCCTGTGCATACCATGTCGTCCACATTCTGCCACCATAGGCGCCCGTCGCCTTGTGGCAGATATAGCCGCAGACTGTGTCTGTGTCCTCTGTCAGCGTCCATTGTACGGAATGGCTATTCTCGGTATAGGTATAGCGGTCAGGCGGAATGACACTATAGACCGACATTTTGTTTGTTGGTTGATTCTGCCAAACGGTTTGGTCGAAGAAGAACTCATTGCGTTGCTCTTGTTTTTGGAACTTCTCTACTTCTTCTTGTGACGTATTAGGCGACTGACCGATGGAATCAGTCTGATAGGCCGTATAGTCGAGGAAACGGGCTGCGTGACTACCTATTTGCAAGATGGTAGCGTATGTGTCGCGGTCGCCTTTTTCATTGGTGACTTGATACTCGTACAGACATTCGTAAGATGCCTGTACCGGGATGTTCTCTTGGGCGTAGATTACCCAGGACGAGGCAAAAAGCCCCGTCAGAAAAATAAAGAATCTCTTCATTGGAATGCTATTTATTAATCAGTTCTATTTCTATAATGCCGTTTTCAGCCTGCCGACCATATTGCTGTCGTAGCTCGTTGAGCAGTTTCTTGTCTTTGATAATAGTCATGGCCTTTATCTGGGCAGGGTCGATGTGGTCGAAACCTTTTTCAATCTGGCCGTCAATTACGATAACCGGTCCTTCAGAGGGGCTTTCCGTCAAAGCGAATGCCGCTATTGAAATCATGACCATCGGCACAAGCAGCCATACACGTCCATTTTTCCACTTGTGTTGCCGCCCCATAGCACGGAATCTTTTGGCCAATGGGTGTCGCGCCATGCAGTTTACCATGTCAAGCTCAATGCCAAAAAGATATTTCAGCAATGTGGCACGATAGTCGTTTATTCCAAACCCATTGCTCAAGGCTTCGCTGTCCGCCTCCAGTTCCTGTACTTCCACAAGACGGATGGTAAAGAGCCATATAAAAGGATTGAACCAGAACAGAATCTTTAGCACTTCCATAAAAATTTTCTCCAAAGAATGACGGTGGAGAATGTGGCTCAGTTCGTGGGCGAAAATATGACTACGTTCTGTTTCATTGTCAATCTGTGGAAGGTAAATAGTCCGTAAGAATGAGAAAGGTGTCTTAACTTTTGTGCTAGTTACAACGGTAACGTTATGCTCGTGGCTTGTCCGCAGTCCGTTCTTGCGAATATGCCAAATCCGACGGAACTGATTTAGCCCCGAAAGAAGCATGACTGCTATTCCCATCATGTAAACGTAAAGTCCGATGGTCAATGCTGCGTTGCTTTCTGTTTCTGCGGGAATTCCATAATACATAACTGTGCCACTGCTTAACACGGGTATCTGCAACCCAGGGATAACACATGCTGCAATGGAGGCAATCAAGAGAAACCGCCGTTGTATCTGCCATGATGTTACTCGGGCTATCAGACACTGATAAACTATCAGGAACAGTCCACTGCAAATCAGGCTTTCTGTGATATATAACAGGGGTGACTTCATTTGTTATCTTCTTTCATCATTCTGATAATCTCCTCCAGTTCGCTGATACTGACAGATTTGGTATCATTGAAGAAACTGAGCATCTGGTGTATGGATCCACCGAAGAAATTGGTCATTACCGTGTCCATATATCCCTTCGTGTACTCCTTTTTTCGTACCAGAGGAAAATACTGGTAGGTCGTCCCGAAAGCCTTATGACTTACGAAGCCTTTCTTTTCTAACACCCTGATGACCGTCGAAACTGTGTTGTAAGCAGGTTTCGGCTCGGGCATCTCATCAAGTACCTCACGGACGAGGGCCTTTTTCTTCTCCCAGAGAATCTGCATCACCTCCAATTCGGCATGCGTCAACTCTCTCATTTCTTTCTTTGCCATAATGCTATTATCGTTTTGTCTATTCAACTATGGTGCAAAGATAACAACTATTTTATTAGTAGAAAAATTATAAATACAATTTTAATGTAATTTAGGAATTATTAATAGACGCGGTAGGCATATTAAACTTCCTAAGTACCAGATGGCTCCATTGCATTAACGAAACAGGGAATTATTAATTCAATCTCGGCACCTCGTTTTATTACTGTTCTTGAGCATTTAGCAGCAAAAGCCTTATCCTTAAATTTCTTTTTTAGACTCGCCTGCGTTATGTCTTTCGTGCTGTGTGATGGTCAGACAATTACCATTGTTGATATTTATACCAGACAACTCATCAACAGAATATAGAACCTTTTCCACAAAGTGTTCTGGGTGAACTTTAGTACAAATCCCATATCCATGAGAACATACAGAATTAATGAAAGACTGGGAATAGCCGTTTCTTGACAGGATTTCCACATTCTTTATGCAATGTTCATCCGGATAAAGCTCATAATCCAAATCATGCAAAAGTCCTACAGTTCCCCAATAAACGTCGAAAAGTTGCAATTTTTAAATTGTCTATGACACGTTGATTGGGAACTCCGTTTTTTGAGACATTCTTTTTGTTTTTAATTCTTTCCATTGCCATTTTTTTATGAGTTTAGTAATAATTATTGAATTATCGAACACAAAGATACTAAATAGTATCTAAAACGGTAGCGATGTTTAATAAATCTTTAGACTATTTATGTTTGTTTTGCTCATTAGGGATTTCTTGATGGGTAATCAACAATTAGTGCGCTTATCTTAAGAGAAATGTGGTAATTATTGGCGTATTTCTCTACGGCTTTATAAAAACTAAATATTATGCCTCATGTCAATGTTCATCAAATGGGCAAGGACAAAACGGCATGGATTTGCCGCACGTTATAAAATACTCCCTTTTGTTGATGCGGCAGAACCCATGCCTATACCAAACTTATCGGTATGTTACACAAAATTACAATTTTTCATTGAAATATGAATTTTTTTCTGTATTTTTGTGCTAAAATTAAGAAAATTATGCGTAAAAGTAACAAGGAAGTCCTGTATAGGGCCGCATTTAAGCTATTTCTGTCAAAGCAATTTGATGGCGTTTCGTTGAGCGATATAGAGGACGAATCAGGTTTAACCAGAGGGGCAATTTTTCTATTATGCGAAGGATAAGAAAGATTTGTTCCATGACATAATTAAGCATTTCGTCATAGACCGGCAAAACATCTCAAGCAAAGTATCAAGTTCAGAAATATCTTCTGTCCGTGAGTATATTAAAAAATACATAAAAGGAATCGAGACAACAATGGACGGATTGTACGAGATGCTTTCAGACTTGACTAGAGACAATGCAAGTAGATCGTATGTTTCTACAGTGCTTGAAGCTAGCACGTTCTTTCCCGATGTAAACATATGGTATCGGCATAATATCAATAATAATAATGACATTAGTATGTGGGTCGCCATCTTGCACAAAGGTGTTGATAGCGGGTAAAAGTGCTTTTGTGAATTTTGAAGAAGTGAAGAAATATAAAGATTAACGTTTTAAAATATCTCTGTTCTTTAGTTGTTTCATTGCTGCATCATGCCACGCGCCCCTTCATAAGAGCAACTCTCAGCACCTACTTTCTGCGCTTCTTTCAGAGCTGTTTCCAAATCTGATTCTAAGAGATCGCATATTCCAAACATTACTTTGTCTTTGAACAAATTATTAATCAAAGCAGCCGCTGTCCAATCACCAGCACCAGCGGTATCCACCACTTTTTTATTTGCAACAGGTTCCAAGTGCTTCCAATCGCCACTCAAGCGGTAGTTCAAACCCTTTGCCCCTTGCGTCTGGATAAACAGCTTATCCTTATAGTCTTTAAACTGGTTAATGTCTTTTATCCTCTGTTCCGAGAACTTGACTATATCAGATACCTCAACACATTTGTTGAATAGGAAGACATTACCTCCTCTGCTGGAAGGCTCAAAGAATATCACCGCCCCCTTTTCCTTAAATGTACTGGCTAGCTTCAAGATGGCGGGCGAAACCCTGTCAAAGAAGAATACCTTTGGCACAAAGTCTATTCTCTCAATCACCTCATTCGCCTGTTTCAGTGTCAGCGACTTGAAGTCCAGATAGAACCGCCCGATATTGTTGCGCGATTCAAACTTGTGTGTGGGAACACCATCCTTATTAATGAAGTTTCGCTGCACGATCACCGGTGTCTTACCGTCTTGGGTAGAAATAAAATCAGTATGTACACGGTGCTTTTTCATGTCATCCAACACTCTCACTCCGTCTTTCGTGCCATCCAGACGGGCTATGGGATAGGCATCCCAACCCATATGGGAGAGGATCATCATCACATTACCGCATGTGCCACCCACATAAAATGACACAGGGATGCGGTTTCCTTCCCAAATCAACACATCCAGACTGATCAGGCCTGCACCTACTATGATATTATTTGTTTCAAGTTTCATGATTCAAGTTTAAAGATTCAAACTACAGGATTAAGCCTCTCCACCAACTCCGCT
>SUYI01000039.1 GCA_015060485.1 Prevotella sp. | reverse complement strand
TGTCAAACTTTAAAAAACGTAAAAATTATGTTGGAACTTAATCTTTCACAGAACACAAACTCTACTCTTCAGGCCAACGGCCAAGCAGCTCATCAAGAGCAAGACGGGTGCTGATGCCACCGACGGCGAGGGAACAGCAACCAGCGGCGACGAGGAGGGAAGCCTCACCCCCAACCCCTCTCCAACGGGCGAGGGGAGTGATAACCAAGATAGTAGTGGGTCGCAGAACAGCGGCAGTGGGTCAGGCAACAGCGGGTCGCAGAACAGCGGCTCACAGAGCCAGCAGAGCAGCGTGGCAGCTCCGGTGATTAGCGGAACCAGTCCGTTTGAGGAGTCGACGCAGGTGACTATCAGCGGTCCCGACGGTGCACAGGTGTACTACTCCGTGAACGGTGACGACCCCGACACCAACGACACGCTGTACTCTCAGCCCTTCCGCGTTGACGAGACTACGACCGTCAAGGCCATCGCCATCAAGGACGGCGTGAGCAGCTCGGTAGCCTCGAAGACGCTGTACAAGAGCTCCGGCGGCGACGACAACTCGGGCGGCTTCGAGATGGGAAGCTAAAAAAGGTTAGCGCCCCGCAAGGGCGCTGCCTTTTTTAAATGAGAAATGAGAAGTGAGAAGCAAGCGGAGCTTGAGAAAGTTGAATAAATAATTATCCGAGGCAAAGGTACGGAAAATAACGAAAACTCCAAGAAGAAGAGTGAAAAAAATGGGCGGAGAGTTGGTTGGCCCGATTTTTTTTCGTAATTTTGCAGCCTAAATAGAAAAATATTGGAAAAAATGATAGAGAAAAAGTTTAAGAGAACAACGGTGACCTCTGCCCTGCCCTACGCCAATGGCGGTGTGCATATCGGTCACTTGGCCGGCGTGTATGTGCCGGCAGATATCTATGTGCGTTACCTGCGTCTGAAGAAGGAGGACGTGATGTTTATCGGCGGCTCGGACGAGCACGGCGTGCCCATCACGGTCCGTGCCCGCAAGGAAGGCATCACCCCGCAGGACGTGGTGGACCGCTACCACAAGATGATCAAGGAGTCGTTCGAGGAGTTCGGCATCTCGTTCGACATCTACAGCCGTACGACGTCGGAGACGCACCACCGGTTTGCCGCCGAGTGGTTCCGCAAGCTGTACGATGAGGGCAAGCTGGTGGAGGAGACCACCGAGCAGCTGTACGACGAGGAGGCGAAGCAGTTTCTGGCCGACCGCTACGTGACGGGCGAATGTCCCCACTGCCACAACGAGGGAGCCTACGGCGACCAGTGTGAGAAATGCGGCCGCGACCTGAGTCCCACGGAGCTGATCAACCCGAAGTCGACCATCAGCGGTTCTACGCCGGTGATGAAGGAGACGAAGAACTGGTATCTGCCCCTGAACGAATATCAGGAGTGGCTGAAGGAGTGGATTCTGGAGGGTCACAAGGAGTGGCGCCCGAACGTTTACGGCCAGTGTAAGTCGTGGCTGGAGATGGACCTGCAGCCGCGTGCCATGACGCGCGACCTGAACTGGGGTATCCCCGTGCCCATCGAGGGTGCAGAGGGAAAAGTGCTGTACGTGTGGTTTGACGCGCCCATCGGCTATGTGTCGAACACCGTGGAGCTGTGCCAGAAGGATCCCGAGAAGTGGGGTTCGTGGCAGCAGTGGTGGCAGGACGAGGACACGCGGCTGGTGCACTTCATCGGTAAGGACAACATCGTGTTCCACTGCATCATCTTCCCCGTGATGATGAAGGCCCACGGCAAGTATATCATGCCGGACAACGTGCCGTCGAACGAATTCCTGAACCTGGAGAACGACAAGATCTCGACGTCGAGAAACTGGGCGGTGTGGCTGCACGAATACCTGGTGGACATGCCCGGCAAGCAGGACGTGCTGCGCTACGTGCTGACCGCCAATGCCCCCGAGACGAAGGACAACAACTTCACCTGGAAGGACTTCCAGGACCGCAATAACAACGAGCTGGTAGCAGTGTACGGCAACTTCGTGAACCGTGCCCTGCAGCTGACGAAGAAGTACTGGGACGGCGTGGTGCCCGCCTGTGGCGAGCTGACGGACGTTGACCGTCAAGCCCTTGCTGAATTCAAGGACGTGAAGCAGAAGGTGGAGGCGCTGCTCGATCAGTTTAAGTTCCGCGACGCCCAGTTCGAAGCCATGAACCTGGCCCGTATCGGCAACCGTTACATCACCGAGTGTGAGCCTTGGAAAGTGTGGAAGACCGACCCCAAGCGCTGTGAGACCATTCTCTATATCTGCCTGCAGCTGACGGCCAATCTGGCCATTGCCTTCGAGCCGTTCCTGCCCTTCTCGAGCAAGAAACTGCGCGAGATGCTGGCTATGGACAGCTTCGAGTGGGACCAGCTGGGAAGCACAGACCTGCTGAAGGCCGGTCACAAGCTGGGCGAAGCCACCCTGCTGTTCGAGAAGATTGAGGACGACGTCATCCAGAAGCAGTTGGACAAGCTGGAAGCCACGAAGAAGGCCAATCAAGCTGCTCAGCAGCAGGCTGCACCCGTGAAGGATACCGTCGACTTCGAGACCTTCGAGAAGCTGGACATCCGCGTGGGTCTGGTGAAGGACTGCCAGCGTGTGCCGAAGTCGAAGAAGCTGCTGCAGTTCACCATCGACGACGGGTCAGGCAAAGACCGCACCATCTGCTCGGGTATTGCCGCCTTCTACGAGAACCCCGAGGAGCTCGTCGGCAAGCGCATCCTGTTTGTGGCTAACTTCGCTCCGCGCAAGATGATGGGTATCGAGAGTCAGGGCATGATTCTGTCGGCCGTCGATGCCGACGAGAGCCTCAGCGTGGTGACAACGACGAAAGACGTGAAACCCGGAAGTCAGGTAGGGTAATGCAGGCGATTATATTAGCAGCGGGCATGGGGCGCCGACTGGGCGACTACACGAAGGACAACACGAAGTGTATGGTCCCCGTGAATGGTGTGCGACTGATTGACAGGCTGCTGGGGCAGTTGTCTAAGCAGCCGTTGAGCCGCGTCATCATCGTGGTGGGTTATAAGGGCAAGGAA
Source organism: Prevotella sp. (assembly GCA_015060485.1). Classification (GTDB taxonomy): domain Bacteria; phylum Bacteroidota; class Bacteroidia; order Bacteroidales; family Bacteroidaceae; genus Prevotella. The sequence continues at coordinate 32,168 of SUYI01000039.1, read as the reverse complement.
CTGCGCGAGTATGTTGAATCAACATACCTCAAGCCTCAAGCCTCAAATCTCAAACCTCTAAAAATTGAATTCGCCGAGAACCCCGTCTACGACAAGACCAACAACATCTATTCGCTGGCGCTGGTGAAGGACAAGTTGCAGGAGGACGACACGCTGTTGATTGAGAGCGACCTGATATTCAGCGAACGGCTGATTCCGATGATTGTCGACAACCCCTACCCCAACCTGGCCCTCGTGGCGAAATACGAGACATGGATGGACGGTACGATGGTACGGCTGGACGACGAGCAGAACATCGTGAACTTCATCTCGAAGGACGCCTTCGACTACGACGACGTCGACTCGTACTACAAGACGGTGAACATCTATAAGCTGAGCCGCCAGTTCTCGCAGCAGAAGTACGTGCCTTTCCTGGATGCCTATACCAAGGCCGTGGGCAACAACGAGTACTACGAGAACGTGCTGCGCATCATATCGCTGCTGAACAGCCACGACATGAAGGCACTGCCCATCGGCGGGGAGAAGTGGTACGAGATAGACGACAAGCAGGACCTGGACATTGCCGAGGCGCTGTTTGCCGACGAGAAGGACGTGCTGCGCAAATACTACGGCCGCTACGGCGGTTTCTGGCGGTTCCCGCAGATGCTGGACTTCTGCTACTTGGTGAACCCCTACTTCCCCAGCCGGCGGATGAAGGACGAGCTGCGTGCCAACTTCGACACGCTGCTGACGGAATACCCCTCGGGCATGAAGGTGAACACGCTCATTGCCAGCAAGTGCTTCGGTGTGAGCGAGGAGTATATCGTGCCGGGCAATGGTGCCGCAGAGCTCATCAAGGTGCTGATGGAGGAGACCTCAAACCTCAAACCTCAAACCTCAAACCTCAAAGTCGGTTTCATCCGCCCGACGTTCGAGGAGTATCCGAACAGATATGACAAGGACCAGCAGGTGACCTTCGTGCCGCAGAACGAGGACTACCGCTACACGGCGGACGACCTGATGGCATTCTTCGGCGACAAGGACATCCGTCAGCTGATGCTGATCAATCCCGACAACCCCTCGGGAAACTTCATTTCCAAGGCCGACGTGCTGCGTCTGGCCAAATGGTGTGAGGAACGTGGCATCCGTTTGGTGGTCGACGAATCGTTTGTCGACTTCAGCCGCGACTATGCCACCAATTCGCTGTTGAGCGACGAGACGCTGGAGCAGTATCCGCACATGGCGGTGATGAAGAGCATCTCGAAAAGCTATGGTGTTCCGGGACTGCGTCTGGGCATTCTCTGCTCGGCCGACAAGGACCTTATTGCACGTATAAAGAAAGAGGTAAGCATTTGGAACCTAAACTCATTCGCAGAGTTCTTCATGCAAATCTACAACAAGCACGAGAAGGACTACCAGCGGGCTTGTGCGAAGTTTGTGGCCGAGCGCGACAGCTTCGAACAGCAGCTGCGCAAGGTTCCCTTCCTGCGTGTGATGCCCACCGAGGCCAACTATTTCCTCTGCGAGGTGCTACCGCCATACAAGGCCAGCGAAATCGTCATCTACATGCTGAAACAGCACAACATCCTGACGCGCGACTGCAGCCTGAAGCCGGGGCTCGACCCCAACAAGCAGTACATGCGCATTGCCGTCCGCAACCACGAGGACAACACGCGACTGGCGGAAGGACTCTTGAAAATGAAGAGTGAAGAATGAAGAATTTACTTCCGCTTTAAAGGACTAAAGAGTGAAGGACAATGAAGGTTTGTATTTGCGGAGGGGGCAATCTGGGACACGTCGTGGCGGGCTTCGTGGCAGCACAAGGGAAGTACGAGGTATGCCTGCTGACCCGCCATCCGGAGCGGTGGAGCCAGGAGCTGACCATTGAAACCCCAACGGCAACAACCCTCACAGGACATCTCAGCGGCCTGTACAGCGACGCCAAACAGGCTGTCGGCCATGCAGATATCGTCTTGCTGTGCCTGCCGGGCTACGCCATTCGCGAGACGCTACTCCATATCAAAGACCACCTGCGACCAGACAGCGCCGTAGGCAGCGTGGTGAGCAGTACGGGCTTCTTCTTCGAGGCCATGGAACTGTTGCCCGCGTCGCAGCCGCTGTTCGGATTCCAGCGTGTACCATTCATCTCGCGCATTGTGGAATATGGTCGCAAAGCGCGACTCATGGGGTACAAAGAAAGCCTCCATCTGGCCATCGAACGTGCCAGGCAGCCAGAACAGCTGTGCGACACACTGGCCGATATGTTGCAGACGCCCATCCACCTGTTAGGCAGCTATTACGAGGTCAGCCTCTCGAACAGCAACCCGCTGCTGCACCCCTCACGGCTCTATTCGCTGTGGAAAGACTGGCACGAGGGTGTGGTTTATTCACGCGTTCCTTTATTTTATGAAGAATGGACCGAGGAAGCCGCAGAACTCTATATTGAGATGGACAACGAACTGCAGGCGCTGCTGGAGCTGTTGCCCGTGCGCAAAGGAAGTATCGCCACCGTGCTCGACTACTACGAGAGCACGGACGTGGCGTCGCTGACCCGCAAGCTGCGAAGCATAGAAGCCTTCAAGGGCATTCTGTCGCCCATGAAGGAGACGGCAGGAGGCTATGTGCCCGACTTCCAGAGCCGCTATTTCACAGAAGACTTCCCCTACGGACTGGCCATCGTTTACCGTCTGACACACGAAAAGGGAGTCCCCTCGCCTACCATCGACAGGATCTACGAATGGGGAATGAAATGGGTGAACGGCTAACGGTTAAGGGTTAACGGTTATTATTCGCGCCAATAGGCTTCGAAATGATGCGTGACGCGCTGTTCGACAGGGGGCAGCGTCATATAGTCGCCATAGGTACGCTCCAGATAGTCCTTGTAGCCCACCATCGTCTTGTACAGCTTCCCTTCGAACTCAATATCGACTGACGAGGCAATGTCCTCGGCAGGGAAACAGCCCTTCATCTTGGGGCCGGCCTCGGTCATATTACAGACGGTTTGTGTGGGTTCTGCCAACACGATGAGTTTGCGGATACGACGCTCGATTTGTTTGACGGACAACGGCCAATGCTTATAGACGAGATAAGCCCATTTTGAATATAAAGGATTGGTGTTCGAAATCTTGCAGCGACGAATCTTGTAGAGCAGTTTCTTCTTCTTGAAGACACGCTCGCGCTGCTGCAAATCGTCCGTGACATAATCGACCGGGAAGATGTCCATGAAGACGCCAATCTCGTAGCCTTGCGTCTCGTCCTCGACCATCAGCGTGCGCTGGTCAATAACTTTAGCAAAGGTATAATAATAATGGTTATCTCGCTGAGGATCGATGGCTTTGTAAACGCCCGCATCATCCTGAAAGATCTTCAGAAACTGCTCGTAATCGCGGCGCGGCATATAGATATCGATATCGTCGTCCCAGGGGATATAGCCCTTGTGACGCACCGCTCCGATGAGCGTACCACTCGACAGGAAATAGCGCAGGCCGTGAGTCTCGCAGAAGCGGTGCACCGCGTCGAGGATGCCCAGCTGAATCTGTCGCAACTCGTGAATGTCTTCTATCTTTCTCATAGTTCAGGATCGTCCGAAGAGCCACTTCTTGAAGAACGGACTGATGCGGAGAATGTTGGAGGTGATGATGCTGAAACCGATAACCACCAGACCCAGAATCACTGAAAGCACGATGTCAATGACAAAGTTATGGGGATAGTGCTTGAAGAACTCTCCCACGTGCGGCAGGTCGGGCATGAACAGGAAATGGATGAGATAGATGTCGAGCGTCCGACGGCCAACATACTGCAGCGACGCCCCCATAAAGGTCATTCGGGTGAAATACTGATGGTAGTGGCGGAAGTACATGAACGTAATGGTGAGCAGTCCGAAACGTGAGATGGTCAGCGGAATAACGGCCCACGTCATGCGCAGCGTATGCCATTTCAAGGCGTCGAGGGTGGCCAGTATAACAATAACGATTACCGCCGGGAAGAACCACTTCGAGTCCATCACCTTCTGGGCATTCGTCCAATAGCGGTGCACGATGTTGCCATAGAGGAAGAAAGGAAAATAAAGGAGCACCTGCACGAAGGAGGTATCCTGGAGAAAATAGTACAGGTCGGTCTTTCTACCCCTAAACCCGGCAGCCCATGAGAAATACTTGGGCTGATAGTTGGTCTCGTAAAAAACTATTGACACCAAGAACAGCAAGGTGATGGGAATCCACGACTTCCACTTCAGCTTGCTCTCGAGATAGGAGAATACGTAGTAGATGATGAACATGTAGAGCAGGGCGATGGTAAACCAATAGCCACCCTTCATGGGCAGATGGATGGCATGCTCGACAGCCGGCCAGAAATGGCGGTTCAGAATGGCCATCGCCAGGAAGAAGAACACCACCGTGGGAATGGTCTGCACCTTGACTTTCTTCCACACCAGGGAGCCGAAGTTCTGCAGGCTCCACACCTGTGAGGCTTTATACGCCAGGAAACCGCTGACGAAGAAGAACAACGGCATACGAAACAAGATGAGGAAGGGGATGGCGGACGAATGCTGCCACTCCTCGCCGAAGCCCATGCCTGCCACGTGGTTGGCAACAACCAGTATCATGGTAAATCCGCGAAGGGCGTCGAGCCACTCCAAACGAGGCTTTTTAGCTACTTTGTTCTCCATATTCGCTGCAAAAATACAAAAAAAAGTGAAAAGTGAAGAGTGAAAAGTGAAAAATTTGCTGCCGCCATTGTCATTTTTCATTTTCTTTCGTACTTTTGTGCAACAATATGGATAATCTGAAGGAAAAAACAGCAAAAGGCATAGCCTGGGGAGCCGTCAACAACGGAGCAAGCCAGGTGCTGAATCTGGTGTTCGGCATCTTCCTGGGACGTCTGCTCTCGACGGAAGACTACGGTATTCTGGCGCTGATCACCATCTTTACGCTGTTGGCAGGATGTATCCAGGCGGCGGGTTTCTCACAGGCGCTGGCCAACCTGAAGCCGCCCACGCAGCGCGACTACAATGCGGTGGCGTGGTTCAACATCATTGCAGGATTCACGCTGTATGCCATTCTGTTTCTCTGTGCACCGCTGATTGCGCGGTTCTTCGACCAGCCCGTACTGACGGACGTGTCGCGACTGGCTTTCCTTGCCATTCCCATATCGGCCATCGGTATTGTGCCGAACGCCAAATTGTGGATAGAGCTGCGTAATCGCGAACAGGCCATTGCCAGCATTACTGCCCTGACGGCGTCGGGCTGTTGTGGCGTATGGCTAGCGTGGAACGGCTACGGATACTGGAGTCTGGCGTGGCAACAGGTGATATACATCAGCGTGGCCAACGTTCTGAAATACTATTTCACAGGCTGGATACCCACCTTGCCGGTCGATTTCAGCCCCATTCGCAGGATGCTCAATTTCTCGTCGAAGATGCTGCTGACAAACATGCTGACGGTTATCAGCCAGAGTGTGCTGACGTTTATCTTCGGAAAACTATCAGCCCGGGGTCTGTTGTCCATCTCAGAAGTGGGACTGTTCAATCAGGCCAACAAATGGAACACCATGGGCAGTTCGCTGATTTCGAACACCATGGCTCAGGTGGCACAGCCCGTCCTGGCGAACGTCAACAACGAAGAGGAGCGTCAGGAGCGCATCTTCCGCAAGATGCTGCGTTTCACGTCGTTCATGGCATTTCCGCTGATGTTCGGACTGGCATTGACTGCCCATGAATTCATTCTGGTGACGGTGGGCCCCACGTGGGAACGCTGTGTGCCCCTGCTTCAGATGCTGTGTGTGGGAGGAGCCTTCCTGCCGTTGCAGGGCCTCTACCAGAACTTCATCATCAGTCGTGGACGCTCGGACATCTATCTGCGAATGGTGGCGCTACAGATTGTGCTGCAGATAGGCATCACGCTGAGTCTGTCGGCGCAGGGCATTACGGTGATGGTGGCCGCATTCTCGGCTTTGAACATGCTGTATACCGTGTGCTGGCATCTGGCCTTGCAGCGCATACACCCGTTGCCGTTATGGGATGTCTTGAAAGATGTTGTGCCCTTTGCCGTGATTGCTGCAACAGTCATGTTGGCTACGCGTTACATCACACTTAGCATCCATACGCTCTGGGTATTGCTGTTAGTTCGAGTCGTTGTGGCCGCCCTACTCTATTATCTCGTCATGAGACTGCTGAACGTGGCCATTCTGAAAGAATGCCTGCAATTTATCAGGAAGAAGCCATAAGACGTTTCTTATAGCACCATTTCACCGTCAGATAGGCCAGTCGGAGCAAGGAGCACGTCTGGCGATGAGCAAAGAACCCCTGTAAGCATCGGAAGAGCCGTGATTGCGGCTGATAGGAAAGCACTTCAGCAATCTGCTGACGGCCGATTCCCACGGCCAATGCCTGATAATAAGCATTGAGCATTCCCGTCTCGAGTGCAAACAGGAAATCCCCGTCCTTGTCGGTTTGATGGAAATACTGCCAAAGCACCTCGTTGGCTTTGAGGTACGACAGCACATGTTTCGTCGACAGGTGGTCGGCAAACGTGCTGGCAGAGGAGTCATCCCTATAAAAATAGATGGAATCGTCGATGTAGGCCACCTGTCGGGCTGCATGAATGAGTCGTGGTGTCAGCGCCATATCCTCAGCCATATTGATGCCTTCGACTGAGTCAATGTCGTGTTCCGTATAGACCGTTTTACGAATCAGACGCGCCCAGATATGGGGCAGCAGCGTGTGCTGTATCAGCATCAGCTTCAGGCAGACGTCCCTGTCGCCACGCCACTCATGATGAACGACGGTAGTCCCGTCTTCGAAATCCGAGCTGTAGTTGCCCGAAACAATATCGGCACCCGTCTGCTGCTGGCGGGCTACCAGCTTTTCAATAGCATCCAACGGCAGATGGTCGTCGCTATCGACATTCAACACAAAATCGCCAGTGGCAGCCGCTAAAGCGGTTTTCCGTGCTGCACCCAGTCCCCGATTACGGTCGTGGCGGATGATGCGAACCTGAGGCTCACGATGAGGATAGCCGGCAAGAACCTGTTGGATAATGGCAATGCTGCTGTCCGGTGTGCAGTCGTCGACAAAGATGTATTCAATGTCGCCGTAAGTCTGACCGAAAAGCGTTTCCGAACACTTTCCGACATATTTCTCTACGCCATAAACAGGCACCAAAACAGAAACTTTCATCGTCTACTCAATAGGGATATGCTTAAACTTACTGTTCAGGAACGACATCGCCTTTGAAAGCCACTTAATGAGTGGGAAGGCACTATGGAAATGCGACAGCACCGCAAAATCGTGCAACATACCGTTGTTGATACGTGCGAATCGCTGATAATCATCCCGGTAAAAAGGATCTACCAACTCGTCAATCATCCGGCGGTTCTCGGTCAGCGTGTCCCTCCAACGCTGTTTGCTGAGCCCTCCGACTTCACAAACAGCCAACACTTCCGTCACAACAGTTATCTTTACCCGATCCTTCACCAGGGGCTCTACCACCGACTTCAGATCGGCAATCAGTTTGTACGACTCGTCGAAGCCGTACTTCTGCAACACTTCCCTGCGGTAATACACCGCCTGGTGGCAGATGCCGATAGAGAGCAGATCGTAAAGTGTCATGCTCGCTTTCGGCATTCGCTGTTTTCCGCCATAGAGGTCGCCACCGAGGATGATGTCACCCTCGTAACGGCTCACCAGCGACAGGACGTCAGCATTGGCAAACTCGTCGCCAGCATTCATAAACACCACATAGTCGCCGTGAACCAGCTTGACGCCTTTGTTCATGGCATTGTAGATGCCGCTGTCTTTTTCTGAAACAGAAGTGGTGATGATATCTTGGTACTCAGCAATGACATCAAGCGTGTGGTCCTTGCTGCCTCCGTCAATCACGACAACTTCCTTCTGGGCATAGTCTATCTGACGAATGCTCATCAGCGTCCGCTTCAGCCCGTCGGCGTTGTTGTAAGTAACTACAATGATGGAATACTGTCTGTTCTGATTGTCCATGTTACAGATAATATTGTTCTACCAGGGTTTCCACACTTTCCGGCACCAAGCCACTGATGCTCTCCCCGGACTTTACCTTCTGGCGAATCTCCGTGCTGGAAACGTCAAGCAAGGGAACGTCGATGGTCCCGGTATATTTGTCACGGGGATAGACGATAACGTTGTAATGACGAAGGATGTCCTTCCAATGCCACCAGCGCTCGAAACGAGCCCAATTGTCGCCACCAATCAGCAAGGAGAAACGGTGGTCGGGATAGTCGTTCGACAGGTGTTGCAAGGTGCTCCACGTATAGCTGGGCTTAGGCAGGCGGAACTCATAGTCGCAGGCTACCACTCCGTCAACGTTCTCCAGAGCCTGTTTCGCCAACGAAAAACGCAGGCTGTCGTCCAACAAGTCGGCCTGCTGCTTCAGCGGATTCTGCGGCGACACCATCAGCCACACCTCATCCAACCGGCATTGTGTCAATGCCGCACGGGCTATGGCCACATGTCCACAATGAATGGGGTTGAACGATCCGCCGAAGATGCCGATATTCATGGAACAACAGATCATGGTTATAATCCCAAGAAGTCTTTTACCACTTGAAGGGTCTCCTGCTTGGCTGTCTCCAGATCGTCATTGACAATGATATGGTCGAACTGTGGAGCAAAAGTCATCTCATACTCAGCCTTGGCCAGACGTTCGGCAATGGCTTCCGGAGTATCGGTACCGCGACCCTCCAGACGACGACGGAGCTCCTCAACGGAAGGGGGCTGGATGAAGAGGCTCAATGCCTCGTCGCCATAGTATTTCTTGATATTGATACCTCCCTTGACGTCGACGTCGAAAACGACGTTCTGTCCTGCTTCACGCTGGTTCTCCACCTGCTGCTTCAACGTACCGTAGAAGCGGTTCTCGTACACCTCTTCATACTCCAGGAACTCATCGTTCTGAATCTTCTCCTTGAATTCCTCGGGAGTCAGAAAGAAATACTCCACCCCATTCTGCTCCATACCGCGAGGGGCACGACTGGTACAGCTGATGGAGAAGTAAAGACTCAATTCGGGGTGTTCCTGCATCAACCAGTTGACGATGGTGCTTTTTCCACTGCCTGAGGGGGCAGAAACGATTAACATTTTTCCTTTCATATCCGTGTCATCCGTTAAATCCGTGGTTACTTACAACGCATTTAATACTTGCTCCTTGATTTGCTCGAGTTCATCCTTCATCATCACTACGATGTTCTGCATCTCGGCCTGATTCGACTTAGAGCCAGTGGTATTGATCTCACGTCCCATTTCCTGGGCGATGAATCCCAACTTCTTGCCCTGTCCGGCTGCATCGGCCATCGTCTCGCGGAAATATTTGAGGTGGTTGGTCAGACGCTGTTTTTCCTCGCTGATATCCAACTTCTCGATGTAGTAAATCAGTTCTTGCTCCAAGCGGTTCTTGTCGTACTCAGCCTCAGGAATCTGCTTCAGTCCGTCGACAATACGCGAACGGATTTTCTCCACGCGAGCCTTCTCGTAGGGTTCGATAGATGCTAATAAATGCTCGATGTTATCAATCTTCTCGGCAAACTTCTTCTCCAGTGCCGCCCCCTCCTGCGTGCGAAAGTCTACCAGATGCTGGATGGCCTCACGGACACCCTGGCGGGCAGCAAGCCACTCTTCTTCATCAAGCACTTCAACTTCCGTCTTCGTCAGGACATCTGGCATACGCACCAGTATCTGCATCCAGTCTGTATTCTGCATATTGTGATCATCAGCAAAAGCTTGCAACTGCGAGAGGTAACTATGCATCAGGGATGTATTGACTGGTGCAGCTTCCGCTGTGACATCCTTCTCAATCCAGATAGCAAATTCCACCTTACCACGCTGCAACTGCTCAGCAATCATCTGACGAATTTCCATTTCCTTCTCACGATAAAGGGGTGCAATACGGGTGATTAGGTCAAGTTGCTTAGAATTAAGCGACTTGATTTCAACGTTAATCTTTTTTCCTTTGTAGGCCACGACAGTCTTGCCGTAGCCCGTCATTGATTGTATCATAACTCGGTTTTTTCTTAAATATGGTTGCAAAGGTACAAAATTTCCACGAAAAATGGTAGGAATGAAGGAAAATTTCGTACCTTTGCACATTAAAAAGAGATATATGGCATGTATTCTACATATAGAAACCAGTACGAATGTCTGTTCGGTAGCTGTTTCGGAGAACGGACAATGCATCTTCGAACAACAGGAACGCGGTGAGCGTGGTGCTGGTGCTGAACATCTGGGAACAATGATTGACGAAGCGATGTCGTTTACCGACAATCACGCCATACCGTTTGATGCGGTTGCTGTCAGTTGCGGTCCCGGCTCCTATACTGGGCTGCGCATTGGCGTTTCGATGGCCAAAGGAATCTGCTATGGCCGCAACCTGAAACTGCTGGCAGTCCCTACTCTGGAACTACTGTGCGTCCCCGTGCTGCTCAGAAATCCGGAAATGGAAGAGAACGCCTTACTCTGTCCCATGCTTGACGCTCGCAGGATGGAGGTTTATGCTGCTGTCTACGACCGCAGTCTGAAGGCGGTTCGTCCCGTCAGCGCCGACATTGTTGATGCTGATACCTACAAGCAGTGGCTCGACGAGCGTCCCATCTATTTCTTCGGCAATGGAGCACAAAAGTGTATGGGCACCATCAATCACCCGAATGCGCACTATATAGAGAATATTGCCCCATTGGCCAAATGGATGCAGCCATTGGCTGAGAAACGTTTCCTGAACGAGCAGTTCGAAGACGTGGCCTACTTCGTACCTTTTTATCTGAAGGACTTCGTGGCCATCAAACCCAAGAAATTATTATGACTATGGATATCAAAGGATTAGATTATAACACCCAGCGCGAGAAGCTGGTAATGCCTGAATACGGGCGCGAAATACAAAAGATGGTGGAACTGGCAGTCAGCCTGCCCACCAAGGAAGAACGCAACATTTGTGCACAATCCATCATACGACAGATGGAAAGCAAGAATTCGCAGATTCGGACCAGTCCTGACTATGAACAGACACTTTGGGACCATCTCTACCTGATGAGCCACAAGCAACTTGACATTGACTGGCCCTTCGATGTGGACGAGGCCGAGAAGATTCACACCAAGCCTCAACCACTGCCTTTGCCAGGAAAAGACGAAGTGCCCTACCAACGCCACTACGGGCGTCTGATGGCCAAGGTCTTCGAAGAACTGAAGACCATGCCTGAGGGGCCTGAACGTGACGAGCTGGTGCGCCAGACGGCAAATCAGATGAAACGCGATCTGACAACGTGGGGGCATGGTTCGATGGACGATGAACGTGTCGCTGACGATTTAGCCCGCTTCACGGATGGCATCATCCAACTCGACCTTTCTGATTTTGAGTTCGAGCACATGGTATCTTCCAAGCCTGGCGACGGCAAGCGCAACAAGAAAAAGAAATAAAATGGCAACATTCAAGATTGAAGGCGGAACCCTGCTCAGTGGCGAGATTACTCCGCAAGGTGCAAAAAACGAAGCCTTGCAGGTCATTTGTGCTACCCTGCTAGCCAGCGAGCCTGTTACCATCAGCAACATTCCCAACATCCGTGACGTCAACAATCTGATTCAGTTATTGAAAGATGTAGGAGTGAAGGTTCTTCCCGGAAAACCAGGAGTCTTTACCTTTCAAGCCGACCAGTTGAATTTGGAATTCCTGGAGAGCGACAAGTTTGTCGAGAGATGTGCCCAATTGCGAGGCTCTGTGTTGATGATTGGTCCTTTGCTGGCACGCATGGGAAAAGCCATTATTGCCAAACCCGGTGGCGATAAAATCGGGCGTCGACGCCTGGACACCCATTTCTTAGGATTCCAGAAGTTAGGGGCAAAATTCCATCAGTTGGATAACCGCGAGGTTTACGAAATCGGAGCAAAGCGGTTGAAAGGCTCATACATGCTGCTTGACGAGGCGTCTGTCACAGGTACGGCAAATATCATTATGGCTGCCGTGCTGGCTGAAGGCACCACCACCATTTACAATGCAGCCTGCGAACCTTATATCCAGCAACTATGCCACATGCTTAATCGTATGGGGGCCGACATCAGCGGTATCAGCAGCAACCTGCTGACTATCAAAGGTGTCAAGCAGTTACACGGAACCAGCCACCGTCTGTTGCCCGACATGATTGAGGTGGGTTCGTTCATCGGAATGGCTGCCATGTGTGGCCGTGGGATACGTATCAAGGAGTGTTCGCTCAGCAATCTGGGTATTATCCCCGAAGCATTCCGTCGTTTGGGTGTCAAGATTGAAGCCGACGGTGACGATCTATACATCCCACAACAAAAGCACTATGTGGTCGATTCGTTTATTGATGGTACCATTATGACTTTGGCAGACGCCCCCTGGCCCGGCCTGACCCCCGACTTGCTCAGCGTGCTGATCGTAGTAGCCACACAGGCCCGTGGCAGTGTATTGTTCCATCAAAAGATGTTCGAGAGCCGTTTGTTCTTTGTCGACCGGCTTATCGATATGGGAGCACAGATTATTCTCTGTGACCCACATCGTGCCGTTGTCGTAGGACATGACCGTAAGTTGAAGCTTCGTGCCAGCCGTATGTCCAGTCCGGATATCCGTGCAGGTATCGCCCTGCTGATTGCTGCCATGAGTGCCAACGGGACTAGCATTATCAGCAACATCGAACAGATAGACCGCGGCTATGAAAACATCGAAGCCCGCCTGAATGCGCTGGGGGCAAAGATTGAGAGAATTAACTAGTAACACTAGTATGACTAGTATAACTAGAGCAACTAGAAACAATGATCAAGCAAGAAGACGTTTACAAGATAGGCCGATTAGGTAAGGCACATGGTGTCAAAGGCGAGGTGTCGTTTCAATTTACTGACGACATCTTCGACAGTGTGGACGCTGACTATCTCGTGCTTGACGTTGATGGTATTCTGGTACCTTTCTTCATGGAAGAATACCGTTTCCGCAACGACAGTGTCTGCTTGGTTAAATTTTGTGATGTTGACACACAGCAGCGTGCCCAGGAATTGACGGGATGCGACGTCTACTTTCCCCGAGCCTTGGCCGAGGAAGCTGAAGAAACACTTTCATTGGCGAGCCTCGTAGGATTTGAAATAGTCAGTGTGCCAGATGGTTCTTTCATCGGGACTATTGCCTCCATTGACGACACGACCCAGAACATTCTATTCGAGTTGGAAGACGGCACACTGATTCCCGCCAACGACGAACTGATAGAAGATATAGATACTGGACAGCAACAAATAACAATGAAGATCCCAGAAGGATTACTTGAAATATGAGAAAGAAACAAATAGCCATATTAGGCTCTACAGGATCAATTGGCACACAGGCTCTTGAGGTTATCGAGGAGCATAGCGATTTATACGAAGTATATTGCATCACAGCCAACAACAAAGTGGAATTGTTAGCTCAGCAAGCCCATAAATTCAAGCCTGCCGCCGTGGTTATTGCCAACGAGCAGCGACTGGACGAATTGAAGCAGCTGATGAGCGATCTGCCAGACGTCAAAGTGTATGCTGGTGCAAAAGCCCTTGACGAAATTGTGGAGGCCGGTCCCATCGATATGGTATTGACGGCAATGGTGGGCTTTGCAGGACTCTCGCCAACCATTCATGCTATTAAAGCCCGCAAGGCCATTGCTCTGGCCAACAAGGAAACGCTGGTCGTTGCCGGAGAACTCATCCTGCAGTTGGCACAGGAGTACCACACCCCTATCCTACCCGTCGACAGCGAGCACTCTGCGATTTTCCAGAGTCTGGTGGGTGAGGACGATAACCCCATAGAGAAGATTTTGCTGACAGCATCAGGCGGCCCGTTCCGCCTGAAGAGTATCTACGAACTGGGCACAGTCACCAAGGCTGATGCCCTGCGTCACCCAACCTGGGACATGGGTGCAAAGATTACGATTGACTCTGCCACCATGATGAACAAAGGTTTCGAGGTTATTGAGGCCAAGTGGTTGTTTGGTGTCGACGCCCGCCAGATTCAGGTACTGGTACATCCGCAGAGTATTGTCCACAGCGCTGTCCAATTCCATGACGGTGCCGTCAAGGCCCAATTGGGTGTGCCCGATATGCGTCTGCCCATCCAGTATGCGTTCTCGTTCCCCCAGCGACTGTCGCTCAGCGGTGACCGTTTGGACCTCTTCACCTCACAGAAGCTTGAGTTCTTCGAGCCCGACCTGAAGAAGTTCCGCTGTCTGGCATTGGCCTTTGAGGCCATTGATCGTGGGGGTAACATGCCCTGCATCGTAAATGCTGCCAACGAGATTGTCAATCGCGGATTCCTCGACGACAAGTGCGGATTCCTCCAGATGGCAGACATCATTGCCGAGACTATGCAGCGTGCCACATTCGACAAGAACCCCAGTTACGACACCTATATTGCTTCCGATGCGGAGGCTCGTCGTATCGCTGCAGAACTGATGAAAGGGTAAAAAAAGGTAAAATAATAAAAGGGTAAAATAGTAAAAAGTATAATAATGGAAGTATTTTTAATTAGAGTATTACAATTCATGCTGGCCATTTCCCTGCTGGTATTGCTCCACGAGGGTGGTCACTTCTTCTTCTCAAAACTCTTCGGCGTTCGTGTCGAGAAGTTTTATCTTTTCTTCGACTGGAAATTCAGTCTCTTTAAGTTTAAACCCAAGAACAGTGACACAGAATATGGTGTGGGCTGGATTCCTCTGGGCGGCTATTGTAAGATTGCCGGTATGATTGACGAGAGTTTTGATACCGAGCAAATGAAACAACCCGAACAACCTTGGGAATTCCGTACCAAACCGGCCTGGCAGCGTCTGCTCATTATGATTGGCGGTGTGCTGGTTAATTTCTTGCTTGCTCTCTTTATCTATTCCCAGATTCTTTTCTGGTGGGGCGACACCTACATTCCCGTCAAGGATATGACCCTCGGTATGAAATTCAACCAGGAAGCCAAGTCGTATGGTTTTCAGGACGGTGACATCCTCGTTGGGACTGACACCAAGACCTTCAAGGATTTCTCGGCCGACCTCTATCGCGATATCTCCGAGGCCCATCGTGTGGACATCATCCGTAACGGCCAGCCTATGAGCATCACACTTCCTGGCAACCTCAACCTCTTGGGTATGATCAAGGCCGACCCTTCGTTTGTACGTCCTCTGCTTCCTGCACAGGTTGACAGTATTCTACCAGGCTCGCCAGCAGCAGGAATCGGCATGCAGAAAGGTGACCGTATTCTCGCTCTTAACGATGCCCCCATCGATTCATACAATGAGTTTGTCGACCAACTGGGCCGTCGTCATGACTTACTGCTCACTGCCCAGACTCAGGCGGACTCTCTGAAAGCACGTACTGTGGTTATTGCTTTTGGCAACGATACCCGCACCGATACGGCCTCTGTCACGCTCACTCCGGAACTCAAGCTTGGCTTTGTTGTCAAGAGCATTGCCGACATCTACAAGCCCATTACTACCGAATACGGATTCTTTGAGAGCATTCCTGCAGGCATCAAGTATGGCTGGCACGTGCTGGCATCTTATGTAGACGACATGAAATATGTATTCTCGGCTGAAGGAGTCAAGTCGCTGGGTGGTTTCGGAGCTATTGGAAGCCTTTTCCCGCCCATGTGGGACTGGTATATGTTCTGGAAAATGACTGCATTCCTTAGCATCATCCTTGCCTTCATGAACATTCTGCCCATTCCCGCCCTTGACGGTGGACATGTATTGTTCCTTCTCTACGAGATGATTACCCGCCGCAAACCCTCTGAGAACTTTATGATTAAGGCGGAATACGTAGGTTTCGGCATTCTCATTCTTCTGATGGTCTTCGCCAATCTCAACGACATTCTACGCTGGCTCGGATATATGTAACATGATTGGACGTCGATTAGCAATAGCTGTACTGCTAGCTTCCGTTTCCTATATTGCAAAGGGACGGGACTACAACATCATGGACTATGGTGCAAAGGCAGACACAACGATGCTTTCGACGACTGCATTGCAACGGGCTATCGATGACTGCTCAGCGGCAGGAGGCGGAAGGGTAATAGTTCCATCAGGAAACTTCAAAACAGGCAGTATCTGGCTAAAGTCGAACGTGCATTTCTTCCTGGAGCATGGGGCAACGCTCTATGGTAGTACAAATCTGAAAGACTACACCCCCATGAAGTCAAACTATGTGTCGCTACGCACCCAGACTACAACTATCCAGCTTATATATGCCGATGGAGTAAAGAATGTGGTGATAGACGGCTATGGCACTATTGACGGACGTGGGCGAGCATTCAAGAAACTCTCATGGAACGACGAGGGAATCACGCGTCCCCACCTCATCCGATTCATCCAGAGCAAGGATATCATCATTAGGAATGTTACGCTGAAGAATTCTGGTTGCTGGATGCAACACTATCTGGCCTGCGACCGGCTGCTCATAGAGGGCATCAAAGTGGTGAACCGCAACAATTATAATAATGATGCGTTAGATATTGACGGCTGTCACGATGTGATCGTACAAGGCATCATAGCCGACTCTGATGACGATGCCATCACGCTGAAATCAACATCGCCCAGGCTCTGCGAGAATATCCGCATCACCAACTGTGTCGTATCGAGTCATTGCAATGCAGTAAAACTTGGTACAGAGACGAATGGTGGGTTCCGAAATATCAATATTTCGGGCATTGTGGTGAAACCTAGCAGCGACCAGCGCGAGAAGTTCTTCGGACAATGGATTGGAACATCGGCAATCTCGCTTGAAATCGTGGATGGAGGTTCAATGGAAAATGTCAACGTTTCGGACTTTACCATTGAGGGGACTGAGTCGCCTATCTTCATCCGACTAGGCAATCGCGGTCGAGGCTATAAGCTGAAAAATGAGCAGACGTCATTAAGCGGAAATGGTAATGACGACACGATAACCGAGTTGATTCCCATAGACCATGTGGGCAGCATCAACGGTATTCGTATAGACAACATTCAAGTGCGCAACGCAGGGGCTATAGGCTGCTCGATTACGGGTCTTCCTGGCTATCCCGTTCGTAACATGTGGCTGTCGAATATATCGATTCACCACAAGGGAGGCGTAAAGGCGGATGACCTTAAACTCATCAACGACACTATCAGCGACGAGAAAGAGAAGGAGTATCCCGAAGCTACCATGTGGGGCAATCTGCCCGCCAAAGGATTCTTCGTTCGTCACGCACGCAATATTCATTTTAGCAACATCGACATCAGGACTGAGGAGCCTGATGTGCGCCCAGAATTCGTAAACAGCGATATAGAGGGTTGGGGAGACCAAAACGACGGAACGTACATTAATCCCGTTATCAATGCCGATTTCTCTGACCCAGATGTCATTCGCGTCGGACAGAAATACTACATGGTGGCTTCAGACTTTCACTTCATGGGTATGCAGGTATTGGAGTCGGAAGATATAATCAACTGGCGCTATATCAGTCAGATCTACAACAAGATTGACGAGGCTGGATGGGACCAGAACCAACACTATGCCGGAGGGTCGTGGGCCCCAGTCATCCGATATCACAACGGATTGTTCTATGTATTTTTCTGCACTCCCGACGAAGGTCTGTATATGAGTACCGCCCAAGATCCGCATGGTCCCTGGACTCCACTGCATCTGGTCAAGCGGGTGAAGAAATGGGAAGACCCCTGCCCTTTCTGGGACGAGGATGGGCAAGCCTATCTGGGACGTAGCCGTCATGGGGCTGGCCCAATCATCGTGCACAAGATGTCACCCGACGGCAAGCAACTGCTCGACGAAGGCGTAACCATCTATGAAGGGCCTATTGCCGAAGGGACGAAATTCATGAAACGCAACGGCTGGTACTATCTGATTATCCCTGAGGGAGGTGTAGGAACGGGGTGGCAGACGGTACTGCGAGCCAAAAACATCTACGGACCTTATGAACGTAAAGTCGTGCTAGAACAAGGTTCCACGCAGGTCAATGGTCCTCACCAGGGTGCATTGGTTGATACCCCCGACGGCAGTTGGTGGTTCTATCACTTCCAAGAAACCCCTGTGTTGGGACGCGTGGTACACCTGCAACCCGTCCGATGGCAGGACGACTGGCCGCTCATGGGTATTGACTACGACGGAAATGGCATCGGAGAACCCGTCCGAACGTGGAAAAAACCTATCATGCAGGCATCCGACGACTACCATTTGCAGACTGATGACGATTTTTCTGGACCTGCGTTGGGGCTACAATGGCAATGGAACCACAACCCGGACAACAGCCATTGGACACTCAAGGAACGTGACGGATGGCTGACCCTGAAAGCGCTGCCTGCAGATAGCTTGAAGGCGAGCAGGAATATGCTCACTCAGAAAGTGTTTGGCTATCAGAGCGAGAGCACTACCCTATTGACAGCCCAAGGCGACTGCTATGCGGGGCTTTTCTGTTCAGGAAAAGTGTTTCGTGGCATTGGACTCTGTAAGGAAGGAATCTTCATTGAATCTCAAGGCAAACGGGAGATTGTGGTAAAGGGGAAATACAAACGTCTCTGGTTACGAGTTAACAACGACTGCGTAGCCAACAGTCACCAGTTCTCATACAGTACTGATGGAAAGTACTTCATCAAAATAGCAAATGCCTTCCCCATGCGCTCAGGCTATTGGAAAGGCATTCGTGTGGGACTGTTCTGTTATGGGAACGGCGGCAAAGCCCAGTTCGACTGGTTTACGCAGAAATATCAATAGAAGGTCACCTTGCTGCGCGAACACTCTGTACCATCAGAGCGAACAATGCGCACGCAGTATTCATTGTCACCCGTCTGCTCACGATAGAAACTGAGCTGATCGCCACCATGAGCCTCAGCGACATAGGCTATCTCGAAACGACGGATCTGGTGGTCACGATACCAATCGAGCGGCCATAGGTCGAGCACGTGTTCAATATACTTAACACTGTTGATATGACCATTGATGTCGACATCATTATAGAAAGTATCAATGGTACGAACAAGCTGGGCGTCATCAGACATTTTCACTCGTCCGCCCTTGTCTATAGGACATTCCTTGTCCTTCACGATCCAGTTGTTGATGGCACCGTTGTCAATGGCAAAGAGGTCTGTAGGCTGCCGGCTCTCGGTGTCAATCATCGCCCAGATGCTGCGTCCGTAACCGTAAGTCTTACCATCACTACCAACTACAGCAAAGTTACGCGAAGTGAAGTAGCGCATGGCCGACTCCACCCATGTCTCGACATTGAACTTAGTGTACTGCTGAGGCATCTCGTTCATCTCGATAGCCAGGCGTGAAAGCACCCACGAACGATGGATGGTCATCAGATACTTCATGCCAAAGCCACGATCCGTAGAATGAAAATCGGCAGCATTAAGCATGTGGTTGCCCAAATGGCCCATAAAGAGACGCCCGCTGAAATCACAGTGAAACGGCTCAGCCATAAACGAATAGCACCCTACCTTATCCATGATTTTGTTCCCTCTCTTCAAGAAATTCGCTGACTTGCTCCTGCTTGGCACGTGTAACAGCAATACGCCCCGAACGGGTGTACTGCAACACGCAGTCGAACTCATTAAGTGCATAATAAAGGTTCAGAATGTCCTCCGTCTTGCCATTCTTCATCACCACCGTATAGGTCGGATTGACCTCCATGATAGCTGCATCATGTCTGCGGATAGTTCGCGAGATATCCGGATTCTGAAGCACCTTTTCTGTTGACAGCTTGTAAAGTCCTGATTCACGGATAAACAACTGGTCGTCAGTAAAATAATTGGCCTTCACCACATCAATCTTCTTCTCAATCTGACGCGTTATCTTCTCAATCTGATCTGGATCGCTCCAGGCTGTGATGGTATATTTATGCACTCCCTCAATGCTGGATGCGGATACGTTCAAACTCTCGATATTCACCTGACGGCGGGTAAAAACAGCGGTTATCTGATTCAGAATACCGGCAATGTTTTCTGAATAAACCAGTAGCGTATATAGTCTTTTATTCTCTTCCTTCATCTTACATCTTACTTCTTACATACCACTTCATTAAATCTCCAACATCATATCGTTGACATTCATACCCGGAGGAGTCATTGGCAACACGTTATCCTCTTCAAGAATAGCACACTCTAAGATAAAGGGACCTTTCGTCGTAATCATCTTTTCAATGGCCTGCTGCAAATCCTTACGGTCCGTCACAGCCTGATAGGGTATACCATAGCCCTTAGCAATCAATTCGTAATTGGGGTTCATCATCTTGGTAAACGACTTACGGCGCATCCAGAACATATCCTGCCACTGGCGTACATTTCCCAGATAGTGGTTGTTCAGCAGAATCATCTTCACGGGAGCCTGTTGTTCCATGATGGTCCCCAATTCCTCAATACACATCTGGAAACCACCATCGCCCATGAAACAACAAACCGTACGGTCGGTGGCAAACGTAGCACCAATAGCAGCAGGCATACCATATCCCATCGTGCCAAGGCCTCCGCTGGTACAGATGCTACGCTTCTCAGGATATTTGAAATAGCGAGTAGCAAACAACTGGTTCTGACCCACATCGGTCACAAGGACAGTACCACGGGGAGCCTGCTCGGCAACAGCATTGACCACTTCACCCATCAGCAATGGTCCTTCCTTCGGATGAATGGCAGGCTCGATAACCTTTTCATGTTCCTTCTGGTCGAGTTCCTTAAACGACTCACGCCAGTCGCTGTGTTTCGTCGCATTCACCAAAGCAGTCAAAGCGGGAAGCGATTCCTTACAATCGGCAATCACAGCCACATTGGTTTTCACATTCTTGTCAATCTCACTGCGGTCAATATCAAGATGAATGATCTTGGCCTGCTTGGCATAGGTCTTCAGATTACCCGTCACACGATCGCTAAAACGCATGCCAATGGCAATGAGTACGTCACAATCCTGTTCCTTCAGGTTGACGGCATAGTTGCCATGCATACCCAGCATCCCGACATTCAACGGATGGTCGGAGGGAAGAGCCGAGAGTCCCAACATAGTGCGTCCGGCAGGGATGTCGGCCTTCTCCAAGAAGGTTTTCAGCTCTTCCTGGGCATTACCCAGTTCTACGCCCTGACCAACAAGAGCCAGAGGTTTCTTGGCGTTGTTAATCAGTTCTGCTGCCTGACGAACAGCATTCATATCGAGTTTCGGGTAAGGCACATAAGAGCGCACGAAGTCAACCATCTTAGGTTCCCAGTCTATCTCTTCGACCTGTGCATTACGAGGGAAGTCGAGTACCACAGGACCAGGACGGCCACTACGGGCAATATAGAACGCACGGCTTACTGCCCAAGCCACATCCTCAGCATGACGTATCTGATAGCTCCACTTCGAGATAGGCTGAGCCACACCCACGAGGTCGACCTCTTGGAAAGCATCTGTTCCCAAGGCTCCTATGGCCACCTGTCCTGCTATCACCACCATCGGTGTAGAGTCCATCATGGCATCAGCCACACCAGTCAGCGTGTTAGTAGCACCAGGACCACTAGTCACCAAGGCAACACCTACCTCACCCGAGACACGGGCATAGCCCTCAGCAGCATGGGTGGCTCCTTGTTCGTGACGCACCAAAATGTGGTCGAAACATTTCTTCTCGCCTCGAGTATAGTCAAACAACGCGTCATAGACGGGCATAATGGCTCCACCGGGGTAACCAAAGATGGTTTTCACCCCTTCTGCCTGCAACGCCCGCATCAGCGCCTTTGCTCCTGTTATTCTGTCCTTCAACATGAATTTCAATGATCAATTATCCACTAATCTATAATTCTTATTCCTCCCTTGTCAGCCGACGATACGCTCTGCGCATAAGCCCTCAGTGCCTTGCTGACCACGCGATTACGCTTCAGCGGCTGCTGCGGGCGCGCTGCCAGTTCTTCATCAGAAAGCTTGACATTAATCGAGCGGCTAGGGATATCGATTACAATGATATCACCATCCTTAATCTTACCGATATTACCACCATTGGCAGCCTCGGGCGAGATATGGCCAATACTCAAGCCACTGGTACCACCCGAGAAGCGTCCATCCGTAATCAGCGCACATTCCTTACCCATGTGCATCGACTTGATATAGCTCGTGGGATACAACATTTCCTGCATACCAGGACCACCCTTCGGGCCCTCGTGGGTAATCACCACACAGTCACCCTTTTTAACCTTTCCGCCCAGAATACCTTCGCAGGCGTCTTCCTGAGAGTCAAAGACGACGGCAGGTCCCTCGAAATACCACAAAGCCTCATCGACACCAGCCGTCTTGACCACGCAACCGTCTTGAGCGATGTTGCCAAAGAGCACAGCGAGTCCACCGTCCTTTGTATAGGCATGCTCCAAATCGCGGATACATCCGTTCTCCCTGTCTGCATCCAGCGAAGGATACAACTCCGACTGGCTGCCCATCTTTGTCGAGAAACGGTTGGCAGGAGCCGAGAAGTAGATGTGAGCCGGATGGGGCATTTGGGGCTTGTCGACAATCTGCGCGATGTCGTAGGTCTGCATGGCTTCATCAAGCGTAAAGCCGTCTACGCGCATAGCACTACCGTCTATCAAACCACCTTTCGACAACTCGCGCAGGATTCCCAAGATACCGCCTGCACGACCGCACTCTTGAACTGAATACTTCTGCGTATTCGGGGCCAGCTTACACAGACAAGGCACTCTACGCGACAGCTCGTCGATATCCTTCATCGTAAAGTCAGCACCAGCCTCCTGAGCCACAGCCAATAGGTGCAACACGGTATTCGTACTTCCACCCATCGCAATATCCAGTGCCATCGCATTCATAAAGGCCTGACGGGTAGCAATCGAACGAGGCAAGACGCTCTCATCGCCGTCCTGATAATAGGCAAAGGCGTTCTTCACCACCTGACGAGCAGCAGCCTTGAACAACTCTATACGGTTAGTATGCGTAGCCAAGATCGTACCATTACCTGGCAACGACAGTCCTATCGCCTCCGTCAGCGAGTTCATTGAGTTGGCCGTAAACATACCCGAACAACTACCGCAGCCCGGACAAGCGCAAGCCTCGAGTACCTTCATCTCCTCATCAGATACGCTGGGGTCGGCACCTTTGATCATCGCCGTAATCAGGTCTGCATTCTCGCCACGCCACTTTCCGGCCTCCATCGGACCACCCGAACAGAATACGGTAGGGATGTTCAGACGCATCGAAGCCATCAGCATGCCTGGGGTGACCTTGTCACAGTTTGAGATACAAATCATGGCATCGGCCTTATGGGCATTCACCATATATTCTACCGAGTCGGCAATGATGTCGCGTGAAGGAAGTGAATAGAGCATACCGTCATGGCCCATGGCGATACCATCATCAATGGCGATGGTATTAAACTCAGCAGCATAACAACCCATCTTCTCGATCTCTTCACGCACAATCTGCCCAATCTCATGCAGATGGGTATGTCCCGGTACAAACTGGGTAAAAGAGTTCACAATGGCGATAATGGGTTTACCAAACTGTTCATGTTTCATACCCGTAGCTACCCAAAGAGCACGGGCTCCGGCCATACGTCTGCCCTCTGTGCATACCGCACTACGCAGTGGATGTTTGTATTCTTTCATATTCGTTTAGTCTAACTATACGTTTTAGCTTGCAAAATTACGCTTTTTCTGTCTAATTGCCAAATTTTGAAGCCGATAATCATCTTTTTGCCCGTTTTTCTTGCCTTTCAGTATACAAAGAGCTGTTTCACAGGACTAAAGATTGGGCAGATGGAACTGATAGTTATGTTCAAATACTTCCTTTACCGTATTGATTTCCAAAAACTTCGTGGCACCACCGGCTCCGATATTACCACTCAGATAGGCAATCTTGTCGTCAAGTTCCACATAGCCTTTCTGGCGCAGCATGCGCACCGCTGCCAAGAACAGCTTTTCGCTGCCTATATGTTCCTTCTGATAGACGGGAATAACACCATACGAAAGATTCAGCAGACGCTGCAATTTATCATTATAGCAGATAGCCAAGACCGGGTGTGGACCACGAAAAGCTGCCAACGAACGAGCTGTAGTACCCGTTGTAGAGTCGGTGATAATGCCCTTTACTCCAAGGCGTTCCGTAGCCTCAATGGCAGAATGAGCCATAAACTCGCGGATATCACAGTTTTCAGAGAGCTTGATGTCGATATGGCTCTTGGCTCTGTCGTGTTCAGCCTGTTCGGCAATAGCTGCCATCGTTTGTACAGCCTCCACAGGATACTTACCACTGGCAGTCTCACCAGAGAGCATCAATGCGTCCGTACTCGAATAGATAGCATTGGCAATGTCAGTCACCTCTGCGCGAGTAGGACGGGGATTGTTAATCATCGTGTGCAACATTTGCGTAGCCACAATGACCGGTTTCTTCTTCTCTACACACTTACGGATAATCTGGCGCTGAATACCAGGAATACGCTCAATGGGAACCTCAATACCCAAATCGCCGCGGGCAATCATGATACCATACGAAGCGTCGATAATCTCATCGATATTGTCGACGCCCTCCTGATTCTCAATCTTCGATATAATCTTGATATCGCTATTAAAAGCATCCAAAATGGCCTGTACGGCACGAACATCAGCTGCAGAGCGCACAAAACTATGGGCAATAAAGTCGATGTCCTGATCGATGGCCAGCATGATATTCTTTCGGTCACGTTCAGTCAATGTGGGCAATGCAATATGAACACCAGGCACATTTACACTCTTGTGCGATCCCAACACACCATCGTTCATTACTTGTGCGATAACAGCAGGACCATTAATGCCAATCACCTTCATATCGAGCGCTCCATCGTCGAACAGCACATGATCACCCTCATGAATATCTGCCGCAAAATTGTTATACGAGAGGTTCACGATATCATGGGTCGTATCCATTTCCGGACGACCGAAAATCTTCACCACATCACCTGTTTTATATTCGATGGGAGCCTCACATCCTGTAGTACGAACCTCAGGGCCCTTTGTGTCAATCAGTATACCAATATGACGGCTCACCTCACGCACATTCTTGATAATCGTTTTAATACCATCCTCCGAGGCATGCGCGGTGTTCATACGCACCACATTCATACCAGCGTTAAACAAAGAACGGATGAAATCGACATCACATCTGCGATCACTAATTGAAGCTACTATTTTTGTTTGTTTCATGAAATGTTTATATGCGATAATACATGGTTATTTGCTTGTTGCGCTTTGCCGGGATGCCTCGGTGAAAGCATCCATAATGACTGTGGGCTGATTGTTTTGAAAGGCCCCCAATTTATAGAATCTGTCCGTTTCCGGTGCCCAGTAAAACACACCCTGGCAATGCCCACCAGCATGATTTTTGGCCATATCGATGATGGCTGCAATAATCTGCTTGCCCTCAACGGGTTTGCTAGCTTCAGTACCGGTTTCGACCACCAGCATGGGCTTATGGTATTTTTCCCAGAGGCGATTAATGTTAGCAGTGGCCTTCTCCACCGTTTCTTTCCATGATTGAGTATGCTTGCCACGAATATCCCAATAGGGATAGACACTCAGCCCAATCATATCATAGCGTGCCTTGTACTTCTCTAAGCCATCGAAGATAAAATCATAACGATTCGGATCAAAAGCTCCATCCAAATGGACGATAACCTCAGCCTGCGGGAACACCTCCTTGACAGCGCCATAGCCAGCATCCGTCAAACCAGCATATTGATCCATGTGCTCCTGGGCGCGCCCCACGGGCCACAGGAATCCGTTGGTAGTTTCGTTGCCCACCTGCACCCAGCGCACGTCTACTCCAGCCTGCTTGATAGCTTGCAGCACATCACGGGTATGGTCTGCCAACGCTCGTTTCATCTGCTCATAGCTCATCTCTTTCCACGCAGCAGGGATATTCTGCTGTCCGGGATCAGCCCACCAGTCGCTATAGTGGAAATCAATCATCAGCGCCATTCCCCACTTCTTGGCACGAAGGGCCATCTTCACCACATCGTCCTTGTTACAAAGCCCATCTTTGGGATTCACCCAGACACGCAGGCGGACGGCATTGAGTCCCAATTCGTGCATCAGTTCTGTACACTCGCGGGGCTCTCCCTTCATATTGCGCAACTGCACGCCACGTGCCTCCAAATCAGTAGCACCACTGATATCCGCACCCAGCCAGAAAGTAATTTGCGAACTTATTGTCTGCACAAAAAGTGCAAACAAGACAATATGGACTATTCGCTTCATTTTGTTACGATATTAATCATTACTGGTTTCAACTTCCCACGCTGATCCTTGACCGTCAGCGTTGCTTTTCCTGCCGCCGTCGTAGGACGCAGAATAACCACCAGTTCGCCGTTAAACAGTTTCATGCGCGGTTGCTTGAATGACTCCAGCGACGTTGCATCACCATTACAGACAGCCTCAAAACGTGCCTCTCCTGTAACGTTGAATGTCAGCTGGTCCTGACACGTAGGAACAGGTACACCATTCTTATCCTCCACCGTTACGCGAACATAAATCAAGTCCTCACCGTCGGCCTTGTATTCACGGGGCTCAGCCTGAGCTACCAGCTTGACGGCCTTACCTGCCGTCCGGCGCACATCCTCACCAATCTTGTTGCCTTGCTCGTCATAAGCCACCACACGGATTTCTCCCGGCTCATACTTCACATCGTTCCAACGCAGACGATAGCGATCCAAGCGCTCTGCCTTATTCTTATGGACACGGCCCTGGCTCTTGCCATTGACAAACAATTCGCCCTCTACTCCATCGGTGTAGCAGTATACTGGTGTTACCTGCCCCTTACGGTCTGGCCACGTCCAATGCGGCAACAGGTGAACAGTATGCTCTTGCTTGTTCCACTTGCTCCGATAGAGCCAGTAACGATCCTTGGGCAGTCCGGCCAAATCGCAGATACCAAAGTAGCTGCTGCGCGACGGCCAGTATTCATCATAGGGTGTCGGCTCGCCCAGATAGTCATAGCCTGTCCACACGAATTCACCTATCACCCAATCGTAGTCGTCCTGCCAGACCCAGTCGTCGTCAGGCAGATTGCTCCACGAGCAATACTCCACATCATAGCTGGAGCATTGTCCGTCAGCTTTCAGAATGGCTGTAGGATCATAGGTAGGAGCCCACGAGGCATACTGTGAATTGTCTGTTACCTCAACGGGGAATTTATATACACCTCGGCTGCTTACCGTCGATGCCGTCTCAGAACCCAAAAGGAAACCCTGCGGCAACTGTTTGATATTGTTGGCATATTTATGTACGCGATAGTTGAATCCCGGCACTTCCATAGCCTGTGCAAAGCCACTTCCCAACGCAGCCTCTGCACGGTCCATACCCTGAGTAACAGGACGTGTAGGATCTAAGGAATGACAGAGACCCTGCAGGCGAATACTGATCTGTCGTCCCTCCTCACTGCCTTGTTCTGGAATTTCGTTTCCTATCGACCACATCACGATACTTGGATGGTTTCGATGGTTCAATATCAAATTCGTGATATCGCGTTCAGCCCACTCGCGGAAATTGAGTGCATAGCCATTCTTGCACTTCGGATAGATCCACATATCGAACGATTCAGCCATCACCATCATACCCAACGAGTCGCAAATCTCCATCTGCCACGTGGAAGGCATATTGTGCGAAGTGCGGATGGCGTCGCAACCCATCTGCTTCATCATCTTAATCTGGCGAATCAACGCCGTCTTATTAATGGCTGCGCCCAAGGGTCCTAAGTCGTGGTGCAGACAGACACCCTTCAGCTTGCGCGTCTGGCCATTCAGCTGGAAGCCTTTTTCGCGAATCACGCGAACGGTACGAATACCCGTCTTGACGGTTTTGCTGTCGAGCACCTCATGATGCCCCTTGTACACCTCTACTTTCACCTCGTATAAATAAGGGGTCTCTGGCGACCACAACTGCGGATTCTTCACCTTAAACTTGGCATAAACCTTTCCGTCAGGCTCAATACGCGTGTCGCCACTAGATGCAGAACGTCCGTCAGGACCTTTCAGGAATATCTGCGCCGAGCCCTTCACAGGATTGATGACACGAGCCTCCACCTCAACAGTAGCCTCACCCTTATCGATGCTCATCGTGCGGGCAAACAGGCTCCAGTCGTCAATATGCGTTTTTTGTTTCAGCACCAGCGTAACCGGACGATAGAGTCCCGCACCAGGATACCAACGCGAACTCTCCTCACGGTTGTTCAGATGAACACTGATGTCCAACTTTCCTGCCTTCAGGAAACGTGACACATCCACCCGGAAGGCATTATAGCCGTAGGCCCAATAGCCCGCTTCCTCGCCATTGACGCTGACGCGAGGCTCCGACATGGCTCCGTCGAACACCAGTTCTCCTGCCTCATAGCCCGCAGGCACCTCCACGCTTGTACGATACCACCCTTCTCCTATCCAGGGCAGCGCTCCGCTACGGCCGCTCTTCTCAGTGGCTTCCGTCTCGCCATTCTGCTCAATAGCCACCTGTTGCAAATCCCACTTCTTATCGAACGGACCGCTGATGGCCCAGTCGTGGGGGATGTTCACTTGCGTCCACGTCATCTTGTCGCGAGAGAAGTCCCAGGTTTTCAGATTCATCTCACGTCGTGTCTGTGCGGTTGCCATCTGGCACAAAACCAGCAATACCATTAGTAGTCTCAGTCTCATCATTATTGTATTTGTCAGTAATTTGTTTGCAAAATTACGAAATTATAAGCAATAATCCAAACAACAAGGTAAAAAAACTTGAGTTCCCTCCTCGGAACAAGTTTTTACTACCCGTCATTTTTTATATTGCAGGTCGTGAAATGTAAATTGCAGGTCGTGAAATATAAATTGCAGGTCGTGAAATATAAATTGCAGGACGTGAAATGTAAATTGCAGGCTTTGAAATGTAAATTGCAGGCTTTGAAATGTAAATTGCAAACTTTGGAACATAAAAAAATCCCCACAGAAACAAATCTGTGGGGAAATGATTATCTGTTGTATCTACGATTACTTGGTAGTATCGATGAACATAGCAACGCGGTTGAAGTCGTTCTCCTCAGAGATCTTATCGGTTGCACCCAGACCCTCAGTAGTGATGCGGTCAGCAGCAATCTTGTACTTCTTGATGAGAGCAGTCTTCACAGCCTCGGCACGAGCCTCAGACAGCTTCTGGTTCAGTTCAGCGTTACCCTCGGGAGAAGCGAAACCACGAACAATCACCTTAGAATCCTTGTGGTTGCGCATGTACTTGGCAACCATCTCAACGCTTGCATACTGAGCAGCGTCGATAGTGCTCTTACCCTGACGGAAGATAACCATGGGCTGCAGGATGGTCTCCTTCTTCTCCTCGATGACAGTGGTCTGCATAGGACGAGCCTCGCAATCAGCAAGTTTCTTCTTCAGGTCAGCGATGGTCTGAGCATCAGCAGCAATCTTGCCGTCCTTAGCGTTCACGTCAGCACGGAGCTCGTTGATCTTGGCAGTCATAGCATCAATCTCAGCCTGGTCGCGGAGCTGAGCCTTCACAAAGTTGTGAGAACCGTTGCTGTTACCGAACTTGTAGTTCAGACCGAGGTTCAGCTGGAACATACCAACACGAGAGTCGTACTTCATGTCATCCTTTACTGCTAAACCATTAGTCCAACTTTCAAGACAGAAAATTGCAGCAGGCTCAATGTACAGCTGCCAAGCCTTGTTTGCACCCAGATTGAAAGCGAAGTCAAGGGCAATCTTAGAGTTAATACCATTAACCTTATTTACAGGAACATTAACTCCCATAACGTTAACAGGATAAGCACCAAAACCATGAGCCCAACCGAAACCACCGAGAGCGATTAACTCAAAAGCACGGGGCTCACCAGGATAACCGGCAAACAGGTTGCTCAGGTTGAACGTACCCAGCAAATTAACATCAAGCTCACTTATGAAAGTACGAGTCTTCATCATTGACTTCTCGCTAGCACCAAGATAAACAGTACCTTCAGCAGCCAGACCGAAAACAGTAGTCAGATTCTTACCGATACGGACACCTACATTAGGAGCAAAGCCCTTCATGAAGCCATAATCGCCAAACTTTTGCATAGGAGTAGCAACACCACCATTGATACCCATGTACCAGTTGTCGCCAAACTTGTTAGCAGTGATTGCAGTGTTATCCTGTGCACTCACTGAAGCTGCCATCATAGCGGCAGCGCAAATCATAAATAACTTTTTCATTTTGTTATCAATTAATTAATAAAAAAAATCTTTCTCAACGATGATTCGCCTTAAATCGGGTGCAAAGTAAGTAAAAAAAATGATAAGTTCCAAAGAAAAACAAAAAAAAGTGCAAAAAACAGCGACTTTTTTGACCAAAGTCAGCACTTTTTAGTAAAAAAACACTAAATTTGCATCATAAATGAAAAAAATTCTATTGATAACCGGCGGCCAGCGCTCAGGAAAAAGTGAGTATGCTGAACGTATGGCGTTGAGTCTCAGCGACAACCCCGTTTACATGGCTACTGCTCATGTTTGGGATGAGGAGTTCCGTCAGCGCGTGCTTCGTCATCAGGAGCGGCGCGGTCCGCAATGGACGAATATCGAAGAAGAACAGTTGCTGAGTCGTCACCAGCTGTCGGGTCGTGTGGTGCTCATCGACTGCCTCACATTGTGGCTGACGAACCTGTGGTATGCGGGAAAAACAGATAACGCGGAAGGCTCGGACTGTCCGGAAATCACCCCTACCCTGGAAACAGCAAAGGCAGAGTTCGACCGCTTCACCGCACAGGATGCCACCTTTATCTTTGTCACCAACGAGATAGGCCTTGGTGGTGTGAGTGCCAATGCCGTCCAACGCTGGTTCACCGACCTCATGGGCTGGATGAACCAATACGTAGCCGCCCGTGCCGACGAGGTCATCCTCATGGTCAGCGGAATACCCGTAAAAATCAAATAAGCCATGCAAGTATCTATCGACACCACCAAATGGTATGACCGCATCTGGGCATCCTTCATCTTCTTCACACGCCTGCCCTTCTGGCGACTGCACCAGCCACCGAAGGAGGCTTACCAAACGGTGGTCGAACACTGGCCGCTCGCGGGTTGGATTACAGGTTCGGCGATGGGTGCCGTCATCTATTTCGGCAGCATGTTCTTCTCCTACGAGATAGCCATTCTGCTGGCCATCGTCACCCGGCTGCTCATGACTGGCGCCCTGCACGAAGACGGGTTGGCCGACTTCATGGACGGCTTTGGCGGAGGAGGCAAGGACCGCCAGCGCATCCTCGACATCATGAAGGACTCCCACATTGGAACCTATGGTGTCATCAGTCTCATCGTCTACTTCCTGCTCCTGTTTTTTGCCCTCCACACGCTGGCACCAATTGACGCAGCTCTTACCATCGCCATGGCCGACCCTTATGCCAAGATGCTTTCGGCCCAACTCATCCAGATGATGCCCTATGCCCGCAACGAGGAGACGGCCAAGAACCGCGTAGTCTACCGCCAATTCAACATCGCCGCAGGCATCAGCCTGGCCATTCAAGGCTTGCTCCCCGTGGCTGTTTACATATATATAATGTACGCGAGAATCGACTGGCAGTGGCTGTTGTTTGCTCCCGCCATCGTCATGTATTTCCTTTACCTGCTCATCTGGAACCGGCTCAGAGGCTACACAGGCGACTGCTGCGGGGCACTCTGTCTGATTATCGAGCTCACCACCCTGCTCGTCGTCTCCATTTTGCTAAGTGGACCTTGCATTATGATAGGCAGTTCGTAAAAAAGACTTAAATTATCAATTATCAATTGCCATTATTCAATTAAAAGTAGTACCTTTGCGGCGCAAACGCCGCGATATGGCTATTGCATTAAATAACGAAGTTTTTCACATTATTAATATCAATACAATTATGACAATCAACGAATTCAACTTTGCCGGTAAGAAGGCAATCGTACGTGTAGACTTCAACGTACCCCTGGACGAGAATGGTAAGATCACTGACGACACCCGCATCCGCGGTGCGCTGCCCACGCTGAAGAAGATTCTGGCTGATGGTGGTGCTGTCATCATCATGAGCCACATGGGTAAGCCCAAAGGTAAGGTAGATGCTAAGAAGTCTCTGGGTCAGATCCGCGAGGCCGTAGAGAAGGCACTGGGTGTTCCCGTCGCTTTCGCTCCCGACTGCGCCAAGGCTCAGGATGCTGCCAAGGCTCTGAAGATGGGTGAGGCTCTGCTGCTCGAGAACCTTCGTTTCTATCCTGAGGAAGAGG
>SUYI01000038.1 GCA_015060485.1 Prevotella sp. | reverse complement strand
GAGCCGTGCTCCGAGATGTGCTGCGCCAATCGGCGGGTGTTCAACGTTTCCAGACTCTTGATCTGCGCGTACCACTTGCCGAAGGCAGCGTTGTGCTCGTTCTGGTTCTGCTTTACTTCATACAAAATCTTTGCCATAGTGTTTAAATGTGTTTTTCATCGTATTAGAATCTTTTGCGACCAACTGCATCGGGTGGCCGACATCCCGCTTTGTGTCTCTCATGATTGACAATGACAAGTGAAGTGCAAGGTGAATGCAGAGCTGAGCTCGCTCGAGCTATGCTGAGCCGCAGCCTTCACTCGTACTCGCCGCTCGGCTTGCCGCTTGGCTCGCCAAGAACTTCTTGTTTGCGAGTACAAAGGTACGAAGATTATCCTATACCTCCAAATTATAACCTTCGATTTGGGCCAATTTTTAGCACGAATTTGACGAATTTGAACGAACCGTAACATCGAGGCCTCGAATCCGTAATTTCGCAGCCTCGGAGATTACTTCCCGTCGCTGGCGGGCAGGGCGGGCAGTTTTTGTCGACTCAGGGATGACAAATGACAGATGACAGTTATTGAAAAAACGGTGTACTTATGGATTAGTATTATATATATTATAATATATATATTACTAATACTCTCTATCCTCTCAATTTCAAAAACTGTCATCTGTCATAACTGTCATGAGTGCATGTAGTGCATGAGATAACACGATTGAATAGTTCTTTATTAAATAATGTGTAAAATTGTGGTTGATTGTAAATAATCTCAGAAATTATTTGTACCTTTGCCACAAATATGATTTGAATTGAATGACAGAGTTTAGTTATAATATAGATAAATGGCTCATGCCGGACATCAAGGAAGAGGCTGTGGTGCTCGATTTGTTTGCGGGCTGTGGCGGTCTATCCTTGGGTTTCGAAGCGGCAGGTTTCCGTACCATTGGTTATGAAATGGTGGACGCAGCCGTTGACACCTACAACAAGAATCTGAAAGGCACATGCTATAACCAGTTCTTGGAAGTAGGCTTCGACTATCCTGAGTCAGATAAAATAGACATTATCATTGGTGGGCCTCCCTGCCAACCATTCAGCCGTTTTGGCAATCAAAAGGGTATTGAGGATGCTCGCGATGGATTCCCTGTTTTTATTGATGCCGTGAAGCGTATCAAACCTTGCGTGTTCATGTTTGAAAATGTGGCAAATATCCTTGGGCGTCATAAGTGGTATCTTGAGTTGGTTGTAGCAGAACTTCGCAAGTTGGGCTATGTTGTAGATTATAGGATTGTGAATGCCGTCGATTATGGTGTACCTCAGAACCGTGAACGCCTTATCTGTGTCGGGCATAGATCTTCATTCCGATTCCCCAGAAAAGAGCAGAAAAAGGTAACGGTGGAGGAAGCAATCGGCGACTTGATGACTAAGTATGATGATAATAGTAAGTTTCTGACGCCTGAACAAGAACGCTATATTGCCGTATATGAGGAAAAGTCGCATTGCATCAATCCTCGTGACCTACATCCAGATAAACCTGCCCGCACCATTACATGCCGTAACTTGGCAGGAGCTACCAGCGACATGCAACGTGTGAAGTTGCCTGATGGGCGTCGCCGTCGCATTGAGGTGAGAGAGGCTGCACGCCTACAGAGTTTCCCTGATTGGTTTGAGTTTTGCGGTACAGAGACACGTCAATTCTACCAGATAGGAAATGCCGTCCCCCCACTGTTGGCTTATAAACTGGCATTGGCATTGAAAGAGACTTATCATACGACTCCGAAAAAAGAAGCAGAAATCAGAGAGATTAATGTGTTTCAAGGACAAACTTTATTTGATACTGTATGCTTATAAAATTCACTGACGGGAAAAGTGAGCATGTTCAGAAATTATATTCTGATATGCTTGACATATTAGTGGCAGTTGGAATACCCGTAGAAGGACTTGCTTCTGACCGTGGACGAGAAAAAATGGCTGGCGCATGCCTGGCAGCGGGTCAGATTGTAGAAAGCTTCAAGGAGGCTAAGTCGGTAATGAATGGTTATTTTCCTACGACTCGCGAAATTATCAAGTTTGAGAACAGTCACTATGGTGAGCACATCTCGTCAGGTTCTTATGATGACATACGTCGTAAAGATTTGAAGCCACTTATTGACGAAGGCTTGGTAGTGAATTCGTCGGTATTAGACCAGGCAGCCACCAACAATCCCAAACGTGGCTATACGCTAAGCGCACCTTTTGCGAATCTTATAAAAGTGTATGGCACTAGCAAATGGGAGAAGCAACTTGCCTATTTCATTGATGTTCATCAGAAGGCCAAAGAGGAACTTGCACGTAAACGGGCTATGGAACGCATTCCTGTGACTTTGCCATCAGGAGTGACATTAGAATTGTCAACTGGCGAACATAATCTGTTGCAAAAGAAAATAGTTGAGGAATTCCTGTCTTTGTTTGGTATGGGGGCTGAGGTTCTTTATATTGGAGATTCTACGGATAAGTATCTTCATCGTGACACCGAGGCTTTGCAGCAACTTCATATTACTCTGGAGCATGGAACGCTACCAGATATTGTAGCCTATAGTCGTGAAAAGAATCTGTTGTTTCTTATTGAAGCCTATCATTCTTCTAACCCTATGAACGGTGAGCGTGTCAGTACGCTGAAACAACTTGTAGTTGATAGTGGCGCAAATGTTGTGTTTGTTACCGCATTCCTGAATAAACTGGAAGGACTAAAGCACTTGAAAGAAATTGCTTGGGAAACTGAAGTCTGGTTTGCTAATGAACCAGAACACATGATTCATTTAAATGGCTGTAAGTTCCTTAAAGTATACAACTCGGAAGAGTCATAATGCTAGCCTAACAAGTAAGTTGCGCGTAATTCTTCATTTGGCTTAGCGAAATTACTAAAAATAGTTTAAAATATCATCTTTTCTCCCATACCTGCAAAAAGGTGTGGGATTTTTCGTATCTTTGCACATCAAAAATTTAATTCAAAAGAACAGTACGATTATATGGATACAGACAACATACAGTTAACTACAGAACAAGCAAGTTGCTTTACCCAGCCTGCAGAGGTTCCCTATTGGATTTTTGTAATAGAAAACCGGATAGGCCCCTGGATAAAAGACAAAGGCAACAAAGCATTGTGG
Source organism: Prevotella sp. (assembly GCA_015060485.1). Taxonomy (GTDB): domain Bacteria; phylum Bacteroidota; class Bacteroidia; order Bacteroidales; family Bacteroidaceae; genus Prevotella. The sequence continues at coordinate 32,463 of SUYI01000038.1, read as the reverse complement.
GATATTGTATTGTTTGCAAGCCAACGCGAAGGAATCGTCAAGAAGCCATTAAGCCGATTAAAGTTTGCGGAGTTGTTGGTTGCTTTATGCCCTAAAGCCTTAGAGGCCAGCGATACTGCTTCAAGTATCAAAGCAAGTATGGAGAAAAGTGCATTTACAAAAAAACAAATGAATGATTTTGACCTTTTGCCCGATACACACGCTTTGAGGTTGTTGGTATCTGAAATAGAGGATTTATTTTTCTCTGAGGATGGTTATGAGACCCCTACGGAGCCAGAGTTCACCCTAAAGAATAGGTTGGAAGATTATTTGAAGGACACCGTAGACAAACAAACGGAGAAGATGCCTTGTTCGGTAATAGTAGAGCATCCAGTCTATGGCAATATAACGCCAACACTATCTATTGAGACTTTCCAAACTACAAAGTTCAAGGAGGCCAAGACTCCCTCGCATATTGTAGCATACGAATGTTTTGACGGGATTGTGGACCGTGATAAGATTTATTCCTTGATAGGCCAGTACAACAGAATGCAAGGCGTTAAGTTGTGGGTAGTCTCAACCAGTGGATTCAAAAATGATGTTGTCTGTGTGGCGAGGGATAATTTCATTGGGTTAATGCGTATAGATCTTAGCACTGGCGTAAACGCAGATTCTTTTATATTACCACGTTCTATTGAAGACCATGTTAGGCAGCAGCAGGGTGTTGAAACGATGATGGGAAAGAGATACATGGAGTATCCTTTGCTGTCATGGAGAGATAATATGGTGACATCATCTATGGCAGAGATATTAGCCGCTGACGGTGTTAGGATAAAAGAAGGCTTATTGCTTAAGTCACCTATTATGTCTAATGAAGAGATAGAAGAATTGGCTGATGAACTAACGGATTCTCTTCCCAGTTGGGACTTGCTACCAGTAAATCTGGAACGCATAATAAGTTCTTGCGAACTGTCATGGCAATGGGGAGATTTACCAGCAGAGCAACTTGGAATCATTGCACTAAACAAAGATTTAGTGACGATTAACTATTCACTTCGGTATGACGAACACCGAAAGCGCTTTACCTTAGCCCACGAGTTAGGACATCATCTTCTGCATAAGGATTTGCTTGAAAGTAACAAACTGACATCATTTGGCGAAACAATGTCGACATTAGCCAATACAACACCAGTATCAGGCGACGAACTCAGTTGGTTGGAACACCATGCAAATCACTTTGCTGCTTGTATTCTTATGCCTCGAAAGATTGTTATAGAGCAGTATAAGAAATACTTCGATTTCTATCTAACTGCTACCTATGGCGATCGCTTGGCTCCCTTATATTGGGATGAAAACAATCACTATGCCATGCAGAATTGCTTAAGGGTACTTGGCCCACTCAGTAGAAGATTTGGTGTCTCTGTTGAAGCAATGAAGTGGAGGCTAAAGAGCCTTGAATGGCTTCGAATTGGCAAGAGCACACCATATAGCAAATCACATCGTCGCCGTTATTTTTAATCTATTTCATGGCTTTTTCTGCCATAATCTTCCTATATTTCTTTCTGAATTAAAAACAGAATAGCAAAGCTTATTCTGAATCGTTTTAGGCACTTTGTCATCTTGACGAAGTGCCCTATCTTTGCATCGTGAACAAGAAACCACGGGCTCTATAAACCCCGTTCGGATGAGTTCCAAGAAGTATAATTAGTATTCATTAAAAAAGGAAAGTAAAAGATGAAAGATTCAGTTTTCCAAAAGCGCTTCCAGCGCAAACAGCAGAACCGTCAGGTTCATGGTCAACAACTCACAGTGTTCTATCGCGACATGGTGCCAGATTTTCCCGTCAGTGGTCTCGTCAAGCTTATGTTGCGCCGATGTGAAGGCAGTGTCAGCCCGGGGCTCTATCGCCAGATGGCCAATAGTCTGGTTGGGTTTGAAGAGGCCTTGCAGGTAGAGATGGCCGACTGCCTTACGGAGTGTGTGATGGGCGTTGCGATCTACACAACAGGCATCAAGCACGTTGACCGAATTTTGTGGCCCCTGTATCACAAGATTCAGCGAGAGTTAGCTAACAGAGTAAATAACTAAAGAAGAAACAGATTAAGTTAAACCCTGAGTTGGAGTGAGGAGGATGTTCCCGGGTAAATGCGCAAAGATTCCAACCTTCTTCTCGCAAACAACTCAAAACATGGAAAAAGTAAACAACAGTTACAAGCAGCAGATTTTGCAGAACGTCCAGATGGACACACAAACAACATTCATGAACAACGGCGACATCAACATCTACCCATGTGTGTGGGAGCAGGATAAAGCACCAGTGACAGCTGATGGCAAGGGGCTGGTTCGCTATCGTGCAGGTGTGATGGTGGAAGAAGATGGCAGGACTCGCATGAAGCGTTACCGCGACGGCTTGAACGGTCCTAAGTATGAGACGCTTTTCCAGACAGCCCATGCTGATGTGAAGCGTACTCGCGAGATGAACCACGGACAGCGCGGATGTCTGAAGGTGGAGTTCAGATTTCCCCGCCGCTATCCACTCTCGTTGATGAAGAGCCTCTTCTATCAGGAGTCTGAGGAGATCATGGCCTATTTTAACTCAAGAAAGGAGGAAACCGTATGGTAAACCGTCTGATAGCACTGAACACAAAACATTTCTCCGACAAGTCAAAGAATAATCGTGGTTATGCAGAGACCCAAACTGGGGAGCAGCTTGACGAGCTGCTCCGCCAGAAATGGCTCCGCCGCGATGTAGCAGACATCCGTGCCGGTAAGGAAGAGAAAAAAGACTGGTTACCATTCATCTGCCCTCATTACTCGGCATTCAAGGATAACCATCGGTCGCAGGACAGCATCATCCCCGAGGCTTTCACCTTTATGACGTGCGTGGATATTGACAACCCCAAACTGGTGCGTCAGGCCTTCGAGAAAGCCTTGGAGGTGAACAAGGACGAGATGTCGGAGTGGTACGACATGGTGCTGCGTGAGGCTTATTCGGCTCGTGGTAAAGGCCACATCTATATCCGCATTCCTAAAGGTATGACCATCGAAGAAGCCCAGCGTGCTTTCTGTGAGGAGATAGGCTTTAATGCCGACGAGCTGCTTGATGCATCATGCTTTACACCAGAAAGGTATATCTATGTAACCGGTATCGACCAGGAAACATTCCGCTCAGAACATTGGCTGGAACCCATCGAGGGCGAAGAGTTAGAAGAGCGTCGAGAAGCTTATCTGCAAAGAGGGTTTGATGTGGACGGTCGCCCATTGGTTAAGCCTGAAACCACCGCTATACCTTCTGTTGACGTGAGCATATCAGAAGATGTCGTTGAGGCTGATGCGCGTACATTATATATATTTGATGCCTGCATGAAAGAAGCTGAGTTGACAGCCGATGTGCTCATTGTGGAAGGTCACAGGCACGAGGCTTTGAAAAGTATTCTCTCTGTGGGTGCTACCCAACTATTGAAGAAGACGGAGCTGATTGGCGTATTGAAGGTGCGCATGGCGCAGAACTGGCAAGACAAAAATATTCAGCAGTTGGTGGATGATTTCTACTCGAAATACTATGACCCTAATCAGAAGATGTCGCAGTTCCAACGCAAGGTGTTGGCCAAAAGCCTGAAGATGATTAAAGCAGAGCCAGCAGACAATCAAGTGGCAACAAATGGTCATTCAACATCTATGACCACTGAGCCTGCCTTGCCACCAGAGATGCCGAAGAAACTGCCGAAAGTGGTACAGCTGCTGGTTTCAAGAACGCCCGATGTCTATAAGCCTGCTGTGGCTCACGCTATCTTTCCGTCGCTGGGTGCTCATCTGTGGAAGGTTCGTTTCCCGTATATCGACAATGTAATGCACGAAGCCACGTTTATGAACGTGCTGATGGCTGGGACGGGTGCTGGTAAGGACTGTATCTCACAACCCATCAACCACATCATGGCCGATATCCGCAAGCGTGATGCTGAGAATCTGAAACGAGAGGCCGACTGGAAGAAAGAGGTGAACTCGAAAGGCTCAAACAAGGATAAGCGCCAGCGTCCTGAAGGACTTGTCATCCAGGAGGTTGACCCAGACATGACCAATCCTGCTTTCGTGATGCGTATGGCTGAGGCCGACGAGCATTTCCTCTATACGAAGATGAACGAGATCGACCAGTTTGATGCCCTTCGCGGTTCGGCTCGTGGCTCACAGCAGTTTCAGATTATGTGTCTGGCCTTCGACCCAGACAACCGTTACGGTCAGACGCGTGTTGGTACGCAAAGCGTAACAGAAAAGGTCTGTATCAGATTCAATTGGAATGCCGCGACCACCATCCAGAAGGGTCAGAAATATTTCTCACGAGTTTTGACCGACGGCCCCATTTCGCGAATCAACTTCTGCACTATCCCTGAGCGCGAAATCGGAGCCGACATGCCCGTCTATGGCACGTATGATGCAAGCTTTGACGAAGAGCTGCGCCCCTTTATTGACCGCCTCTGTCGTGCTGCTGGGGTGATAGACTGTCCGCAGGCTTACAAGTTGGCCAAGCGCCTGAAAGATGAATGTGCCGAGTTTGCCCGTCTCTCACAGTCGAGAGTGTATGAGAACCTCTCGTTCCGAGCCAACGTGATAGCCTACTTGAAGGCTTGTGTGCTCTACATCTGCAACGACTACAAATGGTCGAAGGAAATTGAAGATTTTGTCCGTTGGAGCCTGCTATATGATATGCATTGCAAAATGACATTCTTTGGTGAGGCCATCGAGAATGCCAACCGCAGTGCCGACGAGCAGACAGGCCGTCGCGGCCCTCGCAACCTGCTGAAGCTGCTGCCCGACGAGTTTTCTGTACACGATGCAGACCTTATCCGTCAGGCCAACGGCATGGACACTCGGGGCACCCGTAACATGCTCTCGCAATGGGTTCATCGTGGCTACCTCTTACAGATGACAGATGACAGTTTTCAAAAAATCAAAAAGCAGAAATGACATGGAACTGATATTAGAACGTATAGCAAAACGCAAGACCTACACGATAGGTAGGCTCTACATTCAGAGGCGCGTAGATGACGAGTATCTGGCAGGAACGGAGAACCAGTATTTCTGCGACACCCTCGAACCCACTTGGCGCGACTACGCCAACGGTGCCTACAAGGTAAAGGGCCGCTCGGCCATCCCGGAAGGCCGCTACGCCGTAGTCATCTCCTTCTCGCCAAAGTTCCAGCAGTGGCTTCCCATCCTTCTCGGTGTTCCGAAATTCGAAGGCATCCGAATCCACGCAGGCAACAGCTCAGAAGACACCGAAGGCTGCATCCTCGTTGGCAAGAACCGCGAAGTCGGCAAAGTCCTCGACTCCCGCATCTGGGTTCACCGTCTGAAACAGAAGATCGTCGAAGCCAAAGACCGAGGCGAGGCCGTGTGGATCACCATCAAGTAAACTCTCTCATTCAGGGCTGGCACTCAACATCGAGTGTCGGCCCTGATTTAACACCAGCATCCCCAAAGCGTGATTTTCATAGCGTACGGGGACACTATTCGTAATCGTCGATGACGGAGTTCATGAAATCCATCATGGGTTTGGCGGCGCGGAACATGCGTTCCATCTCGTCGAGCCAGGCGTCACCCTCGAAGAACGAGTCAGAGACGGCATGCCAACAGCAGTAGTCTTTCAGGCGCAGATAGCGGATGAGCTCACTGTCTTTGGGAAAGCCTGCGGGACAGGTCTTGAGCTTTGACAGTCCGAAGCCTTGAGGCTGGTCCCAGCTGTCGATGTTGGTGGGTTCCTTGGTGCTGCTGGTCGCGTCGCTGCCAAAATACTGGAGGAACTCCGGGCTCTCGACGCAGCGCAGCCATTCGGCAGTATTGCCCATGATTTCGTGGCGGCACGAGGTGAGGATGTTGGTGGGCAGCCAGTAGTTGCCTATGGCCATCAGACAGTGGTCGGGCTCGAGATGCAGGTAATAGCCGCCTCGAAGTGCCTTTTTGCTTTTGGCGTTGATGTAGGCTCCAAGGTGGTTTTTGTAGGGCGATTTGTCGGCCGAGAATCGTGTGTCGCGATAGAAACGGTAGGTGCAGTCCTTGACCTGTACGTGGGCTATTTCGGGATCGAATGTCATGATGCGTTCGATGGCCTGTTGTACGCCTCGTTCGAACTCGGCACGGATGGCCTCGTAGTCGCTCTTGTGTTCCTGGAACCATTCGCGATTGTTGTGGGTTGCTATCTGTCGCAGGAACTTTAATATGCTCTTCTGATTCATTGTTTGTAGTTTGTATTTTTTTTGAAAAAGACTGCCGAGGAAAAAAAATGCGATTGCCCATACGGCAATCGCATTGCAATGCTCAGACGAGTTTCGAGAGGTCGGGCTCCTCGATGTAGCGGAGCTTGTTGTCGATGATGACCTGCTGGGCCTCTTCGGCATTCTCTGTGCGGAAGACCATGATGCCCTTTCCGCGCAGCAGGAAGGTGTACATGTAGGCAATGCTGATGCCGGTCTTCGAGAAGGTCTCAACGGCGTCGGCAGCACGCCCGGGCTCGTCGTCGAGTTCGAGGGCGAAGACGTTGCTCAGTGCAACGGCCACACCGCCCTTCTTGAGTTCCTCGTAAGCGCGAATGGGTTCGCTACAGATGAGGCGGTAGATTCCGTACTCTGCCGTGTCGGCAATGGTGGAGGCCACAATCTGGATGTTGGCCTGCTTGAGAATCTGGAGCACCTTGATGAGCGTGCCCGAGCGGTTCTCGATGAAAATGGATAACTGATGGATAGTCATATTTCTTAAATTAAGAGTGAAGAATGAAGAATGAAGAATTTGCTACCGCACTACATTGTTTGCATCATCACTCATTTTTTTTCTGTTATTATTTTATGTTTGCTTCACATTAGAAGACTGAAGAGAAGCATGAAGGCGCAGCATGTTCGCTTGGCATTACCATAGCGGTAGCAAATTCTTCATTCTTCATTCTTCACTCTTCATTTTGTTACTGATAAACTTTTCTCTTGTCGACGACGCGGACGGCCTTACCCTCGCTGACGGGCAGGGTGCCCTTGGAGACGAGACGTACGCGGGGCTTCAACAGGATTTCGTCGCCAATCTGGTGACGGAGTTCCTTCTCCAGATACTGCAGCTTTGCGAAGTCGTCAGTACCCTCGTTCACCTCGACCTCGACGGTCATCTGGTCGTTGTTGTCCTCGGTGGTCAGCGTGATGAGATAGTTGGTGCCTACCTCGGGGAACTTCATCAGAATCTTCTCGACCTGGATGGGGAAGATGTTGACACCACGCAGCACAATCATGTCGTCCGAGCGGCCACGCATGCGGTCGAGACGGATGTGGTTGCGACCGCAGGGGCACGAACGTCCCAGCACACGCGTCAGGTCGCGTGTACGATAACGCAGCAGCGGCATGGCCTCACGACACAGCGTGGTGAGCACCAACTCGCCAATCTCGCCGTCGGGAACGGGTTCCAAAGTGTCGGGGTCGACAATCTCGACGATGTAATAGTCTTCCCAGAAGTGGAGGCCATTCTGTTCCTTGCACTCGAAGCCTACGCCGGGACCGCACATCTCGCTCATGCCGAACGAGTTGTAGGCCTTGACACCCAACATCTCCTCGATGCGCTTGCGCTGCTCCTCGGAATGAGGCTCAGCACCGATGGCGAGCACCTTCAGCTTGGTGTCGCGACGAGGGTCGACGCCCTCCTGCTGCATGACCTCATAGAGGCGGGTGACATAGCTGGGGATGGCGTGAATAGCCGTCGTGCCAAAGTCCTTGATGAACTTGATCTGACGCAGCGAGTTACCAGCAGCGGCAGGAACGGTGAGCATGCCCAGCTTCTCGGCGCCATACTGGAAACCCAGACCGCCCGTGAACATGCCGTAACCGCTGGAGTTCTGGAATACGTCGTCAGGACGCAGACCAACCATCCACAGGTTACGGGCTACCTGGTTAGCCCACTCGTCGAGGTCTTTCTTCGTGTGAAGAATCACCGTGGGATTACCCGTGGTGCCTGACGACGAGTGCAGACGAACACAATCGCGAAGGGGAACGCTGGCGATGCCAAACGGGTAGGTGTCGCGCAGGTCCTGCTTCGTGGTAAAGGGAATCTTCTTCAGGTCGTCAAGGCTCTTGATGTCCTCAGGACGGAGCCCGATCTCCTCGAAGCGTTTCTTGTAGAAAGGTGAGTTCATGCAATGGCGCACAGTGTTCTGCAGACGCTCCAGCTGGAGGGCCTCAATCTGCTCGCGCGACATGGTTTCGAACTCGGGATTAAAAAAATTAGATTGTTCCATAGTTATTTGCTTTTTGCTTTTAGCCGTTGGCTATTAGCATTTTTACAATTTACGATTGTCAATGACGTGGGCGCTCTTACCCTGCGAACGCTCGATGGTGCCGGGAGCCTTCAGCTGTACCTTGGCCGAGATGCTGAGTACGCTCTTGAGCTTCGAGGCCAGCTTTTTCTCCAAGGCATCGACAGCGGCAGGCGTATCGAAGATGCCGGTGAAGTGCTCCTGACGAATCTCCACCTGTACCAACAGCGTGTCGAGGTTCTTTTCGCGATTGACGATAAGCATGTAGCGCGGAGCAAACTCGGGCATGGAGAGTACGACGCTCTCGACCTGCGACGGGAATACGTTGATACCGCGGATGATGAGCATGTCGTCCGAGCGGCCCTCGATGCGTCCCATGCGGACGTTGGTACGACCACAGTCGCACGTACCAGGCAACAGCGAACAAAGGTCGCGGGTGCGATAGCGCAAGACGGGCATGCCCTCTTTTGTCAGTGTGGTGAATACCAGTTCGCCTGTCTGTCCGTTGGGCAACGACTCCAGCGTAGTGGGATTGATGATTTCGGGATAGAAATGGTCCTCGTTGATGTGGCTTCCGTGCTGCATCTGGCACTCATAGCTGACGCTGGGACCCATCACCTCGGAGAGGCCGTAGATGTTGTAACCCTTCAGACCAAGGCGCTCCTGAATCTCCTGACGCATGCTCTCGGTCCAAGGCTCAGCGCCAAAGGCGCCGATGCGAAGCTTGATCTGGTCCTTCGTGATACCCATCTTCTCCATCGTCTCGGCCAGATAGAGGGCGTATGACGGCGTGCAGGCGATACCCGTAATGCCCAGGTCGCGAATCAGCTTCAGGTGTTTCTCTGTATTTCCCGTACCGGCTGGGATGACCGAGGCACCCAGATGCTCGACGCCATAGTGGGCGCCAAGACCACCAGTGAACAAGCCATAGCCGTAGGCCACAGAAAAGATGTCGTCGCGGGTGACGCCATAGGCCGTCAGACAGCGCGCCATGCACTCGCTCCACACACCGATGTCCTTGCGGGTATAGCCTACGATGGTGGGGTTGCCCGTGGTACCGCTGGAGGCGTGCACGCGGATAATTTCACTCTGAGGTGCAGCCTGCAGGCCAAAGGGATAGTTGTCGCGCAGGTCCTTCTTGGTGGTGAAGGGCAGCTTCTTGATGTCCTCGATGGTCTGGATGTCATCCGGGCGGATGTCCAGCTCCTGGAGTTTGTTACGATAGAACGGCACGTTGTGGTAGACATACTCCACAATTTTGTGCAGTCGTTTGCCTTGGAGCGCGCTCATCTCGTCGCGACTCATGCATTCTTTATTCGGATTCCAAATCATGATTCTTTGAACTTTGAACTTTGAACTTTAATCTTTATGAATACCATAGGGTGATGACGTCATTACGAAATTATTCGTAACACTCGAAAATCTTGTCGACCATCTGCATGGGGAGTTTCTTGGTGAAGAGACTTACCAGCCAGACGACGGGGAAACCACCCACCATGGCGATGGCACCGCAGTTGATGGGATTGATGGGGTTGCCTGCGAGCATGTTGATGACGGTAAGTCCCACACCCCAAACGAAACAAGCCCAGACGGATGCCTTGGTGACGCCGCGCCAATAGAGGCCCAGCATGAAGGGAGCCAGGAATGCACCAGCCAGTGCACCCCACGAAATGCCCATGAGCTGTGCGATGAACGTGGGAGGATTCAGGGCTATCAACAGGGAGATGGCGATGAAGAACATGATGAGTACACGCATGATGACCACCTTGCGTTGCTCGATTTTCTCAGACACGATATCGTCGATGGTTCCTTCCTCCACCTCGCCAGGCAACGACTTCTTGTCGCGATAGATGAGGTCGAGGGTCATGGTAGAACTCGATGTCAGTACCAACGAGGCCAGTGTCGACATGGATGCTGAGAGCACCAGCAATACCACGAGGGCGATGAGCACGTCGGGCAGTGTAATCAGCATGGCGGGTACAATGGAGTCGAAGGCTATCTTGCCTGTTGCTTCATTGATGACGGGCTCATAGAGACGTCCGAAGCCACCGAGGAAGTAGCAGCCACCAGCAACGATAAAGGCGAAGATGGTAGAGATGACGGTACCACGCTTGATGGCACTCTCGTCGGTAATGGAGTAGAACTTACCCACCATCTGGGGCAGTCCCATGGTTCCCAGCGATGTCAGAATCACCACGCCTAGCAATCCACAGGGATCAGGTCCGAACCACGAGGCAAAGCCACCATTCACCGTCGGATCGGCGTCAGAAGGAATCTGTGCCAGTTTATCGACAGCTGCTGTCAGTCCTCCCTGTGCATTCAGCACAGCCAGAATGACTGCCACAATACCAAAGAGCATGATGATACCCTGGATGAAGTCGTTCATAGCCGTTGCCTTATAACCGCCAATGATGACGTAGATGGCAGTCAGAATCGACATGATGATGACGCAATACTCGTAGGGGATGTCGAACCCCATCTCGAAAAGGCGGGAGATGCCGCTATAGACACCAGCCGTATAAGGAATCAGGAACACAAAGGCAATGACGGAAGCCACTACACGCAATCCCTGATCGTTGAAACGTGTACCAAAGAAATCGGGCATGGTACGGCTCTCGATATGCTGGGTCATCAGCTTTGTGCGACGGCCTAAAATGAGCCAAGCCAGCAACGAACCGATAATGGCATTACCAATACCAATCCATGCGCTGGAGAGACCGTATTTCCATCCGAACTGTCCGGCATAGCCCACAAAGACCACTGCCGAGAAATAAGAGGTACCGAAAGCGAAGGCCGTGAGCCAGGGACCTACAGAACGTCCACCCAATACAAAGCCGTCGACACTGCTGGCTTGTTTGCGTGAGTAGATTCCCACGCCCAGCATGACGGCAAAAAATACTATCGTTAGAAGAACTTTGATTAACATCTTATTAATTTTTGATTATCAATTATTGCGGAAGCAAATTATTCACTCTTCATTTTTCACTCATCACTTAAAATGCTACCTGCACTTGAGCCTGAAGGCGGTTGTAGTCGTCGCCCATCATCTCACCACAGAAGCTATGCGTATATTGCAACTGCAAGCGGCACTTGGGGTAGAACCAGTATTGCAGGCCGCCAGTGAGATCAGTACGCTGCCATCCACTGACATCCGTATTACGGTCGTAATAGTCGGCTGATGCTATCACGTCGACACCCTTGCCGATAGCCACTGAACCAGTCATATAGGCACCGCGACTGCCCACATCGCCATCCTTACCAGCCAGGAACTCGCTACGCAGACAAATGCCGCCACTCGTCGACTTGCGGCCCAGCTGAGTTGGAACTTTCAGTTCACCGCCGAAGCTGACGCGATCGCGGCGATAGTCGTCGCCAACCTGAATATCGTTCCATGCAACGGTGCTGACGGCATGTCCGCGCCCTTTTTGACCCGAGGCAACGATGCGCAACTCCTTTATAGGACGGTAATCCAGCTTCAGGATGACGTCCTTGTCGCTATTACCGTCTTTACGGTTGATGCCTTGTCCGTTCATGACGGCCAGCTCGTAGTGGAATTTGTTGTTAAACAGGTCGCCCAGCAGCATGATACCCTGATCGCGGCCGTAGTTGGGCCCAAGCATCGGCTCGTTGCCGTTAGCCAGAAGGGCTACTGACTGCGAGGTGATGTCAATGAGTTCGAGCATCGTGGGAGTAAGTGGACTCTCCAGCGAGAACGGGTGCTGGAACTGTCCGATACGAACGGTTAGCGCATTGTTGTTCGTCACGCGGAAGTCGGTCCAATACTCCAGCGGGCCAGGCGATATGGCGAAGTTGTTCATGAACAGGAACGACCAGCGGTCGGTGATTCTTCCTTTGATCCAGAAGATGGCACGCTTGAAATTGAACTCACTGGTGGTCTTCCCGCCTTGATCGCTGTATGCATAGCCGCCTTGCATGTAACCGTTGATGGTAATGCGGTTTTTCAGTTCCTGCAGCCAGTCGATTTTCTTGGCGTCTTTTTTCTCTTGCGCCATCACACTCGTACTGACGAATGCCAGCAGCAAGGCGAGGAAAGACTGTCTGAAAAGATTTTTTAAAGTCATTGTTGTTCTTTGTTTTTGTCTTTGTCTTTATTTGATAGGGTTGTTCTCTGCAAATATCTGCATACGCTTCTCCAGCTGGTCGTACTGGTGGTCTTCTATAAAAGAGGTACACACGCGTAGGCCTTCCTGATGCGAACCTGTGGTGATGAGACAAATGGCCGAAACGCCATAGTACATCAGTTCCTGAGCCAATTTGCCACTCGTCATGCCGGGATAGCCGATGGTGAAATAAAATCCGTCGGCAACAGGCTGGTTGAGGTCTTTGTCGTAGACGATGTGGAAGTGATGACGCAGGAATATCTCCTTCAGTTTGTGGGCACGGTCTCCATATACCTTTACCTCGGCACGGAAATTGTAGGTTCCGTCGCTGGCGGCTTTCAGCATGGCTGCCATTGCATACTGGGCCGAGTGGCTTGTACCTGAAGACAGGGCGTAGAGCATGCGCGTGGAGAATACCAATCCGAAGGGCAGGCCTTCGTAGTGGGCCGAGAGGTCGTCGTAGTGACGATGGAACAGCTTGTCTGAGATGCACGTCACACCAATGCGCTCGCCGGCATAGCTGAAAGCCTTCGAGCCCGAGATGAGCAGCATGTAGTTGTCTGTATAGCGGGCTACGGTGGGCTGGAAAGGAGCCTCGAAAGGCTTGCTCAAGTCCTGACGGAAATCCATAGCGAAATAGGCAAGGTCTTCCATCACGATGGCGTCGTATTTCGTGGCGAGTTCACCAATGGTCTTCAGTTCCTCTTCGGTCATACATATCCACGCGGGATTGTTGGGATTCGAATAGACGATGGCGCAGATGTTGCCTACCTTCAGATAACCCTCCAGCTTGGCACGGAGTTTGTCGCCGCGATAGTCGTACACATCGAAGGTCTCATACTTCACACCCTGCACCTGCAACTGCATCTTCTGAACGGGGAATCCGGGGTCGATGAACAATACGGTGTCTTTTGCCTTGTTGGCCTGCGAACAGGTCAGAAAAGATGCAAACGTGCCCTGCATGCTTCCGCTGACGGGTACGCAACCCTCAGGAGCGATGTCGACATCGATAAAAGCCTTGACAAAGCGCGAAGCCTGCTTCTTCAGTTCCGGATAGCCCTGGATATCGGGGTAGGAATGGGCGATGCCGTCTTGGAGCGACTTAATCTGGGCATCGACACCCACCTGTGCGGCAGGCAGTCCGGGAATGCCCATCTCCATCTTGATGAATTCCACGCCACTCTCTTTCTCAGCCATCGCAGCCACCTGCTTCACCTCACGGATGGTGGCTTTGGCGAAGTCCTGAATGCCCAACTTGGCAATCAGCCCGTCAACGATTTCTTTTCTTATCGGAGTTTCTTTCATTTCTTCAATTATTCGTAATGTCGTCATTCCGTTAAAATGACGTTATTTCTGAGCCTCACGGCCTAAAGCCAATGCCTTGATGTTAGCCTCGACGATGGCTTCACCCTTGCGTCCGAAGACACGACGGATGGCATCTTCCAGCTTCTCGTACTCAATGCCGAGTGCTTTCTGGGCAGCTCCCAGCAGAATGACATTAGCCGAACGGGGCACGCCATTGTCCTTGGCCTTCTGTTCGATGTCGAGGGTGATGACATGAGGCAACTTCGCCAAGTCTGCCTTGATAACCTCCATGTCAGGATAGTTGGTAATGTTGACGAAGGGTGTCGACGACGTGATAATCCAACCCTCCTTCGACAGGAAGGGCAGGTAGCGCAGGGCTTCCATGGGTTCCATTGAGATGATGACATCGGCACTACCCTTGGCAATCAGGTCGCTGTGGATAGGCTCTGAGGAGATGCGCAGGTTCGACTGCACATCACCACCGCGCTGGCTCATACCGTGTACCTCGGCCTGCTTGATATATAGGTTCTCGTTCATAGCGGCTTCGCCAATGATGGTAGCGATGGAGAGGATGCCTTGTCCTCCTACGCCGCACAATATAATATCAGTCTTCATGATTAACCTTTTTACTTTTTACCATTTTACTTTTTCTCTGCCGCTTTTTTCTGTTTCAGGTGACGCTGCAAGGTTTGCATGCACTCACGGCGTGGAATAATCACGCTGGTACCCTTGTAGTTAATCTCGTCACGGATGATCTGTGTTATTTCGGGCATGTTCTTGGGCAGGGGGACCACAACTTTCAGATGTTCGTCGCTGAGTCCCAAGCCACGGCAGATGGCCTCGAATTTATTGGTACCTGCAGAGTCCTGTCCACCTGTCATACCCGTTGTCAGGTTGTCGCTGATGATGACGGTGATGTTGGCATTTTCGTTGATGGCATCGAGCAGACCCGTCATACCGCTATGGGTAAACGTCGAGTCACCGATGATGGCCACAGCAGGCCACTGACCTGCATCGGCAGCACCCTTCGCCATCGTTATCGAAGCACCCATGTCAACGCACGAGTGAATGGCACGGAACGGAGGCAGGAAGCCCAGCGTATAACAACCGATGTCGCCGAAGACACGGGGATTCTCGTATTCTTTCAGCACCTCGTTTAGGGCAGCATACACGTCGCGATGACCACAGCCCTGACACAATGCAGGAGGACGTGGAGCCACGTCGGCGCAGGGATCGAAGCACTGGCCGCAATCCATACCCAAAGCCTTTTTTACGATATCCGGGTTCAGTTCACCCGTACGGGGCAGTGTGCCATCGAGCTTACCTAAGATTTGTGGTTTGAGATTTGAGGTTTGAGGTTTAATCTCGCTTACACCACGAACGATGTCCTCGATGAACGGCTGACCTTCCTCGACGATAAGTACCTTTTCGCACTCGTCCATCAAACGGCGCACCAGTTTCTTGGGCAACGGATACTGCGAAATTTTCAGTATGGGATAGGGACTTCCTTGTGGGAAGCACTCGTTGACATAGTTAAAGCCAATACCACTGGCAATGATACCCAGCGACTTGTCCTGACCCTCGCAATAAATGTTATAGGTGGACTTGGCGGCGTCTTCCTCAAGCTGAGCCTGTTGGGCCGTCACCACGTCGTTACGCTTGCGGGCATTGGCGGGCAGCAAAACCCAGTTGGCAGCGACGGCATTGTAGTTCAACTCATTTTGCTGACGGGCTTCGTCTTTCACCTCCACTACGGCGCGACTATGGGCCATGCGGGTGGTGACGCGCATCAGCACGGGCAGTTTCTGCTGCTCGGAATATTCGAAAGCAGCCTCAACCATGTTGTAGGCCTCCTGCTGGTTCGAAGGTTCGAAGGTCGGAATCATGGCGAACTTGCCATAGAAACGCGAGTCCTGCTCGTCCTGAGAAGAGTGCATCGAGGGGTCGTCGGCCACCAAAACAATCACACCGCCATTAACGCCTGTCATGCCGCTGTTTACAAACGGGTCGGCACAGACGTTCAGTCCGACATGTTTCATACACACTAAGGCACGTTTGCCCATGAACGACATGCCTAGCGCAGCTTCCATAGCCGTCTTTTCGTTGGTGCTCCAGCGGCTGTGAATGCCGCGTTCCTTCGCAAGGGCATTACCCTGAATGAACTCAGTAATCTCGGTCGACGGGGTGCCAGGATAGGCATACACACCGGAAAGACCGGCATGAATGGCTCCCAAGGCAATAGCTTCGTCTCCTAATAATAGTTTTTTTGCCATATTTGTGTCATTTTGTTACGTTTTCGCTCGTTTAGGTTGCAAAAGTACACTTTTTTATCCAAATGAGCAAATGTATTCCTAAAAATTTGGTATATTATAGAAAAAGTCGTACCTTTGAGCAGGCTCGAAGGGACTTTCGTTCGAAAAAACAAAGAAAAACGAGTTTTCCCTTTGTTTTTTGCTCACTTATTCGTACCTTTGCAGGCTGTAAAGTAACAAAAATAAGAATATAATGAACTATCTTGATAGAAATGAATTCAATTTCGAGCCAAGCGAGAAGGTGCTTGACGCTGTGAAAAATTTCGACCCGAAGGATCTATGCTTCTACACCCGCATCTACGACCAGGGTAAAAAGAGCGTTATCAGCGTACGAGTCAGCGAGATTTACGGAGTTCCCGAGGAGCAGGTGCTGCTGACCTACGGTGGCGAGGATATGCTGAAGAACTCCATCCACTATTTCCTGAGCAAGGGCGACAACAAGAAGATCCTGATCCCCGAGTTCTCATGGTGGTACTACAACCGCGTAGCCAGCGAGTGCGACGGCGCATTCGAAATGTATCCCCTGCACGAGAAGGAGGATACCTTCGCCTACGACATCGACGAGGTTGTCGAGTATACCAATCGCGTACATCCTCGTATGCTGTTGCTGGCTTCGCCCAACAACCCCACGGGTAACGGTCTGACTCCTGACGAGATTGGCCGCATCATGGAGAATATCCCCACCGACACCATGGTACTCATCGACGAGGCTTATGCCAGCTTCATCTCGACGGATACGGCCTATATTGCTCCGCTGATTGAGAAATATAACAACCTTATCATCTCGCGCACCCTGTCGAAGTTCTACGGACTGCCGGGCTTGCGCTGTGGTTTCGGATTCATCGGCAAGGGACACGACCAGTTCCTGAGCTATGTCAATAAGTACCTGGGTTACAACCGTTTCTCTGAGGCTGTGGCACTGGCTGCACTCGACAGTGACGACCACTATCGTCAGGTGGCTAACGACATGGAGTGGGGACGTCAGTTGTATAAGAAGGAACTCGACAGCTTGCCCGGCTTCAAAGTTTACAAGTCAGTGGCTAACTTCATCCTCATCAAGTATCCGCTGGAAATCAAGGATGCCCTGATGGAAGCCTTGAAGATTCAGGACTACAAGATTAAGTTCATGGGTGACAAAGGGCTGGAATCGTGTCTGCGCATCACCCTGGGTCGTAAGGAACAGACACAGGTGGTTTGCGACACCATCAAAAAGGTTTTTGAAGACAGCAAGAAATGAACGAGAATTTTAAAGCAACTCTCAAATCATCAGAGACGGAAGACTGGCTTGACCTCCATGTCATCCGTCCCTTCTGTTATTATTGCGCACTGGCTTTCAATAAGTTCGACATCCATCCCAACACCGTCACCATCTGGTCGATGGTCATCGGTGCTGCCAGTGCCTTCTTCTTCGCCTGTGGCAGCTTCTACTATAGTGGCACGTGGGGACTCATGATGAACATTGTCGCTATCATCCTGCTGATGATAGCCGATATCTTCGACTGCACCGACGGTCAGCTGGCACGCATGTCGGGCAAGAAGAGCCGCATGGGGCGCATCCTCGACGGTGTGGCAGGCTTTGCCTGGTTCATTCCCATCTACCATGCACTGGTGTACCGTTTCTACCTACACCACGACATTGAATTCGCATGGCTGGGCATTGAGAACACCCAGGAAAATACCATTATTGCTACCGTCATCGCCTATGTATTGGGCGTTATCTCGGGTGTTGCCGGACTAGCCGGACAACAGCGCCTGGCCGACTACTACATACAGGTTCATCTGTTCTTCCTGAAGGGCGAGAAGGGCTCCGAGCTCGACAATTCCAAGCGTCAGCAGGAAATCTACGACCAGATGACCCCCGAGACTCACCAGTGGGCGGAGCGTTATTTCCAGAAGTCGTACATCGACTACACGAAGAAACAGGAGAAGGTGACACCCCAGTTCCAGCGCCTGATGCAGAAACTGCGCGAGAAGTTCGGCGCTACGGAGAATATTCCCGAGAACATCCGCAAGGAGTTCCACGACAAGTCGCTGCCCGTCATCTTCTGGAACGGACTGCTGACCTTCAACTTCCGCTCGTTCTGGCTTTTCCTGTTCTGCCTGCTCGACGTTCCCGTCATGAATTTCCTTTGGGAGATTGTGGGCATGGGACTGCTCTGCCTCTATGTCAACCGCCGTCACGAGAACTTCTGCAAGAAAATTGCCGATAGCCTGTAAACCCCAAAGTTCAACTGGATGACGTGGACTAAACAACGACTGAATAACCTGTTTTTCTTCCTGGGCATTGCCGCTGTCGTGGTGATGTTGCTGACCTTCGACGTCAGCTTCGTCGAACTCTGGGAGCACATCTGTCACGCAGGCTACTGGCTGGTACCCATCATCGGAGTGTGGTTCTTCGTCTATGGTCTTAACGCACTGGCTTGGCGGGCTATCATCTTAGGCAACTGCAAAGAAGAAACGATACATCGCAAATTGGCCAGTCGTCGTTTCTTTTGGCGTATATACAGACTGACCATCACGGGTTATGCCCTGAACTACGCGACCCCCGTGGGAGGATTGGGCGGCGAGCCTTACCGCATCATGGAACTGTCGAAGGACATCGACCAGCAGCATGCCACGTCGAGCGTCATCCTTTATGCCATGATGCATTTCTTCGCCCACTTCTGGTTCTGGTTCCTCAGCATATTCATCTATCTGGGGCTCGTGCTTGTTGGCGACCTGCCCATCAACACCGTCATTGGCACCACCCTTGGCATCATCGTCGTGTTCTGCCTCTTTTTCTTCTACCTGTTCTCGCAGGGCTATCGCAAGGGGCTCGTGAAATATGTGCTGGGCGTAGTGAGCAGGATTCCCGGTTTGAAACGATGGACGCTACGCTTCTGGGCACGCCATTCGGAATCCATTCAGAACATCGACCAACAGATTGCCGCTCTGTACAGCCAAGACACGCAGGCGTTTTACAAGAGTCTGGTACTGGAGTATTTTTCGCGCGTCGTACAGAGTTCCGAGGTCATGTTCATGCTTCTGCTCTTTGGCATCGACTGTGGAGGCGGACTGGGCGGACTCGCGCTGACGTTCCTGCACTCCATACTGATCGTGTCGTTCACCACACTCTTTGCCAACCTCATCGGCTTCCTGCCCATGCAGATTGGCGTGCAGGAGGGCGGCTTCGTGCTTTCCATTGCTGCCTTGGGACTCTCTGCAGCCCTGGGCATCTTTGTGAGCATCATCTGTCGTGTACGCGAAATCATCTGGATTCTCGTGGGCATACTCCTCATGAAACTGAAATAAACTAAAAATAGATTGAGAGATATGGATGCTATCAAAAAACTGTTTGCTCAAAAACTGATGGATATCAAAGCCATCAAGTTGCAACCCAACGAGCCCTTCACATGGGCCAGCGGCTGGAAGTCGCCCATCTACACGGACAACCGCAAGACCCTGGGGTTTGCCGATGTCCGCTCGTTTGTCAAACTCGAGCTGTGTCACGCCATTCAGCAGCATTTCCCTGAAGCTGAGGCAGTAGCCGGAGTGGCTACAGGTGCCATTGCACAAGGTGCTTTGGTAGCCGACGAGCTAGGATTGCCCTACGCCTACGTCCGTCCGAAACCGAAAGACCACGGCATGGGAAATCAGGTGGAAGGCGAACTCGTGAAGGGCACGAAGGTCATTGTCGTCGAGGACCTCATCTCGACGGGTGGCTCCAGCCTGAAAGCCGTTGCTGCCTTGCGCGAATATGGCGTCGAGGTCATTGGCATGGTGGCATCGTTCACCTACGGATTCCCTGTGGCAGAAGAGGCGTTCCGTGAGGCTGGTGTACGTCTCGTCACCCTCAGCGACTATAATGCCGTCCTCGAACAGGCCGCCGAGACTGGCTACATCAAGCCCTCCGACATCGAAGTGCTGAAGGAGTGGCGCAAAGACCCCTCGGTCTGGGGAATTTAAATAGTAAGTCGTCAATCTTCTTCGAACAAACCTCAAATCTCAAATCTCAAACCTCAAAGATTATGACCAAATTCGAAAGTAGCATTAAGCCCATCAACTACCCCGTTGAGGCTGTTTATCGCAATATCAGCGACCTGAGTAACCTGGATCGCGTCCGCGACCGTGTACCATCTGACAAATTGGATGACTTCCAGTTCGACAGCGACAGCGTACAGGTTAGCGTACCTCCCGTGGGCGTCATCAAGTTGCGCATCATCGAGCGCGAAGAGAACCGTTGTGTCAAATTCGAGTCCGAGCAGTCGCCCGTGCCCTTCAACCTGTGGATTCAGGTGTTGCCCGTCACTGCCGAGACCAGCAAGATGAAGGTTACCGTCCAGGCCGACATTCCCTTTATGCTGAAAGGCATGGTGGCCGGTCCCCTTCAAGACGGCGTCGAGAAAATCGCCGACGCCCTGGCACAGATTCCTTATGTTTAACCCTCCAAGGTTTTCCTAGGCTTGCCTAGGTCCGCCTATAATAATAAGAAGAAAACAATGGCAAATAAATTGTGGGAAAAGAACTTCGAGGTGAATGCCGAGATTGAGCGCTTTACCGTGGGTCGCGATCGCGAGATGGACCTCTATCTGGCCAAATACGATGTGCTGGGCTCCATGGCTCATATCACCATGCTCGAGAGCATCGGCCTCATTGGCAAGGACGAACTGCCCCAGCTACTGGCGGAGCTCAAAAGTATCTACGCCGTCTGCGAACGCGGCGAATTCGTCATTGAGGAGGGCGTCGAGGACGTCCACTCGCAGGTGGAACTGATGCTGACGCGTCGTTTGGGCGATATGGGCAAGAAGATTCATTCGGGTCGCTCGCGCAACGATCAGGTGCTCGTCGACCTGAAGCTCTTTACCCGCCACGAACTCATGGAGATTGCCGATAGCGTAAAAGTACTGTTCGATGAACTCATCCAGAAGAGCAACCAGTATAAGGACGTGCTCATGCCCGGCTATACGCATCTGCAAGTGGCCATGCCGTCCAGCTTCGGACTGTGGTTTGGTGCCTATGCCGAGTCGCTCACCGACGACATGCTGTTCCTGCAGGCAGCCTATAAGATGACCAACCGCAATCCTCTGGGCAGTGCTGCCGGCTATGGCTCCTCGTTCCCCTTGAACCGTCAGATGACCACCGATCTGTTGGGTTTCGACACCATGGACTATAACGTGGTGTATGCCCAGATGGGGCGCGGCAAGACCGAGCGCAACGTGGGTTTCGCGCTGGCTACCATTGCCGGCACACTGGCAAAAATGGCCTTCGATGCCTGCCTGTTCAACTCGCAGAACTTCTCGTTCGTCCGTCTGCCCAAGGAGTGTACCACCGGCAGCAGCATCATGCCGCATAAGAAGAACCCCGACGTCTTCGAACTCATCCGTGCCAAGTGCAACAAGCTGCAGGCACTGCCCCAGCAGGTCACACTCATCATGAATAACCTGCCTGTGGGTTACTTCCGCGATTTGCAGATTATCAAGGAAGTGTTCCTGCCTGCCTTCGACGAACTGAAGGACTGCCTCCAGATGGCTGCCTACATTATTAATAAGATAGAGGTACGCGAGGATATCCTCGACAATCCCATGTACGACCCCATGTTCAGCGTCGAGGAGGTGAACCGCCTCGCAGCGGAAGGCCTGCCGTTCCGCGATGCCTACAAGAAGGTCGGTCTCGACATCGAGGCAGGCACCTTCCGCCCCGACAAGCATATCCATCACACCCACGAGGGTTCCATCGGCAACCTCTGCAACGACCGCATCTCTGAACTGATGGCCAGCGTGCTCGCAGGTTTCGCCTTCCAACGAGTGATAGAGGCAGAAAAAGAACTGTTGAAATGAAACGGCTATTCCTCTATCTCCTTCTATCTCCCTTTATCTTCTTCTCTTGTAATGCCGACAACGAGTATAGCACCTGGCCTTGCCGCTTTTCCTACGACAACGGCCTGCACCTCGACCCTACGCTCGCTTCGGCCATGAACGTCGATTCGCGCGGCGTGTTCTGCAAAATCTGGGAGTCGGATATGGGCGGACTCGTCCTCCACTTCCAAAGCAACCAGGGCGGCGACGCTACGCACCAGCAGGTTACCGAAACGGAGCGCCTCTCCAACTATATTCTGGGCATTAACAATGGCATCATTGTCGGCTTTCAAACAATGAATACCCAACCCTATGGCGGCTTCGTGGCCTACGATGCACAGTGTCCCAACTGCGTGCGACGCGAAAACAATACCATCAATCCCCGCTTCCCGGTATCGATGTCATCCAGCGGTATCGCCTCTTGTGCCGTCTGTGGCAAGAAATACGACCTCAACAACAGCGGCATTGTCCAGAACGGCGGAGAGGGCGACGTCGGACTCGAGAAGTATCTCGCCTCCACCACGGGCCCCAACGGATTCCTTTCCGTGGGCACAAAACGGTAAAAAAAAGAAAATTTTGCACTGCGGAAGCAAATTCTTCACTCTTCATTCTTCATTCTTCATTTAATTTTGTATCTTTGCACCCGATTTTCGCAGAAAGTCTGCTGCCGCGATGGTGGAATGGTAGACACGAGGGACTTAAAATCCCTTGGCCATAACGGCTGTGCGGGTTCGAGTCCCGCTCGCGGCACAAGACGCGAAAATCCTTTACCTCGACACATCATGTTTTGAAAGTCCGGCTTTTCAGGAAATCGCGGAAAGCAGGGAGATAGCCATCAGGAATGTGGATGATCTCCTCGCCGATATAGATGCAGTCGTTGCGGTCGACCTTGCTGATTTTGTCGATGGCAACAATATAGGAGCGGTGTACGCGCAGGAATCTTTCTTTGGGCAGCATCTCCTCGACAGCCTTCATCGTGAGGTGGGTAATGAGCGGCTTGGGCTGGTTGTCGAGATAAAACAGCACGTAGTCTTTCATGCCGTTGACGTAGACGATGCTGTCAATGCTGATGTTCTGCCACTCGCCATCGACGCGGAGGAAGACGGTGTTGGGCGTATCGGGTTGACTGATGGGTGATGGGTGTTGGCTGATGGGTATTTGAGCGGTATGCAACTTTCTGGCCTTTTCCACAGCGTTGAGGAACTTATTGTAGCGAACAGGCTTCAGCAGGAAGTCAACGGCATTGACCTCGTAACTCTCGTAAGCAAATTCCTTAAAGGCTGTCGTGAAGACCACGCGTGTCTCTTCTGGCAGGCTGTGGGCCAGTTCCATGCCGTCCATGTTGGGCATTTGGATGTCCAGGAACAGCAGGTCGGGCTTTTGCTCCTTGACGGCATTGAGGGCGTTGATGGAGTCTGTGTATGATGCCAACAACGTCAGGTCGGTGGTCTTCTCGACATACGACTCCAGCAGTCGTACTGCCAAGGGCTCGTCGTCTACGATTATACAACTTAACTCAGTATTCATATAGTTCTCAAACCTCAATGGAAACACGCACATGATAGATATTCTCCGGGGTAATCTCCTGTTCCCACGTGTAGCGCCCCGGATAGATCAGGTCGAGGCGACGACGGGTATTGTCGAGTCCGATGCCTGAGCCGCTGCGATCCTTGGTAGGCTTGGGATTATTCGTATTGTCGCAGTTGAAGACAATCGTTTCATCTTGCTGCGCCAGACAGATATCGATGGTGGCAGGCGCATTGCTGTTCATACCGTGTTTGAAGGCATTCTCAATGAGCGAGATGAAGAGCAGAGGGGCTATTTCCAATTGACAGTTGACAATTGACAGTTGACAGTTGACGGTTGTCATCTCATTGCAACGCAGTTTCATCAGATTGATGTAATTCTGCATAAACTCCACTTCTCCACCGATGGGCACCTTCGGCTTGTTGGTCTCATACATGGCGTAGCGCAGCAGGTCGCTCAGCTGCATGATGGCCT
This sequence comes from Prevotella sp., assembly GCA_015060485.1. Lineage (GTDB taxonomy): Bacteria > Bacteroidota > Bacteroidia > Bacteroidales > Bacteroidaceae > Prevotella. Next base: position 8,633 of record SUYI01000038.1, on the reverse strand, counting down.
CCTGCGTCTCGTCGCCATCAATCTGTGCCAGACTGGAGATGTTGTTCAGCGTGTTAAACAGGAAATGCGGATTAATCTGGTTTTTCAGCCACGCCAGCTCGGCCTCCACCTCTTTCTGCTTCTTCTCCTGCTGTCGCATCAGGTAACGGATGCTCAGGGCAATGCCGATGGCCATCAGGCAGAGCAGCAGCGAGACAATCATTAAGGAGAAATATCCTGCACGGAAATAATCTGGCAGATTGCTGAGATTATTACCAAAGAGGTGTAAGTTAGTGACCAGAATCAGAACCACATTCGCCACGCCAAACAGCCAGAAGCGACGACGGAACCATAACAGAGGAATGGACAGATAAAAGTTAAGAAGATAAAGCGCCATAGCAGGAGCCAGCCAATAAAAGGCTATCCATAATGAATCCACAGCCAGTTTGCCGTCACCATGACTACTGATATAACTTATCAGCGCAGGTGACAACATGATGAGTGCCAGCAGCAGCAGTTGCGCCACGAACAACCAGATGTCTTTTGACTGAATTTTTTTCATCGGTGCAAAAATACTATTTTTTTTTGAAACGACAAAATCTCTCCCGCATAATCTCTATGCAGGAGAGAGAATAGTTGACTTTTTATGCGGGAACTATTTGTTGTTGGCTGTAGCATTTTCCATCATCCGCTCACCGGTGTTCTTGGCAGTCAGGTCGAGCATCTGCACGTACTTGTTGTACTGCTTCTCGCTCAGAATCTTCTTCATTGCAGCCTTGTGGCTGTCCTGCACCTTCTGCCAAGCCTCGCCGGCCTTCGAGCCGTCCTGCAGGCGATAGACAGCCTCCATCGAGGCAGAGAACTGAGCCATAGCGGTCTTTACCGGTTTCACCTGACTGGTCGTCAGCTCCAGATAGCTGCTCAAGCGGTCGAATGTCAGCTTGCTTTCGTTGTTTACACGCTGTGCATTAGCACTCATTGTCATCATTACCATTGCCACGAGGGCGATCATCATCTTTTTCATACCTTTTCTATTTTTTTTATTGTTAATACTTTGTTCCTGTCTTTTTTGACTTCGTTATCGTCTTTTGACATAGCAAAGGTATGATGATTTCCGTAAGCCGCAAAATCGCTTTCGACGTTTGCCCCTATGTGTTTCGACGTTTAGGCAAATTATTTTTCATTTCGGAAGCAGAATTAGGAATGTTTTTCGTCATTAGCTACCAAATTACATCATTTAACATTTCTGCATGCAGTATTTCGTCGCTGTTGGGTTTTATTAGGTGAGAAATGATTAAATTTGCACGCAATATGAAGAATGTATTATGGGTAGCCGTCGCCCTGATGACGGCAATGATGTTTGGAGCCTGTAGCACTGAGGACAGGTTTACGCCTGACGATCCGTTGTCGAACGAGGGCAACGACCGCAGGGACATTACGTTGACCCGCTCTGATCAGGAACTGGTTAACAGCAATAATGACTTTGCCTTCAATCTGTATCGTCTGGTGGCTTCTCAAAAGAGTGAAATAGTCTCGCCCATCAGTATCACTTATGCGCTGGGCATGCTGAACAACGGAGCTGCTGGTGAGACGCAGGGTGAGATTAACAAGGTGTTGGGCTTTGGCGAGACGGGCGCTGACGGTATCAACGCCTTCTGCCGCAAGATGCTGACAGAGGCCCCAAAGCTGGACAAGTTGACGAAGGTGATGATAGCCAACACCATCTATATGAACAAAGACTACGAGCTGAAGCCGGATTTCATCAGCAAGGCGAATACCTTCTACGACGCAACGCCAGAGACGCGTGATTTCGCTGACGGCAAGACACGCGACGTTATCAACAAGTGGGGCAGCGACCATACGGAAGGTATGATTCCCGAGGTGCTTACGGCAGGCGAGTTCGACCCCGATGCTGTCAGCTATCTGCTCAATGCCATCTATTTCAAAGGCGCCTGGGCGGAGAAGTTCGACAAGAACAACACGTCGGATGAAACCTTCTATGGGTACAATGGAGAAACACAAGTGCCTATGATGCATCAGGAACACGAGTTCGGCTATACGGAAACGGACGGCTTTCAGGTACTTCGCCTGCCTTATGGCAACAATGCCTACTTGATGACCATCCTGCTGCCCAGGGAGGGCCATACCCTCTTTGATAAGTCTAACACACTGACGGCAGAGACCTGGCAGAGATGCCAATATATGAGCAATGCTATCGTCGACGTGAGGCTGCCTCGCTTTGAGTCGAAGACAGAAGTGAACTTAAATAATGTTATGTCGGCATTAGGCATGCCAAAAGCTTTCACCGATTTTGCAGAGTTTCCCGACTTCTGTAATGTTTCCACCTGCATCGGTCTGATGAAACAGGTGGCCAAGATTAAACTCAACGAGGAGGGCACCGAAGCTGCGGCAGTTACAGTGATTGGAATGGAGCTAACTGCTTTGTCTTCTGAACCACGACGCGTCAGTTTCCACGCTAACCGCCCCTTCCTCTATGTCATCAGCGAGCAGTCGACAGGTGCCATCTTCTTTATCGGACAATATATGGGAGACTGACTACAATTGAAAATTGATAATTCTTTGACCTAAAGGTACAAAGCGTTACAAGTAACGATTAGACAATTGAAAATTGACGAACAACGCTTGGCAGAGCGGCTTCGCAACGGTGACAACGGGGCGATGCGCGAGTTCTACGTCCTCTATGCTGAGCTACTGGCAGGTGTTTGTTCGCGCTACATCACCGATGAGGACGACATGAAGGACGTGTTCCAAGAGTCGCTCATACACATCATTACCCATATCTCAGATTTTACTTATCGCGGGGCAGGATCGCTGAAGGCGTGGGCTACAAGAATCGTCGTCAATGAATCGTTAAGGTTCCTAAGGGATACGAAACGTCACGAGTTGTTGCTGTTGGACCAAGAGGTGGCAGAGGTGCCGGAAGTCGATGACCCACCCATCAGCGACGTGCCGCCTGACGAAATCCACCGAATGGTGAACCAATTGCCCACAGGCTATCGGACGGTGTTCAACCTCTACGTCTTCGAACACAAAAGCCATCAGGAGATAGCCTCGCTACTCAATATTAAGGAAAAGTCCTCAGCCTCTCAACTCAGCAGGGCCAAGAACCTGCTTGCGAAAATGATCAGACAATATAACGACAAACACCTCCCACGATGAAAGAACAATGGAGACAGCAGATGCAGCAGAAGATGGCAGACTACCGACAGCCTGCCCCTAAGGTGTCGTGGGAGAAAATAGACAAGGCATTGGCCAACAACAAGCAGAAAGTTAAGGTGCTTCCCATGTGGACACGCAGAATAGCAGCGGCTGTCGCAATATTGCTGGTTTCTACAGTGGGATACCTGACTTTGAATCGTGAAGAACTCTCTCGCGGGGGCGGTTTTGATCATCCCGTTTCTTCGGCAAATGGCATCACGCAAAACCGTCCCCATCTTCCGGAGTCTCAGCAGACAAAAGTTGAGCCTGTAGTTGTGAAGGCAAAGACTCACCAGACTACAGCGAAAGCCGTTGAAGTTCAAGAAGAGCCCCCTACCCCTCAGCCTCAAGAAATGCAACCTCATGAAACGCGTGAATCCCAAGAGCCCCGTCATACCCATTCGGTTGTTGAGACTCCCAAGCGCCAGACATTGGACGAGCCTTCCGTCATCCGTCAACATACGTCCTCTGGCAGTCGTCTGATGGCTAAGGTCTATCTGTCGAATGGCTTAGTTGGTAGTAACAGTTCTATACGTGACAATGGCTATTCTGTTGATTTTTCAAATAATCACGGTAAAGCCGAACTGACTGGCCAGACTCAACATAATAATAACCCATCAACTTTGACGCATCATCAGCCCGTCCGCCTTGGACTGTCCCTACGCTATCGCCTCAACGACAGATGGAGCATCGAGAGCGGTTTAGCCTATACTCGTCTTCGTTCTGACTATAAATGGAGGAGTGGGGCGGAAGCAAAACAGACACTATCGTACGTGGGGGTCCCTGTCAATGCCAATTACCAGCTATGGGGAAGCCGCTATGTCAATTTCTACGTCTCAGCGGGTGCTATGGTTGAAAAAATGGTAAAAGGTAGCCTTTACACGACAGCTAAGGGAAAGGAACAAAGTGAAAGCATCAGCATTCATCCCTTGCAGTTCTCCGTCAATGGAGGTATAGGCGCAGAGTTTAATCTTACCAATCAATTTAGTATCTACGCAGAACCCGGCATGGGCTATTACTTCGATAACGGCAGCAACGTCCGCACTTTCTATCAAGAAAAGCCTTTCAGCTTCAGCCTGAACTTAGGTTTGAGGTTCAATATCAAATAGTGAACAAGGGGGATTCCCTCTGGTTAAATATGATTAATAACATGATTAAAAAGAACAATATGAAACAGCATTTCAAATTATCTTTTTTTGTGGTTTCGCTAATCCTTGTAACAGGGTTTATCGTGAGTTGTGGTTCAGACAATGAGGAATCGAGTATAACACCAGTGAGCACCCATGCTAATGTCACCTTCTATTCCTCGCTACCTTATGCCAGTGAGACACGAGGTTATTGGAGTGAAGACTCTTTCATTCGTTTTCATCCGAACGTTACACCCCCATTCTCTCTGATGGTTATCACTCACAATGATGAGGGTAAAGCGGCTCTCAAAGAACTTGCCGATACAGAAAAAACGATAATAGAACAAATATCTCCGAGAAACGATTCTGAATGGCTCGTTTCCTCGAAGCTTTACTTTGAGAGTCCGTTATTCTATGTCTCAAACAGCTATCGTACCGACGAGATGAAAAAAGACGATTATCGGATTTTTATTCTACCAAGAATAGTGGTGAAAATGAAAAATGGTGGAGATGTATCTGCTATAAAAGAAAAATATAAGGATAAACTGACATATAATCCTGATGGTCAGATTCTATCAGGCCTTACGATATTTGAGAGTAATGTCGGCAATTCCAATGACTTACTGATGCTAGTAGAGGAAATCGGCAAACTCGAAGATGTCGCTTGGGCTGAGCCTGACCACTCTGGTGGCTATCATTTGACATTTCTCTCGTTTTTTCGTAACATTGGAAGATTTCTCAGCTTTTCTTTGTATAAAGGCAGTCTGGGAGATTGAGGATTTTTTGGGTTACGGATAAGAAACCGTACTCATTTCTACATTCTTCCACCTGAAGGTAGAAGTGTGGCGTTGCAATCTGCTATGAATTGCATCTAAGAATGTTCCATTCTCCATACGTTTCCTATCAAGCACATAGCCACGAATGGCGTAAACCTTTAAAACACTTGTTGCCCATTGACGAAATTGCGTGGCACGAACGCTGTTTACGCGATAACCCACAGCGATGATAGCATCGAGTGAATAAAACTGTGTCTGGTAGTTCTTACCATCAGAGGCAGTTATTTCCATTTTGGAAACAACTGAATCATCCTTCAACTCTCCCGATTCAAAAATATTCTTCAGATGCTTACTGATAGCAGGAACATTGACATCAAACAACGTAGCCATCGCTTTCGACGTTTGCCCCTATGTGTTTCGACGTTTAGGCAAATTATTTTTCATTTCGGAAGCAGAATTAGGAATGTTTTTCGTCAATTCTTGTATAAATTATGTTAAGAACGCGCCTTTTAAAATAATTGCGTGATTTTTTTTGCTTTCTGCAAAAATTTTCTTACTTTTGCAACCATAAGACTGATAAACTATGACAGGTACCTGGTACCTGTCATATCCGCTTTAGCCTTAATTTATATATTTAGAGCCCCTTGATAAGGGGCGGCTATAATGCAGGGATTATAAAAAAGATAAATAATGAAGGGGAAATGGAACAATAATCCAAACTTTTTCGTACCTTTGCAACCGAATTCTAATTGAAACGCTTATGAGTTATTCACAAATGGCACAACTGGAACTGCTGAACGCCCTGAACAGCATCACTTCGGAGGCGGAACTGAACGAGTTCAAAAACCTCTTGGCCCACTATTTCGCACAGAAGGCGCAGAAAGCCATCGACGCGCTGTGGGACGAGGGCGTAATCAATGACCAGACCATCGAACAATGGGGCGCAGAGCACATGCGCACCCCTTACGGCTATGCGACGCGTCGTTCTTGACACCAACTGTCTGCTGCAGGCGCTGCCCAGCCGCAGTCCGTATCACAAGATATGGACCGAGGTGCTGGCGGGCCGCATCAGCCTGTGCGTCAACACCGAGATACTGAACGAGTACGAGGAAATCCTTGCCGAAAAGACCACCGCCGAGATAGCGCACAACGTGGTCGAGGCCATCGCCCGGCTCGACACCACCGAGTTTCAGGACGTCTATATCCACTTCGGGCTGATTGATGCCGACCCCGACGACAATAAGTTCGTGGACTGCGCCGTGGCCGCCGATGCCGAGTACATCGTCACCAACGACGCCCACTTCAACATCCTCAAGCAGATAGACTGGCCGAAACTCACGGTCATTGCCATCAAAGAGTTTGCCATGCAACTGAATAACGACAAATAGCGGAGATACGCGATGCAGAAAGTGTGTGAGACGATAGGATTATTTAACGCGGATTATTTGGCAGTGTCAGATATTTCTATAAACACACACACACACACACACAATTAGCGCTACTGGCGCAGACTACATTATTAAAATGCGCGGGCACCCGCGTCAATATACGGCTTTTCTTGCAATCATGCAAGAGAGGCCGCATTGTTTTTTCATCCCCATCGGAAAATAATTATTCACAAATAAACTTTTAAACATTAACACAGAAATGAAAAGAAAAGACTACAGGAAACCGACGATGCAGGTCGTCCAGTTGAAACAACAGACGCACCTGCTGCAGGCCAGCGGCCAAGCCGGAGTTCAGGACTACACTTGGCAGAGTGAAGATGAAGAGTAACAAACCCACTAAAACGAAGAGCAAAATGAAAAAGACAATGAGATTTCTTAGCATGGCTGCCCTCGCACTGGTGGGCGCAATGATGACCGGCTGCTCAAGCGACGACAACATCATCGACGAGCCGCAGCAACACGCAAGCAAAAGCAACGTAGTAACCCTGACCACCACCGTAGGTTTTGACGATGCGGCTGGCACCCGCGCGCTGGCTGCCGACGGCAAGAAGACCTTCGCCGCTGGCGAGACGATGGCTATTTACTACTGGAAGAACAAGGGCAATGATCACGAGAAGGCGGTGAGTGCGCCGCTGACCGCCGACGACATCACCAACGGAGGAAAGTCTGCCACGTTCACTTTCACGCTGGACAACCCCTACAAGGATATGAGCGTGGCCTACATCTATCCCGCAGCGATGGCCAATGCCGACTTCACACCAAACTACGACGCCCTCTACAATAATCAGGACGGCACGCTCGCGACCCTCGCCAGCAATTTCGACTTCTGCACGAGGTCGGGCGCCTGGAGCGGCGAAAACCTGCCCTCGCTGACGCTCGTGAACCAGCTGGCCATCCTCGCCATCACACTGAAGAACGCTGGCGGCAGCAGCGACATCACCAGCAGCATCACGGGCCTGACCCTGAGCGACGGCACCAACACCTACAACGTCAACCGCTCGGCAGTCGCTGGTCCCATCTACGTTGCCATCCGCCCCACAACTGATGCTACTATCAATGTTACCGCCACCGACGGCACGAAGAACTACACCAAGACGCTGACCAGCAAGACCTACACTGCCAGCAACGGCTACCCGGTGAGCTGGAGAATGACTGCCGCATCATCCGCTCCCGCAGGTGCCATCAACGGCAAGTTCACCATCGATGGCAGCGGCACACAGGTGTACTTCTCTCAGGGCAACCTGCAGGCCACCCACAACGGCACGGACTGGTCGTGGGGCTTCGCCGCAAACCAGTGGGACTACATCGGCAATGCTGCCGGCAATACTTCTATTAACGGCAACGGCACAGTGTCTGCCAGCAACGTCACCGTCGACCTCTTTGGCTGGGTGGGCGCATCAAGTACTTGGACGGGTGCTGCCCAGTATGGTATCAGCTACTCTTTAGCCATCGACAACACCAACGGCTATGGCAACGTTGCCGATGAAGCCTTGAAGTCCGACTGGGGCAACACCATCGGCACAGACTGGCGCACGCTGACCAGTGAGGAGTGGACGTATGTGTTCAACACCCGCACCACTGGCGGCACCGTGTTCAGCACCGCGCAGGCCCGCTACACCCAAGCTACCATCAATACCGACGGAACCAGTGTTAACGGTACGATATTGTTCCCCGATGGTGTTGACATCGCATCTACCGAGGTGACCACTGCCGGCTCCGTCAATGCCACCAGCTCATACGCTACCAAGTGCACCACTGCTCAGTGGTCTGCCCTTGCTGCTAAAGGCTGTGTTTTCCTGCCCGCAGCGGGCTTACGGGGTCAGGCGTCGGTCAGCTATGCCGGCTCCTACGGCGGCTACTGGTCGTCGTCGCCCTACACTTCGATTGTGGGCGACGCCTACTGCGTGAGCTTCAATTCGCCCTTTCTGGCTCCCGCGAACTACAACTACCGCTACTACGGGCTCTCGGTGCGCCTCGTTCGCCAGGTCGAGTAGAATTTATCCGTTTGATCACGGGGACTCTAATTTTGCGCTCTGATAGAATATATCAGTGAAGAATTTGCTTAATCACGGCCAAATCCTTAC
>SUYI01000037.1 GCA_015060485.1 Prevotella sp. | reverse complement strand
CACCATCGGTACGCAGGAGCACCTGAAGAATCCCTCGATCACGAACATCAAGAACTACTTCAACAAGTGGTATGTACCCAACAACGTGGCCATTTGTATGGCCGGCGATTTCGACCCCGACAAGACCATTGCCGTCATTGACCGCTACTTCGGACTGTGGAAGCCAGGAACTGACGTCTCTCAGCCCGTGTTCCCCGTGCAGCGTCCGCTGACGGCTCCGGCCGACACCACCATCATCGGACAGCAAGCCGAGCAGGTGTGGGTGGCCTGGCTGGCCAAGAAAGCCAGCGACCTGCAGTGCGACACGCTCGACGTCATTGCCTATATGTTGAACAACAACAAGGCAGGACTCATTGACCTGAACCTGAATCAGACGATGAAGGTGCAGGGTGCTGCTACGGGAATGCAGAAACAGCAGGACTACTCGTCATTCTTGCTGATGGGACAGCCCATGCCGGGTCAATCGTTGGAAGAGGTGCGCACGCTGATGCTGGGCGAGATAGAGAACCTGAAGAAGGGCCGCTTTGCCGACGACCTGCTGCCATCGGTCATCAACAACCTGAAACTGAACTACCAGCGCGGTCTGGAGAGCAACCAGTGGCGCGTCAGACAGCACATGAATGCCTTTATCAACGGCGTGTCGTGGGAACAGCACGTAGGCAGAATGGACCGCATCTCGAAGATGACGAAACAGCAGATAGTCAGCTTTGCCAACCGTTTCTTTACCGACGGCTATGCCACCGTGTTCAAGACACAGGGTACGGACACGTTGCAGAAGAAGATCGACAAGCCCGCCATCACACCCATTCCCACCAACCGCGACCTGGTGAGCCGTTTCGTGCAGGACATCCAGCAGACGGAGGTGGAACCCATACAGCCCGTCTTCGTGGACTTCAAGAAGGACATGACGGTGACTGAGACGAAGCGGAAGCTGCCGCTGTTGTACAAGCAGAATGTGGAGAACGACCTCTTTACGCTGATATTCCGCTATGAATTCGGAACACAGGACGACAACCGCTATGAGACGGCCGCCGACTACCTGAGCTATGTGGGTACGAAGAAACACACGCTGGCCCAGATTCAGCAGGAATTCTACAAGATGGCGTGCACATACTCTGTGAACGTGAACTCCGACAACATGAATGTCACCCTGTCGGGTCTGCAGTCGCAGATGCCTCAGGCACTGGCCCTGCTGGACGAGGTGCTGAACGAGGCGAAGGGCGACCAGGCGTCGTACAACCAGTTTGTGGACCTGATTATGAAGGGCCGCGACGATGCGAAGAAGGACCAGGGTACTAATTTCCAGTATCTGGTGAACTACGCCACGTATGGCCCTCATAACGGCAAGCGTAACAAGATGTCGGAAGAGCAGCTCCGTCAGACCAACCCCCAGCAGTTGCTGTCGCTGGTGGCCGGACTGAAGAACTTCAAGCACAGCGTGCTTTATTACGGTAAGCTGACGCCCGATGAGCTGTCGAAGGTGCTAGATGCCAAGCATCAGACCGCCAGGCAGCTGGCCGATGTGCCCAAGGGCAAGCCCTACGTGCGCCAGCAGGCTACGGAGAACGAGGTACTGATAGCGCCTTACGATGCCAAGAACATCTATATGGTGATGTACCACAACGAAGGCCGTGACTGGAATCCAGAGCAGGAGGGTGTCGTCGACCTGTTCAACGAGTATTACGGCGGAGGCATGAACGGCATCGTGTTCCAGGAGTTGCGCGAGGCCCGCGGACTGGCCTATAGTGCTGCGGCTTATTATATGACACCTGACAAGAAAGGCAACAAGGAGTTCTATCAGACCTATATCATCACGCAGAACGACAAGATGATGGACGCTGTGAACCAGTTCCATGTCATTCTCAACGAGATGCCTGCCAGCGAGGCGGCCTTCCAGATTGCAAAGGATGCGCTGACCAAGCAGCTGGCCAGCCAGCGTACCACGAAGTCGGGCGTCATCAATGCCTATATCGCAGCCCAGCGCAAGGGCCTCGACTACGACCTGAACGAAAAGGTGTATAACGCCCTGCCCGCCATCAAGCTGCAGGACATTGTGGACTTCGAGAAGCAGCACATGGCCAACAAGGCCTATCGCTACATCATTCTCGGCGACGAGAAGGAACTCGACATGAAGGCACTGGAGAAGATGGGTATCATCAAGCGCCTGACACAAGAAGAAGTCTTCGGCTACTAACCGAAGACTTCTACCTGTGCTTTGGGGGTCTGCCCCAAAGAATTACTTCTTCACGCGATAGATGCGGAACGACATAGGAGGCAGTTGGTCAGTAATGACCAGCTGCTTCTTTTCGCTGGTACAGGAAACGCTGCCCTCCTTCGGCGTAATGAGCTCGGGCTGCTGGATGCTGTTCTCGTCGTCCATACCACTATGACTGAGTGTGATGGTACGGGCTGTGGTGGCTCCCGTCATGGCAGCCAGGTTCAGCTGCACGGGCTGGGCGGTGCGCGACGTGTTGGCTACCTTGACAATCACCTCGCCAGCGTTGCTGTCAAAGGCGGCAGAGGCAAACAAACCGTTCTGGCCTTCTAAGTTTGCCACAGGCTGGGGCTTGGCTTTCTTGCCGGCAGGCGTCATGGTCAGCGGCAGCACGTGGGTTCCGGCATTGGTGGCATACAACTGTTGCACGTAGTAGCTGACGGTCTTGAACATCTGCGTCTGGTCGTACCATATCTGATCCGGGCGCCATTGCCAGCCGTTGACATGGGCGAAGAGTGGGGCGGGGGTCGTCATGTGAACCACATCGGCATTACGCTCGAAACCCGTCATGAAGGCAGCTTCCAGGATGGCGGCTTCGTAGTGGTTCCACTTCTTGCCCTTGCCGTGACAGGCATACTCGCCGGCAAAGACCTTCGGACCCTTGCGGTCGTACGTGTCGTAACGCAAGCCATGCGTCAGGAACCACTGCTCGTCGCGATAGTAGTGCTCGTCGACGAGGTCGGCTTTCTGGGCTTTCATGGCCTTCCAGCCGTCTTCGAAGCGGTAGGTGTTGTCGGGCACGTCCTCAGGAACGGGTCCGCTGGTGCCCACAATCTTAATGTCGGGATATTTGGCGCGGATGGCAGCCACGAATGGTTTCAGACGCTCGTAATAGAACTCGCCCCATTGTTCGTTGCCCACACCGATATACTTCATGTTGAAGGGCTCGGGATGGCCCATGTCGGCGCGAACCTTGCCCCATTTCGTGTCGGCTGGACCATTGGCAAACTCGATAAGGTCCAGACAGTCGTCGATGTAAGGCTGCAACTCGTTCAGGGGCACGTGAGCCGACTCCTTCTCCCAGTTCTGATATTGGCAGGCCAGACCCACGCTCAGGATGGGTAGCGGCTCAGCACCGATGTCCTCAGCGAGTTGGAAGAACTCGAAGAAGCCCAACCCATACGACTGGTAGTAGTCGGGATAGTAACGGTAGTCGAAGGTGTGTTCCCAGCGGTTCTGGTTCAGCGGACGGTTCTCGACGGGACCCACCGTGTTCTTCCACTGGTAGCGGGTGTCCAGATCGGTGCCTTCTACAATACATCCGCCGGGGAAACGGAAGATGCCGGGGTGCAGGTCGGCGAGGGCTTGTGCCAAGTCGCGACGCATGCCGTTCTCACGGTTCTTGAAGGTGTTGACGGGAAACAGCGAGATGTGTTCCAACGCCACACTGTTGGCACCCTTCAGGAAGATTCGCAGCTTGGCATGCTTCAGCGTCAGAGGCGACGTCAGCGTCAGCGTGTACTTCTTCCAGTCTGCCGAGGTGATGTCCAGTGTCTGTTCAGCAAACTGCTGACGCTCGTCCATCGAGTTTTCGTTAATCAACTGTACGCGGATGGTGCCGTTGCCTTTGGGGGCCTTCGCCCATACCGTGAAGCGGTACTGTTCGCCTTTCTTCACACCGATGCCAAAGTAGCCCTCGTTGGTCAGACCCGTGCGGCGCTCCTTGTGGTCGGGAGCACTCAGCTCCACATAATACGGACAGCGCGCGAAGGGGCCGTCGTTCTTCACGTCGACGCATCCGAAGGCTTGCCAGCCCATCAGGTGCTGGGGGAATTCAAACGAGCGGTTCTTGACCATTTCGCCATAGAGTCCGCCATCGGCAGCATAGTTGATATCTTCAAAGAAAATGCCGTACATGGTCGACTGAATGGGTACACCCAGTTTCTTGGTGTTGATATCCATGACGTTTTGGGCGGTTGCGCATAGCGCCATTGCTGTAAACAGCAGGGTTGTCAGTAGTTGTTTTTTCATTTCAGTTTGTTTTGTTAAGTTCGTGTTTGTGGCACAAAGGTATATAAAAAAAATCATATTTCAGAGGTTTTTAATTAGATTAACAATAAAAAAGAGGATTCTTGCTGTTTTATTTGTACCTTTGCAAAATACAAACTAAAAACAAATACTTAGAAGAATATGGCAAAATCAGTAGAATTCAAGTATGCCCCGATGTTTCAGGTGGGCGAGGACAAGACCAAGTATCGTCTGTTGAGTAAGGAAGGCGTGACAACGTCAGAGTTTGAAGGTAAGCAGATCGTGATGGTCTCTAAGGAGGCTCTGACGCTTCTGGCCCAGCAAGCTTTCCACGATGTGGAGTTCATGCTGCGCCGTGAGCATAACGAGCAGGTGGCTAAGATCCTGACCGATCCCGAGGCTTCTGAGAACGATAAGTATGTGGCCCTGCAGTTTCTGCGCAATGCCGAGGTGGCTTGCAAGGGCATCCTGCCGTTCTGTCAGGACACGGGTACAGCGATTATTCATGGTGAGAAGGGTCAGCAGATCTGGACGGGCTTCGAGGATGAAGAGGCGCTCTCGCTGGGTGTGTTCAATACCTTCACCCAGGACAACCTGCGCTATTCGCAGAACGCTCCTCTGAACATGTACGACGAGGTAAATACCCGTTGCAACCTGCCTGCACAGATTGACATCGAGGCCTGCGAGGGTGCTGAGTATCGTTTTGTCATGGTCGCCAAGGGTGGTGGCTCTGCCAACAAGACCTACTTCTACCCCATGACCAAGGCTACCATCCAGAACGAGGGAACTCTCATTCCGTTCCTCGTAGAGAAGATGAAGTCACTGGGTACAGCTGCTTGTCCTCCATATCATATTGCTTTCGTGATTGGTGGTACATCTGCCGAGAAGAACCTGCTCACAGTGAAGCTGGCTTCTATCAAGTTCTACGATGGTCTGCCAACAACAGGCGATGAGACTGGTCGTGCCTTCCGCGACGTAGATTTGGAGCAGAAGCTGATTCTCGAGGCTCAGAAGATTGGTCTGGGTGCTCAGTTTGGCGGTAAGTATCTGGCTCACGATATCCGTGTCATCCGACTGCCTCGTCATGGTGCCAGCTGTCCTATCGGTATGGGTGTCAGCTGCTCGGCTGACCGTAACATCAAGGCCAAGATCAATGCCGACGGTATCTGGCTCGAGCAGATGGACTCGAACCCCACAGAACTTATTCCTGAGGAGCTGCGCAAGCCGGGTGAGGGCGGCAAGGGTATCGAGATCGACCTGAACGAAGGTATCGATGCTGTTCGCAAGGAACTCTCCAAGTATCCTGTCTCGACCCGTGTCAACCTGAAGGGTACCATTATCGTGGCTCGCGATATTGCTCACGCTAAGCTGAAGGCTCGTCTGGATGCTGGCGAGGGTATGCCCGACTACTTCAAGAAGTATCCTGTGCTGTATGCAGGACCCGCTAAGACGCCCGAGGGCTATCCTTGCGGCTCTATGGGCCCGACAACGGCCAACCGTATGGATCCATACGTTGACGAGTTCCAGACTAACGGTGCATCGCTCGTGATGATTGCCAAGGGTAACCGTTCAGACGTGGTCACTGAGGCTTGTAAGAAGCACGGCGGTTTCTATCTGGGCACCATCGGTGGTGTGGCTGCTGTCCTCTCTCAGAGCTCTATCAAGAGCATCGAGTGCGTAGAGTATCCTGAGCTGGGTATGGAGGCAGTATGGAAGATTGAGGTAGAGGACTTCCCCGCATTCATCCTCGTTGATGACAAGGGCAACGACTTCTTCAAGACCCTGAAGCCCTGGTGTCCGGCACAAAAGTAAAAAGGTAAAAAGGTGAAAAGGAAAAAAAGTTTGAAATACGTGAATAATACGAGTGTGAGATGTATGGTAAAGTGTGTTTTACTCTTTTACCTTTTGACCCTTTTACCTTTACAATTGGTGGCAGAAGACGGCTTCTGGCAGCGCGGATGCAGGCGTGGCAAGAGACCCGTTCCCATGCGCACTCATCGTGCTGCTGACGTATCACAGCGCATAGGCGGTGATTTCTATCATGGTGAGCGTCGGCAGCTGGTCATTCTCGTTTCGTTTAGCGACTTGCAGTTTACTGACAGTGACCCCGTGACGGCGTGGAATCGCATCTTCAACGAGCCGAATTACAACGAGGCTCCCTTTTACGGGTCTATCCATGACTATTTCCTTGCACAAAGTAACGGTATTTTCAGCCTATCGTTCGACTTGATACGCATCTCGCTCAACGAGTCGGTTGTTAAGTATCGCAGTACAGGAAGTGATGGTGATGACGAGAACTCCCAGTACTTGGTCAACGATGTGGTTGACTCGTTGCTGAAGCGCAATGTCGACTGGTCACAATATGACTGGAATGGTGATGGCTATGTCAACCAAATCATCATCATCTATCCGGGCTATGGACAGAACGACGGGGGCGGTAAAAACAGCATCTGGCCCCACCAGTATTGGCTCACATGGCATCAGAAGGACCGCCAAGCTGGTGTCTATTGTGAGCCTCGTCAGGTGAGTAGCGGAGACGAGACATATCTTATCAACAGCTATTGTGCGTTGCAGGAGTATGCCAACCACCAAATCTACGGCTCCTTCGGCACCATCTGTCATGAATACTCCCACTGCTTCGGCTTCCCTGACTTCTACGGACCCAGTAGTGGCACACCCAGGAAGTGGGAACTCATGGACTATGGCAATTATAATGGAAATGGCTTCTGCCCGCCTAACTATTCTGCCCATGAGCGCTGGCTCATGGAGTGGGACACGCCTACGGAGTTGACTGCCACTACTACCGTCACCTCGATGAATACCTCGCAGTCGTATCTCATCCGTAACGACGGACACGCTGACGAATATTACATTGTGGAGAACCGTCAGCAGACAGGCTGGGACCAGGGGTTGCCTTCCAGTGGCCTTGTGGTGTTCCATATTGACTATGACGAAGATGTATGGATTAATGATTATCCTAATACAAACTCAAAGAAACGCTATAGTATCATCCCGGCCAACAATAATCTCGCATTCAGCAATCAGAATGGCTGGGCCTATCCTTATGAGGATAACGACTCGCTGACTAATACATCGAAGCCAGCAGCTACGCTTTTCAATTTCAATACTGACAGTACGATGCTGATGAACAAGTCGTTATACGACATGAGGGTAAATGACGGCTTGGCCTCCTTTCGCTTTGTGGTCAATCAGCCGACGGCTATCCGGGAAATGACAGACAGCCGACACTACAGAGTCCTCTACGACCTCGGACCTATCTATATAATAAGGTGTACCAACGGAGAAATCAAAAAAGTGATGAAGCACTAACAAGATTATTCCTTTAACTTTCCACCATTATTAGAATAACAGTAAAGAGAAGCCAAACCATGTAACATCCTCAATTGTTTGATGCTGTCTGCATCCTGGTATCGTGGTTGGTTCATGGTTTCCTTATATAGACTCATCAATTCACTATAAAGACGTCTTCTGGAACTCAGCAGATAATAATAAGAGGCATCTTTGTATAGGCCAAAGATATATTCAAAAGTATCCCTTGAATATACTCCTAAACCATTCTGATACTTCATGACGAATGATGATATATATAGTGAATCATCAGTATATAATGTATTCCTTTCAGCTATTTCTGGCTTGAAATCTGGAGCCTGGGGATAAAAAACATCTATCACCATAGGCAAATGCCGCTCTGCGTTCTCTGCAAAAGTTTCTTCTTTGATTCCTTCTGACTTTTGTCCACAAGAAATGATAAATAACAGGCAAATCAATAATGCAATCTTTTTCATATCATTCAAATGTCAATAGTTTGTGAATCACGGGTATGCCCTCGCGATACTCAGTTCTTTTTCAATATAGTCTCCATGGTGGTTTTCTGTACCTGCATCCCCATGTTCCTATAGAACTGTAGTGCAGGGGTGTTGCCCTCCCATACATTCAGGGTGATGTTGTTGCAACCAATGGACTGGGCATAGTCGTATACATATTCATAAAGTGCTTTACCAACATGTTTGCAGCGAGCATTTTCGTCAACACATATATCATCGATATACAGCGTCTTGATGTCTTCCAGTAACAAGTGGTTCTTGACCTCAGACACCTGGCAGAATGCATAGCCCAACACACCACCGTCGTCATACACGAATATGGGTTTGCTGTTATCGTCGAGCATAGATTCCAGTTCCAGCTCGTTATATTTGGTTGTGTGGGGCTTGAACAGGTCCGGACGCAACACATGATGCACCATGTTCACCTGATGCAACAGCTCAAGAATACGCTTAATATCCTTTTTGTTTGCTTTTCTTGTCATTATATTTCCATATTAGTTTCTAAAAATCAGACCGTCACCGAACTCATCGATGATAATCGGCTTATCGCGGTTCACCTCGTCGGCCAGAATCTTACGCGACAGATCGTTGAGCACGAACTGCTGGATGGCTCGCTTGACGGGACGGGCGCCGAAGTCGGGATCGTAGCCCTCCTTAGCGAGATAGGCGATGGCCTGTGGCGTGCATTCGAGACGGATGCCCTGCGGTTCGAGCATGTCGGTGACCTTCTTCATCTGCAGGCGTACAACGTCGGCAATCTGCTGCTGGGTGAGTTGCTGGAAGGTGATAATCTCGTCGATACGGTTCAGAAACTCAGGACGCATCGCTTCGCGCAGCTGTTCGCGAGTGGCGTTGGAGGTCATGATGATGATGGTGTTCTTGAAGTTTGCTGTT
Organism: Prevotella sp.; assembly: GCA_015060485.1. GTDB lineage: Bacteria > Bacteroidota > Bacteroidia > Bacteroidales > Bacteroidaceae > Prevotella. The sequence continues at coordinate 28,055 of SUYI01000037.1, read as the reverse complement.
CGTCCCTTGTTGTCTGTAAGACGTCCGTCGTCCAATACCTGCAAGAGGATGTTGAACACATCGGGATGGGCCTTCTCGATCTCGTCGAACAGCACCACCGAGTAGGGCTTGCGACGCACGGCCTCCGTGAGCTGGCCACCCTCGTCGTAGCCTACGTATCCCGGAGGAGCACCGATGAGTCGCGAGACAGTATGCTTCTCCTGATACTCCGACATGTCGATACGCGTCATCATCGTCTCGTCGTTGAAGAGGTATTCTGCTAGAGTCTTTGCGAGTTCCGTCTTACCGACGCCAGTGGTGCCGAGGAAGATGAACGATGCAATAGGACGCTTGGGGTCTTGCAGGCCTGCACGTGAGCGGCGTACGGCATCGGAGACTGCTGTGATGGCCTCGTCCTGACCAATGACACGCTTGTGCAGCTCTTCCTCCAGATGGAGCAGCTTTTCGCGTTCGCTCTGCATCATACGTGTGACGGGGATTCCCGTCCAACGGGAAACGACTTCAGCGATGTCGTCAGCGGTGACTTCCTCGCGGACGAGGCGGTTTCCGGCGGCAAAACCGCCTGACACAGTGCCATCCAATTGTTGTTGGATGGCTGCAATGTCATTTTCGAGAGCCTTCAGCTTCGAGTAGCGGATTTCGGCCACCTTGCCATAGTTGCCCTCACGCTCAGCGCGCTCGGCTTCGTACTTCAGGTTCTCCATCTCCTGCTTGTCCTGCTGGATTTGGTTCACCAGCTGGCGTTCGCCCTCCCACTTAGCACGGAACTGGGTTTCCTGTTCGCGGAGCTCGGCGATGTCGCGGTCGAGCTGATCTAGTTTACTAGTCGGACTAGTCTCACTAGATCTACTAGATTCTCTAGAAATCGCTTCGCGCTCGATTTCGAGTTGGGCCAGACGGCGGGTAATCTCGTCGAGTTCCTCGGGCACAGAGTCGCGCTCCATGCGGAGTTTGGCGGCTGCCTCATCCATCAGATCGATGGCCTTGTCGGGCAGGAAACGCTCACTGATATACCGCTCGGAGAGTTGCACGGCAGCGATACAGGCGTCGTCCTGGATACGTACCTTATGATGGTTCTCGTAGCGTTCCTTCAATCCACGCAGGATGGAGATGGCCGAGAGTTCGTCGGGCTCGTCGACCATAACCGTCTGGAATCGGCGTTCCAGGGCCTTGTCCTTCTCGAAATACTTCTGATACTCGTTGAGCGTGGTAGCACCGATGGCACGCAACTCACCACGAGCCAGGGCGGGCTTCAGAATGTTGGCGGCATCCATGGCACCCTCGCCACCGCCAGCACCTACCAGCGTGTGGATCTCGTCGATGAAGAGGATGATGCGGCCCTCGGCTTTCGTCACCTCGTTGATGACCGACTTCAGACGCTCCTCGAACTCACCCTTGTACTTGGCACCGGCGACCAGTGCACCCATGTCGAGCGAATAGACTTGCTTGTCCTTCAGATTCTCGGGCACGTCGCCACGAACGATACGGCCTGCAAGACCCTCGACGATGGCGGTCTTACCCGTACCTGGTTCACCAATCAGAATGGGGTTGTTCTTCGTGCGGCGCGACAGAATTTGCAGCAAACGACGAATCTCGTCGTCACGACCAATGACGGGGTCGAGTTTGCCCTGACGAGCCATATCGACCAAGTTCTTGGCATATTTCTCCAGCGACTGATAATTGTCATCAGTACTCTGACTCTGCACTTTTTGGCCTTGACGCAACTCCTGAATAGCTGCACGCAGGTCCTTCTCGGTGATGCCTGCATCTTTCATGATACGTGAGGCAGTAGAGTTGACGGTTAGGAGAGCCCATAATATGGGTTCGCATGAAACGAATTCGTCACCCATCTTTTGGGCGTAGTCCTGAGCACGTACTAACACGTTGTTACTGTCGCTTGAAAGATACGGTTGTCCGCCCTGAACACGGGGCAGGTGTTGTAATTCGCTCTGAACGAGCATGTCGATCTGCTGGGCATTAACGCCGAGCTTCTGGAAGATGAAGTTCGTCACGTCCTTCGCCTTCTCTAGTATACCTTTCAGTATGTGTACAGGTTCAATGACCTGTTGACCGTTCAGTTGCGCGGTGTTCACTGCCTGCTGTACGGCCTCTTGTGCTTTGATAGTAAACTTGTCTAATGTCATAGTTTTGTCCTCCTATATGTTTTTTAATTATTTATTTCTTATTTTTTATCTAGGGCTTCAGCCCGCAATGATAGGTTGGACAAAGAATATGCCGAACAATGGGAACCGACAAAAAGGCAGAATAATGTGCCGTTTTGTCGGTTGTTTGTCTTTTTACTTTTCAATCAGTTTTACTTCTGAATTTAGTCCGCTCTTGACGGGTTCCCAACCATCATACGTCGTGCGCTTGTAATTAATGTCGACGACATTGATCTCGTTGAACTTGCGCCACTTGTAGCCCTTGCGGTCCAAGTCGCTGATGCGGTTTGCGGGTAGGTTGGTGACCTCGATGCGTAGCTCGTTCTTGCCTTTGCGCAAGGCATCGCGGCAGTCGAGCACAAAAGGTACGGCCCAGGCACATCCCAAGAATTCACCGTTCAGATAGACACGGGCCGATTCGCGAACGTCGCCCAAATCAATCATCCACTCTTGTTTGGCCTGCTGTTTGGTCAGTCGGAACGTTGTGGTGTAGATGCCAGTGCCCATGGTTACTGCTGCCGAATCGCTGAGCGTTTCCCACGTCTGGGGCTTCAGCAGCGTGAAAGTACCTGCTACGCGTGGTGCCTCTTCAGTAAAGTAAAGTGTCCAAGGACCGCTGATGGGCAACTCTTGTGGTTGTTGCGAATGAGTCGTGACACGCTGAATGGGCTGAGTAGGCTTTGCTGATGTTTGCAGGATGCGGCTCTCGCCAGAACGCAGTACGATGTGCAGCTTCCCGTTGCTGACGCAGGCGGGTTCGATGTCGCCATTCATGGGATTGAACCATGTGGCACCTTCGAAGGGCACGGCCAGCGGCACGTCGGCCTCTATGTCGCGTGGGGTCAGGTTGACCATGAAATAATGCCATCCTCGCAGTGACTTGCGACGGATGGCGCGCAGCCCAAGCTCCGTTTTCATGGGTTCAGCCTTAGCGAAACGGGCCATGGCCTCTGGTGTCTCGCCCTTGATGACATACGCCGCAATGGGGTCCAACAGAGCTTGCAGCCGACTATCAATGGTAGTGCCGCTGGGGATGATCAGGGCGCGATAGCGTGTGTTGCCTTCCGTTACCAACATGCCGTTTTCCACACGCACCTTGGCCAGTTGGCGGTCGCTGATGTAGTCGCAGTCGTAGCCCAGGCTGTCGATGGTCAGAATGCTGCGGATGAATTGCGGCGCCTTCTCGTCCATCGTATGAATGTCGAACTGCATGAGCAGGTCTTCACCGTTTCTGCGGTCTTTGCTAGCCTCCTTGGCGTCGTCGTTGCGTGGCCCACGTTGGTGCCACATGTCGCGTACGGGCAGATAGACTAGAAAGTCGTTGTCGGGTTGTCCCAGTTGCAGAAAACTCTGACACCTTTCAATATACTGCATCAGATAGGGTGCGTCGCGCCAGATGCTATTGGTGGGCGACATGTCGACGCTGGCGTAGAATTTCCATCCTGGCCATGTGTCTTTTTTGGGCGTATAGCACGAGCCATGGAAATAGACGTGGTTGACGCCGCAGGTAAACATCAGGTCGAGGTCGGGTTTCATCTGTGACAGCGAGGTGCGGAAATGCTCTGTCAGCCAGGTGAACGTCTCGCTGGAGGTCAGCGGCTTGCCTGTGACATGGGCTGCCGAGGGGGCATACTTCAGCATCGACACGTCGCTGAAGTTCTTCTTCGTCTTGCCGGGATCGGTACGCAGTCCCTTGATTCCAAAATCGGAGAGTCCGAAACCTTCAATCTCAGGGATGTCGACGGCCGCATAGAGATCCAATAGGTTGGCTGGTGAACCATGTGCCTGGTTGCGCACCTTGACGCCGTGTTTGTGGGCCCATGCCACCCATTGCTGCGTGAAGTTTTCGAGTAACAGGTCGCTGAGCGTCTCGCGGTAGTCGCACAGCACCTGGTTGCCGTCGTCGACCACGCCCAACAGCTCGGGCAGTTTCGTGCGCAGGTCATAGCCGCGACGCTTCTGGAACTCGTCGAAGAGGGTAGGGGTCCAGTTGGCCTTATACACCTCGTAGGAGTCGTTGAAGAAGGTGTGGGGGTAGGAGACGCCCGACTGGGCGAAGGCCTGTTCGAAGCGCTCGAGATAGTGGCGGACGGCATCGCGGTCGAAGTGGTCGACCACCCATCCCTCACCGCCAGGTGCGGCACGTTTCACCTTCTGTTTGGTGCGGCCGATCTCTACACTGTAGACGTGGGAACCATCTACGAGCGAGTCCTTGAAGATGGCTTTACAGGCTGCCTGGTCCAGCGATATGTGCGGACCGCCAAAGGGCCATCCCGTGCCGCAGTTCATGTCGACTTCGATGCCTAAGGGCCGGGCAATGTCCTCAACCATCTTCAGGGCCTGCATCCATTCGGGCGAAAGGAAGGGGATGTTGTTCTTATCGTTGCCCTGCACGCCGTAGAGCGGAGTGATTTCGACCGCTCCAATGCCAGCGCGGGCATATTCCGAGAGGTTCCATTGCAGGTTTTCCTTGTCGACGGCCGAGCCCAGCCACCACCAGCGCGTGCCGGCCTTGGCCTCAGGACGTGGTGTAGGCCAGGACTGTGCTATTGCTGCTGTAAGACAGCAGCACACTGAACATAATATGATGATGCGTTTCATTTCGTCAGTAGTTTATAGTATTCGGTTAAGCCAAGCAGATAGCAGCCTGTTCCGTAGTCTTCGAAGTCAGGAACGCTGGTGAAGGTGACGGGCTGTCCGGCAGAGGGGTCTTTTCCTGTGCCCTGGTTCCAACCCAGGAAACCATCGGTGTGGATGCACGACTTCAGCGCCTTCCACGCCTTGTCACAGGCTGGGCGATAGGTCTGGTCTTTCAATAGTCCATTCTGAATGCCCCATGCCATACCGTAGAGGAAGAGTGCCGTACCTGTCATCTCGGGATTGGGATAGTCCACGTCCGACACCAGACTGACATGCCAAAAACCGTCCTCGTGCTGACAGTCAAGCAGGGCTTTGCTCATCAGCAGGAAGTCCTTGCAAAGCTCCTTATACTCCTTGCTCTTGGGCGACAGCAGGCTCATCGAGCGTACCAATGCAGCATACACCCAGCCATTGCCGCGGCTCCAATAGCAGTTCTTGCCGTCTTTTTCCTTATAGGGTGCTACATAGTCAGCATCGCGCCACCATAGGCCTTCCTTCACGTTCAGGCATCCGCCGCCACACTCGTTGCGGCTCCAGCGGTAGCTCTTCATGGCATAGTCCAGATAGTGCTTGTCGTTGGTAATCGCATACATCTTTATAAATACGGGCATGGCCATCTGGATGGCATCAATCCACGTCCAGTAGTCAGCGCGACCTGTAGCCATCTGCTTCTGCAGATTCTCCTTGGTGGGCTCCAATGTGCCTTTTCCAGTCAACAGGTTCAGTTCGATGTAGGTCTGCGAGCAGCACTGGTCGTCAGCGTGTGTCGTTCCCGTGCCGTTGCGAGGTGTCCACTGGTGGAAGTCAGCCCAGCGCAAGGCGTAGTCCACGTAGCGCTCTTGCGGGTCAATGGCATTGAGAGCCATCAGTCCTTCGTAATAGACGGCACGCGTCCATAGCGAACTGGGACGGATGCGTTTCACGTTGGTGGGAATCGTGGGGTCACTATACTTCGCCATGAAGTAGTCATTGGTCAGTCGGGCTGTCTGTAAGACTTCCGTTTGCGCACCAATGGTTGCGGCAAAAGCGCAACATACAAGATAAAGGAAAAAGAATCGTTTCATCATCATTATTTCGTTTCGAGTTTTGTAATAATTGGCTTAAATGTAGTGGAGTTGGTTTTCAGCGTCATCTTCGAGGGTGTCTTGCCTGCGCGCAGAATAACCATGGCCTGTCCTTGCCACAAACGGCGGTGATTCGTCGCGTTCAACTCGTCGCTGTTGATGTCACCATTGGTCACAGCCACGATGGTGGCGTCGCCTTCTACCTCGAAGGTCAACTCGTCCTGATAGGTTAGCACTTTGCGGCCCTTGGCGTCGACGGCGGTCAGTCGCACGTGTTGTAAGTCCATACCGTCAGCCTTCCAGTTACTATTGTCGGGTTCGGCTATGATTCTGACGGGTTTTCCGGTTGTCTCCAGGGCGTGACGGGCCACAGCCTTACCTTGGCGGTAGGCGATGGCTTCCAGACGGCCTTTCTTGTAGTCCACATCGTTCCAGTTGATTCTGTTACGGTTCTTGGCATCGGTGGGGTTCTGGCGGCGCCCCAGACTCTTGCCGTTCAGCGTCAGTTCCACCTCGTCGCAGTTGGTGTAGATGACCAGATTGGCCTTCGACCCCTCAGGACGGTTCCACAGTTCTGACTGGCGATCCATGCCCGTGATGATGCCGTTCCATTCCGTACCGGCGTTTTTGTCTTCCATGACCGAGAGTCTGACCAGCGGCTCATCTGTAAAGAACGACTTCATGAAATAAGCCTTGGGCTTGGGCTGCACGTCGATGTAGAATACGCCCTGTGCCCAGCCCTTGGCGGGCCAGCCCTGCGACTCGCCCAAATAGTCGATGGCACCCCAGTAGGCCAGTCCGATGACCTTGTTCAAGTCCATTTCAAAGTAGTTGGGACCCATGGCGGCTGTCGATGCTTCGCTTTGGTAGAACGTCATCCAAGGGAACCGTCTGCCGTCGCCGGGGAAATACATATACCTGTAGTTGTAAGCTTGTATGTCAGTTAACATGGCGAGATTGCAGGGCAGAGAGTCGGTTTCCCAGTTGCGGTATCGCGGGTGCATGGCCACGGTGACCAGTCGGGTCGAGTCGTAGCGTTGCAGCACGGGTTTCATCATCTTGTAACATGTCACGCCGAAGTCGTTGAACGGCTGGTTGGGGTCTTGCTGCAGTTCGTTGCCCAGGCTCCACAGCACCACCGATGGTGAGTTACGGTCGCGCTTTACCCATTCTGTCACATCCTGTGCCCAATGGTTCATGAAAGGTACGCGCCCGCCCGTGTGTTGCACAGTCCATTTGTCGTACAACTCGTCGACGACCAAGATGCCCATCTTGTCGCACAGCTTGATAAAGTCACGGCTGTAGGGGTTGTGGCTGGTGCGCACGTGGTTCATGCCAAACTGCTTCATCAACTGCAGTCGCTTCTCGATGGCTCTGGGGTACGCTGCGGCACCTAATGCACCTAAGGTGTGGTGGTTTGCATAGCCCTTCAGCAACACCTTCTTGCCGTTTACCTTCAGTCCGAACTTCGGACCAATCTCGATGGTGCGGATGCCAAACTCCTCGTCGTATTCGTCGGCCACGCTGCCGTCTTCGTAAAGCAGTTGGGCCACAGCCTTATAAAGTTTGGGCGATTCCGTATCCCACAGCTGGGCGTTCTTGATTTCCATTTCCTGCGTCGTCATCTCCAGCGTACGCGTCTGCGGATTGCGACCTTTGCTGGCGGTGGTCTCTGCCACCAGCAGTCCGTCGGGGTCGTAGATCTTAACCGCCATTTTCACCTCCTTGGCCTTTGTGCGGTTGGTGTATTCTGCAGTCAAGGTGACGTAACGGTTGTCGCGGGTGGTGATGTACAGTGGATGGCGTCCGAAATACAGGTCGGCAGGAGTACTGACCAGGTTGACGTTACGGAACAGTCCGCCACCGGTATACCAGCGCGAGTTGCGCTCCGTCATCGTCGAGGCACACACCACCAACTCGTTGTCTCCGGCACGCAACAGCCGTGTGACGTCCAGCTCGAAACCTACGTATCCGTAGTCTGTTCCTCCGATGTGCCGGCCGTTCAGCCACACGTCGCCAACCAGCATGATGCCCTCGAAGTCCAGCAACGTCCGTCTGTCCTTCAACTGGTCCTGACTGATGGTCAGCGTCTTCCTATACCAGCCCTTGCCCATCTCCTTGAAGCCACGGGCCGACAGGCGGCTCTTGATGTTGGCGGCCACGTCAGTGTTGTCGGCTTTCTCGTCTGCTGAGGGTGGAATCCAGGGCTGCTCTATTTGGAAATCATGAGGCACGTTAATCACCTGTACGCTGCTGAATAGCGAGTCGCGCGAAAACTCCCAGCCTTCGTTCAGACTGGTAGTTGTTCGACATTGCGCAGATATTGCCAAAGGGCTTAATAGCCCCAAAAGGATTGGAAAGAATCGGTATCTCATTACTTAATGCTTTTCAAATTTTTATCTAATTGTTCTGTGCTGCTGGCTCCGATGAGTACGGACGTAACGCCGCCTTGTTCCAGAATCCAGCGTAAGGCTTGTTCGGCCAGCGTTCTGCCTTGGGCCTGAGCCTCGGCATTCCATTGTTGCAGCTGTGCCAGCAGTTCGGGAGTCAGCATCTCGTGTCTCAGGAAGTGCTCACGCGTCATGCGCGACCCCTCGGGGATGCCGTTCAGGTAGCGGTCCGTCAGCAAACCCTGAGCCAACGGTGAGAAGGAAATGAATCCTACCCCTTCCTGATGGCAGAGTTCCAGAATGCCCTCGTCGATGGGCGAGCGGTCCAGCATGTTCAGACGACCCTGATAAATCAGCAGGGGCACGTCGCGCTGCTTCAGAAAGTCGATGGCAAAGCGCGTAGCTTCCAATGGCCAGCGTGAGATACCTACATACAGTGCCTTGCCCGCACGAACGATGTCCACCAGCGCCTGCAAGGTCTCTTCTAAAGGTGTGTTGGGATCGTAGCGGTGCGAATAGAACAGGTCTACGTAGTCCAGTCGCATGCGCTTAAGACTTTGGTCCAGCGATGCCATCAGGTATTTCCGCGATCCCCAGTCGCCGTAAGGACCTGCCCACATGTCGTAGCCGGCCTTCGACGAGATGAACAGTTCGTCGCGGTAGGGCCTGAGGGCTTCGTCCATCACGCGGCCCAGCGTTTCCTCGGCCGAGCCGTATGGCGGACCGTAGTTGTTTGCCAGGTCCAGGTGGGTAATGCCCTTGTCGAAGGCATAGCATAGTATTTTCAGTGAACGCCGGTAGTCGTCCACACCTCCGAAGTTATGCCACATGCCCAGACTTACCTTGGGCAACAGGACGCCTGAGCGTCCGCAGCGGTTATACTCCATACCGTCGTAACGGCTCTCGTCAGCAACATATTTTTCCATACGCGTCGAAATGTTTTAGTAGTTTGGCTACAAAGTTACGAAAAAATGAGAGCAAAACAAAAGAAATCATTCTTTTTTTTGCCGAGATGAGATAACTTCGTCATTTTAATGACAACGTTACACCAAAAAACGACAAATTACTGATTTATGTCAAGGAATCCGCAAAAAGTTGGAAAAATACCATTGTTTGCGCACACAATGTTAAAAAAGCCCTTACCTTTGCACCCGATTTCAAGATAACGGTGTCGCTAAAACGGCACCAAAGTATAATAAAAAAGGTAAAAAGAAAATGAAAAAGATTTTTGCTATTGCACTTGTTGCAATGATGACTATGACAGCTAATGCACAGGTTTATGTTGGTGGTACTGTTGGTTTAAAGTCACTGAGCAGTGATGGTACTTCTGCTACTACATTCACTATCGCCCCTGAGCTGGGTTACAACCTCAACGACAGCTGGGCAATCGGTATTGCCGTTGGTTATTCTACCAACAACATCGCTTATGCAAATGACGGTTCTTTCGCTGGCAAGCTGGACAAGAGGGTGAACACTTTTGCTGTCAACCCTTACGTTCGTTACACTTTTGCCAAGCTCGACAAGGTAAATTTCTTCGCCGACGGTATTGTTAGCTATGCAAATACTGGCAACAGCGATGTTAAGGTGAACGCATTCGGTATTGGTATTCAGCCTGGTGTTGCCATCAACCTGAACGAGAAGGTTAGCTTCGTTGCTAAGCTCGGTCAGATTGGCTGGTCTACTGCTAAGGCTGATTTCGATGGTGCCAAGGCTCTTAACGAGATTGACTTCAGCCTGAACTCGCTGGCAGCTCTGAACTTCGGTCTCTATTTCAACTTCTAATCAGAAGATTCTTCAATCGACAGATAGTCGTTTTATAGATAACAAAGCAGCCTCGTCATTCCCGACGGGGCTGCTTTTCTTTTAAAATAGACAAAACTACTATAAAATGGGGCATTCAGAGCCATCCCCGCAATTCTTAATCAGTTTGTACTATAAATATTTTTCAGTTCCGCCTCTAATTCTTGTACTGTTGAGGGGCTGGCGACGATGGTGCCATCAGGACTGATGACAACGGTTTCGGGCCATGAGAGGATGCCGTACAGATTCTTGGCCGCTTGCGTGGTCATCTGTGGCCAGGGCAGGTTCTCTTCTTTCACTCGGTCTGTCCACTGTTTCTTATAGTTGCCATCCATGGCCAGGCTGACGATTTGCAGGCCTCTTGCGTGATACTGGTCGTAGAGCGTGCGCAGCTGGGGCAGGATGTCGAACTCGTCGCGGTTCCAGCTTTCCCAGAAGTGTAGCACGACATAGCCGCGTCCGACGTACTCTTTCAGCTGGTGAGCGTTGCCCAGCGTGTCTGCCAGGAGCATGTCTTCATAATGCTTCCCTGGGCGGCGCTTCTCCAGCCCTGCCATGTATTCCTTGACGGGAGCCATCAGCAGGTGGTTGGTATATCGGAACTGGTCGCTGACGAAAGGTTTCAGTTCGTCGTAGGTTAGCTCGGTATATGCCTTGTAGAGGGCGTAGGCTCTCAGCAGATCATCGTCGCCTTGGAAGATGACCTGACGATAACGCTCACGCTGCTTGGCAATGGCGGCATCCAGTTCTGCACGGTCCTTTATCTTCAGTATGCGCAGCCGCTCTGCCTCCGTCTCGTTCAGGAAGTTGTTACGCTGCTGCGAGGCCTTCTGACTCTTGACGGTGCTCTTTACCAAGTCGGCGTTGATGGGCTTGCCGTCTGCCCAGAAATACGTGAAATGGCGGTTTTCTGTGGTCAGGCCGCACACCTCGTCCTTTGGCAATCGGCAGGTGAATGAGAAGCGACCGTTGCGGACAGGGAAGCGTCCAAGCTCCTCGAATGAGGCCACGCTGCGGCGGACGGTGACGCTGTCGGCATCGGCGGAGGCTATGCCGCTAATCTGGCAGTCCACCAGTTGCAGGTCTTCAGAACCGTTGGTAATCAGTCCGTTGTATGATACGACCTTGCGCAGCTGCGTCGTGGAGATGGTGGAGGAGGTAATCATGGCCGGACGGCGCTTCACTTCACCGCCCTCTGCCTGATAGTGCGCGCTCTTCTTATAAAGCGTGTAGCAGGTGTAGCCGAACATTTCCTTGTGCTTCTGGCCGACAGCCGTCTCGGCGTAGGGGCTGAGGATGCCGATGAGCGTGTCGTACTGCTCGCGGGTCAGCGTCTGGGAATAGCCGTCGCACATCTTATGGAGTACGACGACGGCTGCCGTCTTGCCGCCCGACGTCTCGCGGTCATAAATCTGGCAGGTCTGGCGGACCTTGGCCAGCAGTTCGTCGTAGGTCTGGGGGGCAGTGGGGTCTATGGCCGGCCCGATGGTCAGTTCTGCTGTTTGTTGTGCGTTATAAGGCAGGATGAACGGCATGTCGTCATGCTTCTTTGCCGAAATCTCGTAGACGGTGCCGTTCATCATCCAGACGTTTCCAATCTGTTGGTCTGGCTTAATCTGCTGTTCCCACACCAACAGCACGGCATAGCGCAGACCGTCCGGCTCGTCGAACGACAGCAGACGGATGTTCTGCTTGCTTCCGAATACATATTTCCCACTGACCGCGCCAGTCGGACTGGCCAGGAGCCAGCGTACGCCGGCGGCCAGCGGCGCCCCCTCCCGGGCGTCGTGAATCATGACTTCTTTGGCATGCAGGGCCTCGCTGCGCAACGCCTGCTCCAGTTCCTTCAAGTGTGGAAACAGCATGCTGGCATCGGTGGTGCCCTCGACAGCAAACACCTGGCTGAATTCGTAGGCCGTAGCCTTGCCGCCGGAAACGGCGTCGCTGGTGACGACACGTCCCTGGCTGACGTTATACTCGCCGGATGCTACGAAAGCCTGCAACGCTTCGTGGACGCGACGGGTTGCGTCGCTCACCTGGGCACTTATCGACATTGCCCATATCAGGCATACTGTCATTACCATGTTTCTATTCTTCATATTCGTCAGTTTTTACATTATTAATAATATATGCCTCGCTGGACTTGCCGTCACGTTGCAATTCATTCAGGATGTAGCTGTTGACGATGCGCTGCAGTCGCTCGTCGGCGTGCATCACCCGATGAATGCGCTCAATATAGAGGCTGTCGTCCACCTGAGCCAGTTCGCGTTCTATCTTATTGATGTAATAGTCGAGGCTGTCGGCTGTCGAGGCGGTACGCTGCGTGCTGCCCTCCCGGACAGGACTCGCAGTATGCTGTACTACTAATTTTATGTCTGTTCTTTTGGCTTGACGTACTGCCGCTTTAACCGGCAGCACCCGACTTTCAGTATCCATATTCTCAATATCCTCCTCAGTGCTGGATGATAGTCCTACGGTGTCGGACTGAGAGTACGCACCCGACGTACTGTAAGTTCGCTCCTGTCGTACTGCGAGTTCGCTCCCGTCGGACTTTTTCTCGTCTTCCTTTGGCCAAACCATCAGCACGGCAAAGGCTATGCAGGCTGCTGCGGCAAGGGCTGCGATGTAGACATATCGTGCTCTGCGTACAGCCTTGGGGGCAATCTCTTGCATGATTTCTGCACAGAAATCTGCTGGCACTTCGAGCTTCGTCCGATGTGTTTCCCTTTGCTTCAGGGCGTCACGAATATCGTTATCTGTCAATTTGTTCATTTTCTTTCTGTTTAATCATCCGTAATAGCTTCTTCCGAATTCTGTGGAGTCTGGTTGCTAATGCATTTGGTTCCGCATCCATGATGTAAGCGATGTCTCGCAATGGTCGGTCTTCGTAGTAATAGAGATGTATCAGCAGTTGCTCGTCAGACGGCAGGTCGTCGATGGCCTCTTCCATCAGTGCGATTCGCTCTTCGCGACCAGTCGACAGTTCTTCTTCGTCGTCTTCAATGGCAGGCAGGTTGTCGATGTCCACATAGTGAGGTTGCTGGCGTTTCAAACGGTTCAGCGACTCGCGGTAGGCAATGCGGCAGACCCACGTGCAGAATGACGACTGGAATCCGAACGTGCTCAGCGAGCGGAAGGCCTTGACAAAGGCATTCTGCGCCACTTCCTTGGCATCCTCGGCATCGGGCATCATCCGCGACGTGAAATCTATCACTTGTTGCGAATACCTGTTCACGAACCAGGCAAATTCTTCGCGTTTTCCGTTGAGTATCCGCCCGATGCGAAGCCTTTCGTTGTCTGAATTATCGTCTATGACTATCTTGCTCATTCTACTTTATAGACAAGCACCATATAGAATGATTACAGATTTTAGTGTTAAAGAATCAAAACGTCAAAGCATTTTCTTATATAAACTCAATCCTGCGGATGGTTAGTATTGTTGATAATAGTTTCATGTTCTGTCTATTTCTTTATTCGTTCGTTCAACAGGTCGAGGATTTCTTGAGGCTTTTTTGAGAGGCCAGTGACGTAAATGTCGTATGGTTCACCAGGGTTTAGGAGCGTTTGTTTGCGCGCACTCAGTCCTTCTTCCACTTCTTCTATTGTCAGGCCAGTCTCGACATCTTTCTTGTAACGAATGCCTATTACTTCCTGTCCTTTGTAACTGGTGGGATAGAACGAGTCAACCTCTTCGAAAAAGACTTCCCAAGGCACATACGTGTTTACCATCACAGAATAATCTGTGATAATCAGCTTGGGTTTCCTAATGAAGAACGCAACAATACAGAAGGCTATATATGGTGCGATTATCATTGTAGTCATTATTCCATTATTAAATCTACTTCCAGCGTGATACATGCGGAACGCGTAGCTAGCCATAATAGCGAAACACGTGATAATACCAACAATTGGTTGCCACTTGTATCTGTATATTTTAATCTTTTTCATATTTGCTTTGATTTATGTGGTTATTCGTCTCTATATTCTAATATATCGCCTGGCTGACAGCCCAGCACGCGGCAAATGGTTTCGAGGGTGGTAAAGCGCACGGCTTTGGCCTTGCCCGTTTTCAGGATGGAGAGGTTGGCCATCGTCAGGCCCACTTTCTCTGCTAACTCGCTGAGCGACATTTTGCGCTTGGCCAGTTCTACGTCCAGATTTACTATAATTCGTCCCATGGGCTTCAGATGGTTAAATCCTGTTCTTCTTTCAATTTCAGTCCGACGGCAAAGGCCTCGGCAACAATCAGGTTAAACACACAGAATATCAGTATGTCGAAATAGTTGTCGTAAACCTCTGTCAGACTAGTACCAGTAAAATATTCATCGGCAGAGACTATGAGTGCCATAACGAGCAATCCCACACCAGTAAGACGGAGCAAGGGGACGTTTTCCCACACAAACACCTTGTCGTGATTGACGTTAAGGATGAAACGTACAAAACTTGCGAACGACACAAGGGCAGCTACAATGGCAATCATTTCGGCATGGAATTCCAGTAACGCAAGCCAGGTATTGGCTGGCAATACATCTCTACCCTTGTTCCAACCCTCCTGAAAGGCATCGGCGCCAGTTATAAACGTCATCACCACCATTGTTGCCATCAGCAGCAACATCAACGCACAAAAGAAATTCAGTCTCTTTTTCATAATTCTTATCGTATTATTATATAGTATAGTCTTGCTCTTCCTTCAGCTTCTGGGCGTCTTTCAGAATCTTGGGAGTAAAGAAGTAGCCAATGATCATCCAGTACAAAGGACCCGTATGCAACGTGTGAACCATTCTGGGGAAGTTTTCGACGTACTGAGGCTCGATGTGATCACCCTTGCGGAAAAACTCTTTAATTTCCATACGTATTTATTGTTTTAATTTGGTTATTTATCGTTTATCGATATGCAAAAGTAGACATTCTTTTTCGAACCACCAAATAAAAACAATAAAAATTTATCGAAAAACGATATATTTAACGTTTCTAAACAAATAAGACTCTCCTCCACCTTATTATATTAAGGAATGAGGAGTTTAGGATTTATAGGATAATAATTCCCTGTGTCTTTTATTACTTCAATATTTACCCTGATACTAAAGGACCTCTACCCTGATACTAAAGGGCCTTTACCCTAACACTAAAGGGTCACTACCCTAACACTAAATGGTGTCTTAGAAATTAAAATGACCAGAAACGTGGAGCATGGAGAGGAAATAGACCATGCCAACATAGTAGCGCCATTTGCCGGTGGGTGGGCGGACGTCCCAGAGTCGCTGGACGTATTCGCGGGCCAGCGCCTTGTCGGCAGCGTTGCGCCAGAAGTCGTTGCGGGCATCGGCCTTCTCGGCCCATAGGTCGAGGAATGCGGGCAGGCAGTAGGAGGGGTCGCTGAACCAGTGGACTTCTTCGTTGGGTACGAAGGTGACGAGTCGTGTGGAGTCGTCGTAGAGGTTGTAGACGCCTGTGGCCGGTCCGTCCTTCGACGACACCTTGCGCAGGATTTCGTTGGCCTCGTCAGCATAGCGCGGCTCGCCCCATTTGTCGGCTGCCATGAAGAGTGCGGTGACGAAATAGATTTCACCGTCGGAGGCATTGCTGCCGCCAATCTTCGTGCCGTCGATGCTGCACTGCCAGCAGAAGTAGCCGTCCCAGGGACTGTCGGTGGGGTAGGCCATGTAGGCCTTTGCCCATCGCCACAGCTTGTCGAACTCGGCACGCTTGTCGAGCTGCACGCTAATCATCATGCCGTACGACATGCCCTCGGTGCGGACGTCGTTGTTGCCCGTGTCGAGAATGATGACCATCGTGTCACCCACTTCGTAGTAGACGGTCTGCTGTCCGTCGGCCTCGTAACGGCTGAGGTCGCCCGGTGTGAAGAAGTGTGCCCAGATGCTGTCGATGCGTGCGTCGACTTCAGTCTGGCTCTTGTCGAGCAGCGACGTGAAGAGGTTGTGGTCAGTGGCGCTAAGAACAGCATGGTGGCCTGCACAGGCAGACCACACAGCCAATAGTGCTGTTGCCAAGACGATAGTCTGTAATTTTGCCATAATGTTCTGTCTTTATTTGGGTGCAAAAAGATACTAATTAATTCTTTAAATTCCACCAAAATCTTTTCATAATTCAGAAAAAAATCCTAAATTTGCATGCTGAAAAGAAAAATATTCCAAAGAGGGCCTTCAGAAAGCCCAGAAACAGAAACTCATTCCTTTTTATGGTAGACATGTTAGACGAAATCGACTTGCAAATTTTGAAAACGCTGCAAAGGAACGCGAAATTGACCACAAAAGAACTGGCCGATGCCGTCCATCTGACTCCGACACCGGTGTTTGAGCGTCAGAAACGGCTAGAGAAAAAAGGATATATCAAAAAGTATGTGGCCATTCTTGATCCCGAGAAGCTGGATCAGAGTCTGCTGGTGTTTTGCAAGGTGAAGCTGAAGCAGATTAACCACGAGATAGCTGATGCCTTTGTCCGCCGCATTCAGCGCATTCCCGAGGTGACTGAGTGCTACAACACCTCGGGCGCGTACGATTATCTGCTAAAGGTACGCGCCCGGGATATGAAGCAATATCAGGAATTTGTGCTCAATAAGTTGGGCGAGATTGAGAGCCTGTCATCCATTGAGAGCACCTTCGTAATGAGTGAGGTGAAACAGAATTACGGCCTGAACATTTGACGAAAGTGATTGCTTTACAGGGGATAATCCTCGAAGGCGTAAAGCACGGTAGAGAGGTAGCGCTCGCCAGTATCGGGCAGCAGGACGACAATCTTCTTACCCTTGTTCTCCGGGCGCTTGGCCACCTCGATGGCCGCGAAGAGAGCAGCACCGGCAGATATACCGACCAACAGACCTTCTGACTGGGCAATCTCACGACCTGTGCGGATGGCATCGTCGTTCTCGACGTCGAACACCTCGTCGATGACTTGCGGCTCGTAGGTCTTGGGCACGAAGCCGGCTCCTATACCCTGAATCTTGTGAGGACCACTCTGTCCACCGTTCAACACTGGTGAGGACTTCGGCTCAACGGCGATGATTTTCACGTTGGGGTTCTGTTCCTTCAGATACTTACCCGTTCCGCTGATGGTGCCGCCAGTACCGACGCCGCCAATGAAGATATCGACCTTTCCGTCTGTGTCGCGCCAGATCTCAGGACCTGTGGTGGCATAATGCTTGGCAGGGTTGGCTGCATTCTCGAACTGCTGGAGGATGACAGCTCCGGGGATGCTGTCGCGCAGTTCCTCGGCGGCTCGGATGGCGCCTGGCATGCCGTCTTTGCCAGAGGTGAGGCGAACCTCGGCACCGTAGGCCTTGACAAGGTTACGACGCTCCACGCTCATGGTTTCAGGCATGGTAAGGATAAGATGGTAGCCCTTGACGGCAGATACCAGTGCCAATCCTACGCCTGTATTTCCGCTGGTGGGTTCGATGATGGTGGCACCGGGCTTCAGGATTCCTTTTGCCTCGGCATCCTCAATCATCGCCAGCGCGATACGGTCCTTCACGCTACCGCCGGGGTTGAAAAACTCTACTTTCGCTATCACCGGGGTCTCAAGACCCTTTGCCTGTGAATACTTGTTGAGCTCCAGAAGTGGGGTGTTGCCGACGAGCTCAGTCAGCTGTTTTGCAATCTTTGTCATAATCTTATCCTTTTTATTTAGTTAATAATGTAATTACTTTCTCTTTGCCGATGGAACTTGTTTCCGTCGGCAAAGGTACGGCGAAAATTACATACCCACAATCCCATTCGTACGGCATTCTGTATACCAAACGTTTGGTATATAGACTTTATACATTGCTTTTTATGGCGTCTTGTACCACTAATCCTGCCAACATAAAACCAAAGATGGCGGTGATATGAACGATGCTGCCGTTACCCTTGTCGTCAGGGTCGATAGGCAGACGATTCTCAAGGAGCTCGTCGCTGTAGACGCACTGGAACTTGCGACGGGGGAACTGTTTGTCGCGTTTGAAGCGGTTGCGCAGGGCACGCGCCAACGGGTCGCCCTTAACCTTCCAGAATTCAGCCACTTGAATCTTGGTGGGGTCGAGCTTTAGGGCAGCGCCCATTGACGAAAAGAACCGAGCCTTCGTCTGGCAAGCCAAGAGGATGAGCAGTGCCTTGTCCTTCAGCGAGTCGATGGCGTCGATGATGTAGTCGTAGCTATCGAGCTGGAAACTCTCAGCCGTCTCTGCCGTAAATATCTGTTGCAGGGCAGTGATCTCTGCCGAGGGGTTGATGCTCAGCAGACGCTCCTTCAGGGCGTCTACCTTTACCTGACCGACGGTCTTCGTCGTCGCCATCAGCTGGCGGTTGATATTAGTGATGCACACGCGATCGCTGTCGACAATCGTCAACTTCCTGATGCCGCTGCGTACCAAGCTCTCAGCGCACCAAGAGCCGACGCCGCCGACACCGAAGAGGATGACACGCTTCTCAGCGATGCGCGCCATTGCCTCGTCACCCAAGAGTAGTTCAGACCTGCGGAATATTGCTTGTTCTATCATAAACAATCCTGATTATCGATGCAAAATTACGAAAAATCGAGCAAAAATGAGTACCTTTTCAAATAAATTTGCGAGAATTGGCACTAGTTGGACTCCAGTCTGACATTCCACCTCGTCAAACGTGACGGCAGATGGCTGTTCACAGACAGCAAAGCGTCGACATATAAATGTTACGAGCATTTTTCATAAATAATCTCAAAAATCGCTTCCGTATTACCATCATGCGGGAAATTTTTCGTATATTTGCCCTCGCAATATCGCCCTCGCCGATAAATTATAGACTCGTTTTTTTGGCTGTAGGCTAAACAATTCAAATCAAAAAATATACAGAATTTTGATTACATGACCCCGACACGACTCATCTTCGGTAAGGAGTCGATCGTCAAGTTGCCAGAGGTGATGCGTCCTCTCGGCAAGCGCGTGTTGCTGACCTACGGTGGCGGCAGCATCAAGAAGTTAGGTCTCTACGACCGAGTGAAGGAACTTATGCAGGGCTTCGAGATATTCGAACTCTCAGGCATTCAGCCCAACCCGAAGTACGCCCCGAGCGTGCTGGAGGGCGTGCGTATCTGTAAAGAAGAGCAGATAGATGTCATTCTCGCTGTGGGCGGCGGCTCGGTGCTCGACTGCTCGAAGGCCATTGCCGCAGGAGCGAAGTACGGCATCAATGTCTTCGGCATCGACGCCTCGCTACCCAAGCACGAGATTGCCGAGCAGGCTATCGACGCCACCTACCGGTTTCTCCCTATGCTCTGGCGAAAGAAAAACAACTATAAGAATGAGGTATGATAAGGAGGGTGAAGAAATGAAAGTATGGTTTAGTCCAAATCAAATCTCAATGAGCTTACCGTTCTTCTTAGCTTCTTCAATCCACTTTGGAACAATCTGGTCCAGGAACCGCTGCTTCTTGTCATTCAGTTTCTGCATGTCGAGACCGATGGCCTGCTGTGCCTTAGCCTTCGTAGAGTAGTCGGGCACGGGAATGTCGCCAACGAGTCCCTGCTTGGCAGCTATACGGGCAATGAGCAGACGAGCCTGTTGGGCGTAGTCTACGGAGTGTGAGAGCAGACGCGTCACCTCCTGCGGAGCATGGAAGGTGGCTCCGTGCGAGGCGATGGCATAGTCCCAACGCCACTGGCTCTTGCGCAGTAGGGCCTGTATGGGTTTCAGGTCAGCCTCGGTTGCACCCTTGTCGATAATGTACTTAGCCTCGAAGTGGGCACGCGCCAGTTCCTGCTCGGCACGGTTACGCACCTCGTTGCACTTCTCCTGACGCTCATAGACGTTCAGTCGCAGCACCTCGGCATCCTGACGGTGACAGGTCTGGCAAGTGCGGTCAATCTTGGCCAGAGGCGACATAATCTGGTGGTCGGAGAATTTTACGCCACCCTCCTGTTTATAAGGCATGTGACAGTCGGCACAACTCACACCGCGCTGTCCGTGAATGCCCTGCAGAGCAATTTCGTAGCCTGGATGCTGAGCCTTCAGAATCGGGGTTTTTGACAGTGGATGGATATAGTCATAGAAACCGATAGAGTCATAGTATTCCTCAGCTGCCTCGCAGGTCATACCCTTGTCCTGCGGGAACATCAGGTAGTTGGACTTGCCGGGATTGTTGGGGTCGTCGGGCTTGATGAAGTAGTATTCCGTATGACATTGAGCACACACCAGCGAGCGCATCTCCTGATGGGTGGCCTTGCGAACATCCTTGCCCACGCGAGCCCAAGCCTCATAAAGCGCAGGACGTGCAGGACGCAAGTCCATTGTGCGGGCATCATGGCAGTCGCTGCAACCGATGGTGTTCATCTCTTCGGTACCCAGTTCACTCCACTTCTTGGCATAGAAGTTAGCAGGGTCCATCACCGACTTCGAACCACTCAGTTCACGCATCATGCGAGGCACATCAGGCCCCTTACACGTCCAGCAGGTGGCAGGCTGCATGTCGCCGTCGCCGTCAATACCTGGATTGCCTGTACGCAGAATCTTACGCATATCCTCCAGCGCATGCTTATGGCCGCGAGGCGTGTTGTAGTGGCGCGAGAAGGCATAGCCAGCCCACAGCACAACCATCTCAGGACGCTGTTCGAGCACGTCAACCTCCTCAGAACCATTATACTTCGATTCAAACGAGGTGTCCTCGGTCATCGCCCACGTCTCGTACTCACGCGGATAGTCGGCCTTGAACTTCTCGTTCTGAGCCACAATACTGTCAGTAAACTGTGTGCGCTTGTTGTTAAATACACTTGCTACTTCGGCACGGCGCTCCATCAACGACGAAACGAGCAGTCCCAGTACGAAGACCACTACCATTGAGCCGCCAAAGAGCAGCCAACCTTGCCATTTCTTTAATGTCTTTGCCATCTTTACCTTTTTACTTTTTTACCTTTTTACTTTTTCATTATGTTTTGCAGCCAGTTGGGCACTGGGGACGGAGGCAGTGGCGTCACTCCCTCTGCACCAGGCGTAGCCATCAGCGAGTTCATGCCTCCATGCGGCACATTGCGATGACAGTCCCAACACACTTTTCCGCCCTGAGCCTGTTGTTGCATATATCCCATGCGTCCCGTCTTTACAAACTCCTGGTTCAGCTGGGTGTGGCAGCGGATGCAGTTGTCCATCACCACCTGCCCCGTCAGTGCCTCAGCCATTGGTGCCTGACGCTCCGAATGTGTCACGAAGTAGGCCGTATGTTTCAGTCCGTCCATCGCCTTGAAACCATAGTAGAAAGCCAAGTTCTGGTGAGGCACATGGCAGTCGTTACACGTGGCGTCGCGTCCATGCGAGGAGTGGCTCCACGTGGCATAGTAAGGAGTCATAATGTGGCAGTTGACGCAAGCAGACGGGTTGTCACCAACAAAATAGGTATGTGCGCGCAGCAGATACATAAAAAGTCCGCCGAGTCCGCAAACCACGCCCGCAACGACCAGCAAACCCACCTTTTGCCTGTATGAGAATATATCCTTAAATGTTAATAAGTTTTTCCAACTCATCCGTGTTGTTTTAGAATTTTGCGACAAAAATAATCATTAATGGGGATATAAGGTGGTAACATTTGTGGCTTTATCCGTATAATAGTTGTTAAATTTTGAAATTATTCACATTTTATACGTATCTTTGCCATCGTTATGGATATTGACACCTTACAAGGACTTAGGAAATGCCCGCTGTTCAAAGGTCTGAACGAGCAGGAGATCATCAGCCTGATGCACACCGTCCGCTATCGGGCCATTCATTATCGCAAAGGCGATACTCACGTCTATGCTGGTTCTGTATGCCATTATGCTGACATTATCATTAGCGGTGAGATGGTGGCATATATTACAGGACCATCCGGTCGTGTCATTCGGATGGCTGCTCATCAAACAGGCAAACTGCTGGCTCCAGCCTTCCTCTTTTCTACGGACAACTATTACCCTGTTTCCATCGAAGCTTCTGAAAATACTACCATTCTGAGGCTGACATCTGACGATTTGGAAAAGCTACTCAACAGCAACCAACGGCTGATGATGAACTATATACAGTTACTTTCAGACATTATCGCCCAATTAACCAAAAAAGTGCGCATGCTTTCCATGAGTGTACGCGAGAAGTTAAGCCTTTACCTGATGGAGCAGAGCAAACTTCAACAGACCAAACAGATTGTTCTCCCCCTATCTCGTCAGGAATTGGCCGACCATTTCGGCATTCAGAAGTATTCGCTATTGCGCTGTCTGAACGAATTGAAACAGGAAGGTGTTATCCGCGTGGAAGGACGTCACATCCAGCTATTATCACGACTAACCGTTTGAAATATTGACTTTAACAGATAAAATCGATGAGAAGAAAAATAAATATATTTCTTTTCTTCCCACTTAATCAAATTTTTTGTACCTTTGACTTCATCGAAGGTGTTCCCGTTCGGAAAAATCCAAATTAATTTGTTTTTTCGCTCACTTATTCGTACCTTTGCCATCTGAAATGATTAGGAATATAGCATTCGATTTGGGCGGTGTTGTTATAGCACTGAGCTATGAGCAGGCCGTCCGCAGGTTTGAGGAAATCGGGCTGCACGATGCCCGTCGCCATCTGGATGCCTTCGAGCAGAAAGGCATCTTCGGCGCGCTGGAGTCCGGACAAATTACTGCCGAGGAGTTCCGATGCGATCTTAGCACGCTGGTTGGACGCAGTCTGTCAATGGACGAGTGTTACACCGCCTGGCACGGCTATGTCGACCATGTGCCCCGACGTAATCTGGAAGCTATCCAGGACCTCCGGGCCAGGGGCTACAAAGTGTGCCTATTGTCGAACACCAACCCCTTTATGATGCAGTGGGCAAATGGGGATTTCGACGGTGAAGGTCATCCTATCGGCCATTTCTTCGATGCCATGTACCTAAGCTACGAATGCAAGGTCATGAAGCCCAATCAAGAGATTTTCGAAATCATGCTTCGTGGTCAGCAGTCACTACCCGAAGAGACTCTTTTCGTCGATGATGGTCCCCGTAACGTAGAGGCTGCTGCAGCCCTTGGCATGCACACCCTTTGTCCTCAGAACAACGAGGACTGGACAGCCCAGCTCAATGTCCTGCTACCATGAGATAGAACATCAGTGCCCAGTCCTGATCGTTGGCGTAGGCATCGGCATAGTGGGCCGCCTCGCCATTGACGCGACGAGGCATGACGAAGGCGCAGGTGGCCCGTCCGTCCTCGAAGAAGAGGCAGAGATTGTCGCGCACGCACTGTTCTGCCCGTTGCTGATAGTCGGCAGCAGCCTTGGGGTCGCTGTCGGCAATGCACTGCGCATAGCGGTGGTAGGCGGCGGCGGTGATGGTGCTCCAGTAGTGGGGATAGACGTCGCCGTAGGTCTGGCGCTTGCCGAACCAGTAGCCGTCCCAGTGGCGGATGGCTATCTCGTTCATGCGGTAGGAGGGCTGGTGCCACTGCAGGGCCTCGAGTGCGGGCAGCATCTTCTGGGCGGCAGTCTGGTAGCGCTTGTTGCCGGTGGCCTGATAAACCTCGCAGAGGAACTGCACGGCGGGGGCGATGATTGACTGCTCGTAGTTGACCTCGAACTTGGGGAAGTTCAGGCCGTTCTTCACCAGCACGTCGGCCGTGGTGCAGAAATCCTGCAGCAGCTGCTGGCGCTCGAAGTCCAAGCCGGCCAGCTCCAATGCCTTAAGTCCGGTGGTGACGGGGTAGTCGATGCAGTAGAAACTGTAGCCGAACTGGCGGTAGAGCGAGCGCTCATCATCAGTAGTTTTCTCATCGTTCTCAGTAGTTTTATCGGGTACAAAGGTACAACTTTTTTCCCGACATTCCGTATTATCTCCAATATTTTACGTACCTTTGCAGACATTATGAGCAATCAGAACATCTACCTCGCCTCTAAACCGCGCTATGAGATTCTTGACGGACTGCGCGGTGTGGCTGCTATGCTGGTGGTGGCCTATCATTTGTTTGAAACCTATTACGGCGGCAAACCTGATCAGCCCATCAATCATGGCTATCTGGCAGTCGATTTCTTCTTTGTGCTCTCAGGCTTTGTTGTCGGCTATGCGTACGATGACCGCTGGGACAGGATGTCAACGTGGTCGTTTTTTAAGCGCCGATTGATTCGTCTGCATCCGATGGTTATCTTCGGTACGCTGTTTGGAACCATCATGTTCTATTTCGGCAGTTGTGGTGAGTTTCCGTTGATTAACCAGACGCCTTGGTATATGGTGCTGCTGGTGATGTTCTGGTGCTTTACGATGATTCCGTTGCCCAATACGATGGATATCAGAGGCTGGGCAGAGACCAATCCGCTAAACGGCCCAGCCTGGTCGTTGCAATGGGAGTATATCGCCAATATCCTCTATGCACTCGTTATCCGCAGATTGTCGAAGGTGGCTTTGGGCATCTGTGTGGCTGTCTTCGCCGTGATGACCGTCATACTCTGCCTGAACATTGATGTGACAGGATTCCTTGAAGAGCGCAATTGGGCATTATATACTGTGGTGGGCGGTTGGAGCACTACACCCGACCAACTTCAGGTAGGCCTTACCCGTCTACTTTATCCCTTCTTCTGCGGATTGCTTATCTCGCGACTAAGAACAGATGGCGAACAAAGTAATCATCATTACTCATTTCTCATTACTCATTTCTCATTTAAGCATGGCTTCTGGTGGTGCTCGCTGATGATTATCGTGTTGTTCTGCATGCCCTGGATGGGACTTGGCACCGAGGGCGAGGCCCGTTGGACAAATGGACTTTACGAGGCCATCTGTATCCTTATCTGCTTCCCACTCATTGTAGCGATGGGCGCTGGCAGTAGCGTCACTGGCTCGAAGTCATCGGCTATTAATAAGTTCCTGGGAGATATCAGTTATCCTATTTACATCACCCATTATCCTCTAATCTACATGCAGATGTCGTGGGCTGACAGTCATAAGGATGCCCCTCTGGGCACCCACATCTTTGTAGCCGTCTGTATCTTTTTGCTCGCCATCCTTGTGGCCTATGGCTCTTACCGACTCTACGACCTGCCCGTCCGCGAGTGGCTGAAAAAGAAACTGTTCAGATAAGATTTGTGGCATTTTGCATACCACATGTTAGCTGTCCGATTATATATAATATAAATTAGGTTTTCAGCGGCCGCTGTAATCAATTTCTCCGTCCGCTATGATTATTCGTAGCGGGCGCTACGAATAATTTGTCCGCCCGCAAGAAACGAGAAAGGTACGGCATTACTCCCGCTAACTGCCGTACTTTCTCCCTGTTTGCTCCCTGCTTTCTCCCTGCCAGTGCCGTAGTCTCTGTCTTCCGCTACCGTTCTCTCATTGTAAAGAGCTATTCTGATAATTCAGGCTCCCAGAGGTGGCGCTGCATATTCACATGACCGTTAGGCATGAAGGTGACGCCTTCGGATTCTAACAACGGACGCTGACGGCTCCAGCCTGGGGCTGTGCGACCAACGTTATTTACCACGCGATGGCAAGGGAGTAATTCTGCTCCAGGGGTATAACGTAGCGTGCGGCCTACCATCCTTGCGTGACTGGGCCAGCCCGCTAACGCAGCAATATGACCATAGGTAGTGACGTAGCCACAAGGTATCTGACTGACAATGTTCAGCACATCGTCTTTGAACGTCCTCGTTTGCTCTGACGTCATCCTATCGGGATAGTCCTTCATCGGCTCATCCACTCCTTTCGTTTCTTCTCCGGCATCTTTTCTATAGCGTCAGAATCTGTTCTGCGTGCTCTTTCGTCTTCACCTGTTTGCCAGCGAAGATTTGTTCGATGATGCCCTCTTCGTTGATGATGAAGGTCGTGCGGATGGTACCCATGGTCTTCTTGCCATACATCGACTTTTCGCCCCATGCGCCCATCGCTTTCAACAACTCGTGATTGACATCGGCAATCAGTGGGAAGGGCAGTTCGTGCTTCTCCTTGAACTTCACGTGCGAAGCAGCAGAATCTTTGCTCACTCCAACCACCTCGTAGCCCTTGCCCTGCAACTCCCCGTAGTGGTCACGCAGGCTGCAAGCCTCAGCCGTGCAACCGCCGGTATTGTCCTTCGGATAGAAGTACAGCACCAATTTACGACCCTTATAATCACTCAGACGGATGTCCCGTCCCTGTTCGTCCTTGCCCAGAATCTCGGGCGCTTTGTCTCCAATGTTCATGTTAGTCTATTAATAAGTTATTCGGCCACAAAGATAGTAATTATTTCGCAAATATCCTCAATAAGAAGGACTTTTTGTGGAGAATACCTTTACTTCCATCCATTGCTTGCGCTCCTCTTCGTTCATCTTCTCGATGGCGTAGCGGAGCATGGTGCGAGGCATCTCGTGGGCATGTTGGCGGAGGAAGTCACGGAGCAGATCCATCGATACACGCTTACCCATCTCACGCAGCATCCAGCCCACGGCCTTATGCATCAGGTCGTGGGGATGATGCAGGTGAATCTCGGCATAGCGCAGGCACCACGAAGGGTCGCCCTGCTGCGAGGTTTTCCACGAACAGACGATGCTCATGCGTTGCTTCCACAGATTGTCGCTGGCAGCCAGTTCATTGAGCAAATGCAGTTTGTAGTTCTTGTGAAGACCTGCATCCCGGCCTCCAAGACAAGTAGGCAGCAACAGCCAATGCCCAAGAATCTTGTGCACCGACAAGTCCACCAAGTCCCAGTTGCTCGCCCGCTCGGCATATCGCAGATACATCGTCAGAATCTCGTCGCGCTTTGTGATTGCTTCGGGATCATTCTCCAACCGCTTCGTCGACAGTTTCTCAAACTTCGAGACCAGAATCAGAAATCCGCAAAGTCTTACCTCATGCCATTTCGACATCAACAGCACTGGCACTTCATCAATCAGAATATCCTTGGCCGCCCTGACAACCTCCCGCGTCTCTGGCACCTTCAACCCTAAGAACTCGTCGCCATAGCCATACTCCCCTGGTGCCGTCTTGAAGAACCGCATCAGATTCTCCCGCTGCTCCTCATTGCGCAGCGACTCCATATATTCAATGATTTCCTTCGCCGTTGTCATACTGCCATTATGTATCTTTTTGGAGCAAAAGTATGAAATAAAATCTATTATCTGATACACAAAGGGCTGATTTCTTGTATACATTAATTTTAATTAAGAAATCGGGGCCGAAGATGACAAAACAAACCATCAGCGCCCTACTTTTTGCACTTTTTCCTCCGAAAGCGAACAATATTCCAAAACTTTTCGTAAATTTGCACGCACAAAAAGATAAAAAGGACACTATATGAGTATCGACACTTACAAACTGACAAGCATGGAGGAGCCTTCAGACGAGGTGCTCGAACAGTTGATGCGCGAGGCGGCTGAGGAAGCTTCCCAGACAAACCGTGAAGCAACAATACGTTTCTTTGAGGAAATCAAACAGGCTGCCGCAGCATACTGATTTCCCGCTATCAGAAATCGATTGTCAATTGCAAGCGCTGTGCCTCCTTGGCAGACCGCGTATATGTTTACGACAATTCCATTGATGATACTGAGGCTCGTCTGCTCTTCCGCATGACCGACGGTCAACTGTTCAAGCAATATACTGGTGACATTCCCGAATGGGCAACGACTATTCTTGAATAAGAGTAATCCTATAAACGGTTGAAAAAGTTCGGCGCATCACCTCTTCACCCAGTATATCAAAAGTCCCTCTGTTACATTTAAGTTGTTATCCTTAAAACATTCTTCGACAAGTCAAGCGCAAAGACATGGTATCCTTGCTTGTTGAGCAGTTTGATGTAGTCGGTTGCAGTTGCCTCTGCCTTGCTGATTTCCTGTGCCTGCCCAGTCATTGCGACGAGTGCGAGCAGTGTGGTGATGATGTGGCGCCATTCCACGATGTTATCAACATCGCAAAACCTTTCCTTCTTGTTCATTGTTCTTTTCGTTTTATTTGTCTTTTTACTGAACTTTCGCAAGTGAATATTCATTCATCAGGCGACTAATTTATACATTTGATAGAGTTTATGGAACTTAGGATTGGCATCAATAACCGCAGAAAGCAGTTCACTGG
>SUYI01000036.1 GCA_015060485.1 Prevotella sp. | reverse complement strand
GCATTCTTCATATTTAGACTACAAAAACTATTTGCCTAATTTAGACAAATGCACCGGAAAAATCGGCTGACCCCATATTCGTCCTCTTCCAATTTCACCATATACTCGTCAGATGCACCCTCGGCAGTCCGTATCAGACGTTCTTCAAGACTATCAAGTGCTTCTTTTACAAAAGTCTTGATGATATTCTCCTTTTCATTTATGACTGGTTCCCAGCAATTCTGCGTTTCCATCTTATCCTGTATTTAATCTTTTTAGAGTGCAAAGGTACTCAAATTATAGTAGAATAAGAACAAACAAGAGAAAAAGAAGAAAAGATTAACAGTTGGTCGCTTTTCTTATTCTTGGTTAAGATTAACACCTAATTAACGCCCTTGAAAAGAAAAATCCTCTGCAAATCACTGATTTATAGAGGATTTTGAATGTTTCTTCGTAGTCGATAGGGGAATCGAACCCCTATGCCAAGATTGAGAATCTTGTATCCTAACCATTAGATGAATCGACCAACGTTAGGTGCTTTCGCAGAGACGCCCCTCGGTGCGGAAGGAGGGGGATTCGAACCCCCGGTACGGGAACCCGTACGGCAGTTTAGCAAACTGCTGGTTTCAGCCACTCACCCATCCTTCCAAAAGGACTCTGGAGTTCGAAACCGTGGGGTTATCTCCTTGATTGCGGGTGCAAAGGTACGACTAATTTTTGAACCCTGCAAATTTTTGAGCTGTTTTTTTCACTTTTTCCTCATTTTTCTCATTTTGGGGTGAGCGGATTACGGGACTCGAACCCGCGACCCTCGGCTTGGGAAGCCAATGCTCTACCAACTGAGCTAAATCCGCCGGAATGAAAAAGGAGCCAGAATGTGTGATTCTGACTCCCGAGGAAAGTGAGCCGATAGCCGGACTCGAACCGGCGACCCACGCATTACGAATGCGTTGCTCTACCAACTGAGCCATATCGGCAACCTTTCAAAGATCTCGTTTGCTTTTCTGAAAGCGGATGCAAAGGTAATCAATATTCTTCGAACTTTGAACTTTGAACTTTGAACTTTATGATTTGTTAACGTTCTGCAGGGATTATAGCTTTTCTTTTAAGTATTTTCCGGTGATGCTTTGCTCACAAGCAGCAATTTGTTCAGGTGTTCCGCAGGCTACGAGCTGTCCGCCGCGGTCGCCACCATCGGGTCCGATGTCGATGATGTGGTCGGCACACTTGATGATTTCCAGGTTGTGCTCGATGATGAGGATGGTGTGTCCGCGCTCGATGAGTGCGTCGAAGGCGCGGAGTAGTCGCTGGATGTCGTGGAAATGCAGTCCGGTGGTGGGTTCGTCGAATATGAAGAGGGTGGGCTCCTGCTTTTCCTGTCCGATGAAGTAGGCCAGTTTGACACGCTGGTTCTCACCGCCGGAGAGTGTGCTGGAGTTCTGGCCGAGCTTGATATAGCCCAGTCCGACGTCGGCAAGGGGTTGCAGACGGTTGACGATGGTGGTCTCTTGGTATTCGCCAAAGAACTGGATGGCCTCGTCGATTGTCATGTTGAGCACGTCGTCGATGTTCTTGCCTTGGAAGCGAACGTCGAGGATGTCGTGTTTGAAGCGGTGGCCGTGACAGGCTTCGCATTCGAGGACGAGGTCGGCCATGAACTGCATCTCGACGGTGATGACGCCGGCCCCCTTACACTCGTCGCAGCGTCCGCCGTCGGCATTGAACGAGAAATACTGCGGCGTGAAGTGCATCTGCTTGGCCAGAGGCTGGTTGGCATAGAGGTCGCGTATGGCATCGTAGGCCTTAACATAGGTGGCGGGATTCGAGCGGGTGGACTTGCCGATGGGGTTCTGGTCGACGAATTCGACGTGTTTGACAGATAAGTAGTCGCCGTCAAGTCCCATGTATTCGCCCGGTGCGTCGCAGACATCGCCCAGATGGCGCTTGAGGGCAGGGTAGAGGATGCCCTTGACGAGCGACGACTTGCCTGAGCCGCTGACACCGGTGACGACGGTCATGACGTTGAGCGGGAAGTCGACGTCGATGCCCTGCAGGTTGTTCATGCGGGCTCCGCGGATGGTAATCTTGTTGTTCCATGGCCGCCGGCTGTTGGGCACGGGAATGTGGTCCTGGTGGGAAAGGTATTTCAACGTGTAGCTTTTCCCGACGGCAGAACCGTCGGGCACAGGGACAGGTCCGGCATACATGATTTCGCCTCCGAGGCGGCCGGCATCGGGGCCTACGTCGATGAGATAGTCGGCAGCGCGCATGATTTCCTCATCGTGCTCGACGATGACGACGGTGTTGCCCAGGTCGCGCAGCTGTTTCAGTACGTGGATGAGTCGGTCTGTGTCGCGTGAATGCAGTCCGATGCTGGGCTCGTCGAGAATATACAGCGAGCCTACGAGCGAAGAGCCCAGCGAGGTGGTGAGGTTGATGCGCTGACTCTCGCCGCCAGAGAGCGTGTTCGACATGCGGTTGAGTGTCAGATAGCCCAGTCCGACATCGAGCAGGAACTGCAGGCGCGAATTAATCTCGGTAAGCAGTCGGCGGCCAATTTGCTGTTCCTGTTCTGTCAGCTCCAGCTGGTCGAACCATTGTTTCAGGCGTATGATGGGTAGCTCGACCAGATCGGTGATACTGCGTCCCCCAATCTTGACGTATTCGGCCTCGGGTTTCAGTCGTGTGCCATGACATTTGGGACAGGTGGTCTTGCCGCGATAACGGGCCAGCATGACGCGATACTGAATCTTGTATTGATTCTCGCGCAGCATATCGAAGAAGTTGTCGATGGACACGCGGTCGGTCTTGTCGCGATGCTTATCAGATGGCAGGCCGTGCCACAGCATATCTTTCTGCTTTTGTGTCAGGTTATAATAAGGCTCAAAGATGGGAAAGTCATCGTGAGAGGCCCGACGGCAGAATTCCTCTTTCCACATCTTCATCTTCTCGCCGTGCCAGGGCTGCACACAGCCATCGTAGACGGACAGCGTGGTGTTGGGAATGACCAAATGTTCGTCGATGCCGATAATCTTGCCGAACCCTTGACACTCGGGACAGGCGCCAGCGGGGGAGTTGAACGAGAACATCTGGTCGCTGGGCTCTTCGAACGTCATACCGTCGGCCTCAAAACGCTGCGAGAAGTCGTAGGTGAGTCCCGACGGACTGACCATGAGGCGCAGCTCGCCATGACCTTCGTAGAATGCCGTCTCGGCGGAGTCAATAAGACGCGATATGGAGTCTTTGCTGTCGTCGACGGACAGGCGGTCGATGACGAGATAGAGGTTCGATGCTCCGGCAGCAGAACTGTCGGACACAGTGGCGAGCCAGTCGTCGATGCGGACGATGTTGCTGTCGATGGCCATGCGGACATACCCGTTCTGGATGAACATCTGCAGTTGGCGTTCCAAGGTGCGTCCCTCGACGGGAAGGATGGGTGCCATGACGACGAACTTGGTGCCGGGCTGGAACTGCTGCACACACTGGATGATGTCCTCGGTGGAGTGTTTCTTCACCTCTTGTCCGCTGACGGGCGAATAGGTGTGGCCGATGCGTGCGAAAAGCAGGCGCAGGTACTCGTAGATCTCGGTTGTGGTTCCCACAGTGCTACGGGGATTACGCGAAATGACTTTCTGTTCGATGGCGATGGCAGGCGGAATGCCGCGAATGTAGTCGCACTCGGGCTTGTTCATACGACCCAGAAACTGGCGGGCGTATGACGAAAGGCTCTCGACGTAGCGGCGCTGGCCCTCGGCATAGAGCGTGTCGAAAGCCAACGACGACTTGCCCGAGCCGGAAACACCAGTAACGGCTACCAGCTGGTTGCGTGGTATTTTGACGTTGACGTTCTTCAGGTTGTTGACCCTGGCTCCTTTAATCTCGATGTAGTCACTCATGTGCGTACCTTGTATTTGGGTTGCAAAATTAATGAAAAAAAGCGAGCCGACCAAATAGTCAGCTCACTTTCTTGGGATTTATTCGTGTGATATTACAGAATAGTCTTCACTGCTTCGAGCATGCCCTTGTCCTGAATGAGGTCGAGGAACATCTTCACCATAGCATTCAGACCAGCAACCTTGTTGAGGTCCTCAGCCCAGATGAACTCTGCACCGAGTACGCCGTCGGTCACCTTCTGCGTGTCGCCGGTAGCCCAGAGCTCCTTCAGCAGTCCCATGATCTTCTCGTCGTCGTTGGGGATGATCTCCACGCCGTCGGCACGCTTGCCGCCCTTGTAGTAGGTGATGATGGCAGCCAGACCGAATACGAGGCCCTTAGGCAGCTCGCCCTTGCGCTCCAAGTAAGTCTTCACGCCGGGCAGGTCGCGAGCCTGGAACTTGGGGAATGAGTTGAGCATGATCGAGGTAACCTGGTGGTCTACGAATGGGTTGTCGAAGCGCTCGAGCACGTCGCCGGCAAACTTCTCCAGCTCGTCCATCGGCAGGTCGAGCGTCTGCATCAGCTCTTCGAACTGTACCTTGTGGATGTATTTACCGATTACCTCGTGGTTGCAGGCGTCGCGAACGATGTTGACACCGCTCAGGAATGCCACGGGCGACAGCACGGTGTGCGGGCCGTTCAGCAGGGTCACCTTACGCTTGTGGTAGGGCTCCTCAGAGGGAACAAACAGCACGTGCAGGCCAGCCTTGTCGGCGGGGAACTCAGCAGCAATCTCCTTCGGAGCCTCGATGACCCAGAGGTGGAAGTTCTCGGCCTGTACGACGAGGTTGTCGCGATAGCCGACCTTCTCCTGAATCTCGGCAATCTCCTTGCGGGGGAAGCCCGGAACGATACGGTCTACGAGGGTAGCGTAAACGCCGCAGCACTCGTCGAACCACTTCTTGAAGTCTGCGGGCAACTGCCACAGCTCGATGTACTTATTGATGCAATCCTTCAGCACGTGGCCGTTGAGGAAGATGAGTTCGCAGGGGAAGATGATGAGTCCCTTCGTGGGGTCACCGTTGAAAGTCTGGTAGCGGCGATATAGCAGTTGAACGAGCTTACCGGGATAGCTGCTGGCGGGTTTGTCCTCCAGTTTACAAGCGGGGTCGAAGGCAATACCGGCCTCGGTGGTGTTCGAGATGACGAAGCGAATTTCAGGCTGGTCGGCCAGCGCCATGAAGGCATCGTTCTGAGAGTAGGGGTTCAGCGCGCGGCTGATGACGTCGATACGCTCGAGTGTGTTGACGGGCTTGCCGTTCTCGCGGCCCTGCAGATTGACGTGATACAGGCAGTCCTGACCATTGAGCCACTCTACCATACCCTTGTCGATGGGCTGTACGACGACTACACTACCGTTGAAGTTGGTCTTCTGGTCCATGTTCCAGATAATCCAATCAACGAATGCGCGGAGGAAGTTACCCTCACCAAACTGAATCACCTTTTCAGGCATCACGCTCTTAGGAGCGAAGTGTTTGTTTAACGGTTTCAACATAATTGTATTCTTGTTTAAATAGTTTGTTTTATAACTGAGTGCAAAGATAGTGAATATTTTCCGAATAACGTATCAATTTTACGTAATTTATGACGTTAACGTTTGCGAAAACTCGCTATTGTCTCATCAGATAGGCCTTGAAGTCGGCAAAATCCTTGGAGAGCTCGACGCTCTGCTTCTCTCCCTCCATGAAGGCACGCAGGCGGGCTGGGATTTCGATGTCGATACCGAGGATGTCGTCGACCTTCTCCTTGAACTTAGCAGGATGAGCCGTCTCGCAGAATACGCCCACCTCGCCAGGCTGGAGGTTTTCTTGTAAGGCACGATAGCCGCAAGCGCCATGAGGATCAAGCACATAGCTCGTTTCGCTATAGCATTGACGCATAGTTTCCTTAATCTGTTCGTCGCTATAGGTTGCACCGCTAATCAGGTTGGTAATGCGGTGGTGCGTAGCCTCAGGGGTCAACGCTCCATTCTGTGAATAGAGGTTCAGGATGCGTGCAAAGTTCGAGGGGTCGCCCACGTCCATCGCATTGGCCAATGTCTGTATGCTGGCCTTAGGCTCGTACTTGCCAGTCTGCAAATAATTATAGAAAACATCATTCGCGTTGTTGGCAGCGATGAAGCGCTTGATGGGCAGTCCCATCTCGTGACCGAACAAGGCCGAGCAGATATTACCGAAGTTTCCGCTGGGCACACACATGACGAGGTTGTCGGCCAGTCCAAGCGCCTTCATACGGGCATACGCATTAAAGTAATAGAAAGTCTGAGGCAGGAAACGGGCCACGTTGATAGAGTTGGCCGAAGTCAGCTTCATGTGCTGGTTCAGCTCCTCGTCCATAAATGCCGACTTCACCAGTGCCTGGCAGTCGTCGAACACGCCGTCTACCTCGATAGCCGTGATGTTCTTGCCAAGGGTGGTGAACTGGCACTCCTGAATAGGAGAGACCTTGCCCTTCGGGTAGAGCACATAGACATGAATGCCCTCGACACCCAGGAAACCATTGGCAACAGCACTTCCCGTGTCGCCGCTGGTGGCTACGAGAACGTTAATCAGATTATTCTGAGTACTCTGAGTATTCTGAGTAAAATATCTTAGCAACCGCGCCATAAACCGTGCGCCGACATCCTTAAAGGCGAGGGTAGGGCCGTGAAACAGTTCCAGAGCATAGATATTATCCGTGACTTTTACGACAGGACAGTCGAACGACAGCGTGTCGTAGACGATATCCTGCAGGGCATCGCCGTCCACATCGTCGCCGAAGAAGTTGCTGGCCACGTTGTAGGCAATATCCTGGAACTTCATCGTACTGATGTCACCGAAGAAAGCCTTCGGCAACTTATAAATCTCTTCCGGCATATACAGACCGCGGTCTTCCGCCAGTCCTTTCACTACTGCTTTTTGCAGGTCGGCAATGGGAGCCTGCCCATTAGTGCTGTAATACTTCATTTTGCGCTTTATTTAAAATTTTGTCGCGAAGGTACGAAAAAGCGAGCGAAATGCAAAATAAATCCTTGTTTATTTTCATTTCCGAGCGAAAAACCGTTGCCTATGCCTTCCGCAGCACGTAGAACTTCTGGCTGCGAGTGCCTTTGCTGGATATGCCCGACGTGGGGTCGAGAGCCAGACGACGCAGTTCCATGGATGCCGTCGTCCGCGAGAGGCCCGTCAGCCGTACGTAGTCGGGAACGCGCATAAACATATTCTTCTCCAGAAAATCGCGGGCTTTCTGGGCACGCTCTGCTGGAGTCAGCTTCGACTTGCGTATCCGGCTGACACCGCCCCTCTCCAGCGTACATTTACGACTCGTCGCCCTGATAAGGTCGTTGTCGGCCCTGTACGCCACGCCCGTCACCCTGATGCTGTGGGCATTGCGCCTGCTTTCGCCCTCTTCAAAGGCGTCCTGCAACTTGTCGTCCCTCACGCCGAGTTTCGCATAGAAGGTGCCGATGCCGTCCAGTTTCACCGAGTATCCCTCAGCCATGCACAGCGCCAATTTCTCACTCACCAGCGACAGCACGCCAAGAATGCTGCTCTCCTCCGTGTGTCCCTCGCGGGCACACTGGCTTACGAATTCCTCAAAACTCTTGGGCGTCAGTTCCATCTTGTAGTAAGCCTGCGTCCGCCCGGTTCCGTTCAGGTCCGGAATTTCCTTTTTAATATACTTTGCATACATAATATCAGTGGTTTTAGACTACAAAGGTACGAAAAAGTGAGAACAATACAAAATAAAAAGACCTTTTTGTTTCTATATTGTCGAACGAAAATACCTTCGACGAAGTCAAAGGTAACAACAATATCCGAAAAATCCTAATCATTGCCTTGGATTTATCAATCAATGCCTTAGATTTATTAATCAATGTCATTGATTTAACAATCATTGCCGCAGATTTAACTTTCCAAACGGCCTCACTACCTTTTATCCGGCACCTCACAATCTTTTTGCAGGTACCTCACAAACATTCATGCTTCCGACGAGACCGCTTTGGCCTTTTGACCGCCCCGCTTATTTCACAATAACCCTGTGTCTTTCTCTCTGTGCCGTTACACCGTCCTTTCTTTTTTGAGGGTTAAACTTCCTGTTGCTTATTCGCTGCTTCTAAGAAAACCTCCCCGCCACCCGTCGCGAACAGGCGAGCGGGAAGGACACATCATAGAAACCGCTCGGCGACGAAGGAGACGCTTGGCTCGTCCAAGAACGTGTGGGGATGAAGGGTTGCTTGTTCATTGTTCTTTGTTCATTGTTCGATATTGATGGAGGATTTCTATTCTCACTCTGGCCAGATGTTGCTCAGTTGCTCAAAGCGATAAGGGATGTGGGCAAAGGTGTCGTCTTTCTGCCTATTATTGATTCTCATAGAGAAAACTTCCAAAGCGCAAGAAGATTGTTTTATACGAAATAATAAGCAGAGAAGATTCCCAGAAGATTACATGTGACATGTGTAATAATACAATAGCGTACATCTCTGGTTCTCATGTACATCAGGCAAAGAATGACCGCCATAATCAGTGTGTCTAATCTCCAAACGCCTGTACCCACATGCGCCGCGTAAAAGACGAGTGCATTGGAAACGACAATTGCTATCTTGCTGAAAGAGGCTCTTTCCATCATGGATATGTACCATTTCCGTAAAAACAGTTCCTCTGCAATGGGGCCGATGATGGCGAAGGAGAATATATGCAGGATGAGGGTCGCCAGAGTGTAGGGCTCCCGAGAGTCTGTATTGGGCGCATCAAACAAGGAGGTCAGCAGAAGTGTAATGAGCTGCCAGAGGACTCCCAATGCCAGGGATAGAATAGCCGTTTTCAGATTCATTCCAAGGCTCGGATTACGCCATATTCCCAACTTCCTTTTCTTGTCTTCGTAAAGAAGGACGGCAAAAATTGCTAACGGCCACAGAAGGTTTCCTATATCCAATGTTGTACGACTGAATGGGATGTACCGCCCGAAAATATAGGCGAAGTAGGGCAACAGGAAAACGCCCATCAAGATAAAGGAAGCAAGAAAGACTCGTGTCATCTTGAAAATACATTCTTTTTTAGAATATGTCATAATAACAGTATTAAGTGAGACAAAATTGGGATTTAGCTTATCTGCTTATGTGCGAGCCAATAGTTTCCATTATCCGCATATCGGTAAATTTCTTTCTGTATGGATCGAACTTCTGCATTTTTACAGCATTAGGACTAATACTCCATGCTGGTCTTTGCTCTTTGCGGACAAAAGATAGTCTATGCTGCTGTTGGCAACTGTCTTTTCTAATTGTATCGTGATTGCACATAACATTCCGCTGGCATAAAGAGTTAGTTCTAATGGCTACGCTGTCTTGCTTGACCGTTGTACTGTCCACGCCGTCGCCACGCTCATTGACGCCGTGGCCTGTGACCTTTGTCTGTCCTTGCCCCGTCAATGCAGCGAGGGCGAGCAGTGCGGTGATGATGGTTTGCTTGTTCATTTCGATATATTATTATAGTCTTTTGTCAATCCGAAAATACAGAGGTTGTATATTTCGCCGTTCTTAATGACAGCATTTCGCAAGGTAGCCTCGTGGACAAAGCCATTCTTACGTAAGACCTGCATCGAAGTGGTATTAGGCTGGAAGATGTTGGCAGTTATCCGTTCAATCGGCAAGTCGCGGAACGCAATTGTACACATTCTCCTAACCGCCTCCGTCATGATTCCCTTGTTGCAATAATCGCCGTGAAGCATAAAGCCGATTTCACCATCAATCCGATAAACATCTTCTTTCTGTTCGACAGAAATGCTGCCAATAGGTTGTCCGTCCATTACGATTGCCCGATAGATTCCTGAGACAGAATCATTCTGGGCAACCATATTCAGCCATACTTTTGCATCCTCTTCTGTATAAGGATAGGGCAGACGGTCAGAAAGAAAACTCCTGTCAACTGCATTACACAAGGCAGTAAGTTCTTTGCTGTCACTCATAGTCCATCGCCTTAATTCTATCTTCATTATATTTTTTTTTACGAATTCTGACCGCGAAGTTACAAAAAGTCACACAAATAAACCCTCGGCAAGCCCGAAAATCTGGTGCCGAGGGTGAAAGTCTCAACTTAGGTTGAGAGTTTTTGCTGTTTTTTACTGTTTTCTGCCTTCGAATGTGATGTCGCGGCGAATCTTGCTGATGGTGTTGGGATGGACGTTGAGGAACGAGGCGATGTCCTGCAAGTCGAGGTGCTCCACAATGCCCGGGCAGCGCTGCATCAGCAAGTCGTAGCGCTCGCGGGGCGTGGCGCGATGGAGGTCGAGATAGCGCGAATGGAACTGGTTGAGGATATGCTCGGCAATAACTGCACGAAATTCCATCGTCTCGATGTTTTGACTGAAATACTGCTTCATCTGTTCACCTGTAACCCTGAGCACGCGGCTGGGCATCATCGCCACGATGGAGGTCCGTGCAGGATGTGCATAGAGGTACGCGGGATAATCAACCACGAACTCGCCCTCGAACGAAAACCACGTGATGTGTTCCTTGTCGTCGCTGAGGCCGTGCGTTACGTACTTGAAGCAACCCTCGGTGACATAAGCCAGCCAGCGCGCAGGGTCGCCCTCGCGCTCCAGCTGGTCGCCCTTGCGGTACATGACTGCCTCGCCCTCCTGCTCGCAGAATTCTCGCAGCGTCACGAGGTCGATACTCTCATTGCTGAATCGTTGTTCCATCGTTATTCCCGCATCAGCGCCTGCATGAATTCGTTGAGCTTCAGCAGTCCATAGCCACCGTTGACACAAGACACTTCGTCGTATTGCTGAACGCTGTCGGGCTCGATGCCACGATGCCAGATGAGGAAGGGAACGGGCTGCCCTACGTGGATGCGCTGTTCCACAGGCGTCAGATGGTCGGGGAGCACAGCGATGCACACTGGCTCATCCCAAGTATTCACCTTATTATATATAGGGGCGATGAGACGCTGGTCGAGATACTCAATGGTTTTGAGCTTCAGTTCAAGGTCACCGTCGTGACCTGCCTCGTCGCTCGCCTCGACATGTACGAACACAAAGTCGTCCTTCTCAAGGGCCTCGATGGCAGCCTGCGCCTTGCC
Source organism: Prevotella sp. (assembly GCA_015060485.1). GTDB lineage: Bacteria > Bacteroidota > Bacteroidia > Bacteroidales > Bacteroidaceae > Prevotella. The sequence goes on along the minus strand of SUYI01000036.1, from coordinate 26,105 downwards.
TTCGTAGTTCGTGTTGGCAAGTCCGGTGGCTCCAGGGACTTTGATGATGCGCAGTCCGGCATATTTGCCAATGCCTTGTATCAAGTCGACAGCCGAAATGACGGCACCGCTCTTCACCTGCGGATACTGCTGCATCAATGTTTCCATCGAGGGGCGGTAGCCGCCACTCCAAGGCCAGATGCTGTTAGCTTGGCGTTCGCATTTGGCAGCTTTGGCCTTGTTGTAAGGATGGGCTGTCAGCAGCTCCTGTGACTTCAGGATCAGCTCGTTGATGAGGTCGGCGGTCTGCTGGGGAGAGAGACGAGAGGTGTCAGCGATGGAATCGCTGACCACAGTAGTTCCCGGCTTCACCAACAATGGGCGCCACTCTTCGTTAGGATGATCGTGGGGTGGGGCACAGACGATGTGTTTGTTGCCACCTTTGATGACCAGCAGGTGGCGATACTGAATACCGGTTATGAACTTGACGCGCTCACAGCCCTCACGTTTGTTGATGGGCTTAGCCAGATGTTCGTTCAGATAGTCGATGAGCACGCGGGCATCGTCCGTCTCCAGATTGCCGCCGTTGTGCGTGATAATCTTGCCGTCGGCAAGCGTGATGATGTTACAGCGAATGGCAAAGTCGTCGTCTGCCATCTCATAGCCTATGGAAGCGGCCTCCAGTGGTCCGCGTCCTTCGTATACCTTATTCAGGTCGTAGCCAAGAATCGCTGTGTTGGCGACCTCCGAGCCTGGAGGAAATCCCTCAGGAACGGTGATCAGTCGTCCGCAGCGGCCTTCACGGGCCAGCTGGTCCATCATGGGCTTATGGGCATATTGCAGCAAGGTTTTCCCACCGAGACGCTCCACAGGTAGGTCAGCCATTCCGTCGCCCAGAATAATTATATGTTTCATAACGAAAAATACTGGGCGGCAAAAACCGCCCAGCACATTATTAAATGTTAGCGATTGACATGATATTGGCGAAGACACCGGCGGCAGTAACAGCTGCACCGGCACCATAGCCCTGAATCAGCATCGGATATTCCTTATAACGCTCGGTAGTAAGCAGCACGATATTGTTGGAACCTTCGAGACCGTAGAATGGATGGCCATAAGGTACCTCCTTCAAAGCGACGCTGGTCTTGAACGACGACGGATTCTGCTCGTCGGCTTCCATCGTGGCCACAAAGCGCCAGCGCTTGTTCTCCGACTCCAACACCTTGCGGCGGGCCTCGAAGTCGGCATCCAGCTCAGGCAGTTTGGCCCAGAAGTCCTCGATGCTGCCCTCGAAATAGCTGTCGGGCACGAAGAGATGCTTTTCCACATCGTCCTGTTCTACCTTATAGCCTGCCTCACGGGTCAGGATGACCAGCTTGCGGATGACATCCGTACCGCTGAGGTCGATGCGTGGGTCGGGCTCTGAGTAGCGCTGCTCCTTGGCACGGCGAACGGTCTCAGAGAAGGGCACGTCGGCAGCAATCTCGTTGAAGATGAAGTTCAGCGTACCAGAGAGGATGGCCTCAATCTTCAGAATCTTATCACCTGAGTTGCACAGGTCGTTGATGGTACCAATGATAGGCAGACCAGCACCGACGTTGGTTTCGTAGCGGAACCATACGCCGCGGTCGCGAGCCGTCTGGCGCAGTTTCAGGTAACTGTCGTAGTCGCTCGAAGCGGCAATCTTGTTGGCTGCAACGACGCTGATGTTGTGCTCCAGGAAAGTCTGATATAGGGTTGCAATCTGCTTGCTGGCAGTACAGTCGACGAAGACGGAGTTAAAGATATTCATCTTCACAATCTCGTCGCGCATGTGCTCAGTATTGGCAGGGAATCCGGCACGCAGTATCTTCTCGTAGTTGTCGAGGTCGATGCCGTCGCGGTCGAGCACGAAATTGTCGACGTCAGAGATACCTACCACGTTCAGTTTCAATCGACGCGACTGCATGAGGAACTGCTGCTGGGTGCGAATCTGCTCGAGTAGCATACCGCCCACAGTTCCGATGCCACAGATAAAGATATTCAGTACTTTGTATTCCGACAGGAAGAACGAGTCGTGAAGCACGTTCAGCGACTTGCGCAGGAAACGGCCATCGACGACGAACGAGATATTCGTCTCGGAGGCACCCTGGGCACAGGCAATCACAGAGATGCCCGAGCGGCCAAGCGTACCAAACAGTTTACCTGCGATACCCGGCGTCTGTTTCATGTTCTCACCTACGATAGCAATAGTGGCCAAACCACTTTCTACCTGCATGGGGAACATAGCACCCGTCTCAATCTCTTTCGCAAACTCGGCGTTCAGCACCTCTGCAGCGGCCTCTGCATCCTCGTCGCGCACACCGATAGAGGTAGAGTTTTCTGACGAAGCCTGCGATACCATGAATACAGAGATGCCCTTATTGGCCAGGGTGGTGAAGATACGACGGTTTACACCAATCACACCCACCATCGAGAGACCCGTCACCGTGATAAGTGAGGTTCCCTTGATGCTCGAGATACCCTTGATGGGCTTCTGGTCGTTATCGATTTTAGCCTTAATGAGTGTACCTGGGTGCTCAGGGTTAAAAGTATTCTTAACTTTTATAGGTATATTCTTGACACAGACGGGATAGATCGTAGGAGGATAGATAACCTTCGCACCAAAGTTGCAAAGTTCCATAGCCTCGACGTACGACAACTCGTTGATGGTATATGCAGACTTTATAACCTTAGGGTCAGCCGTCATAAAGCCATCAACATCCGTCCATATTTCCAGCACTTCGGCATTCAGCACAGCAGCGATGATAGATGCCGTATAGTCAGAACCTCCACGTCCCAGATTGGTTGTCTCGTGGCTGTCGCGGTCGCGAGCTATGAAGCCAGGAACCACATAGATGTTCTTGTCGTTCATGTCCTTAAAAGCATCCTTGACCAGCTCGGTAGTCAGATCTGCATCAATGACATGCTTGCCTTCCTTGTCCCACGTGCGGATAAAGTCGCGTGAGTTCATACGGACACCATTCTTCACCATAGCTGCGACGATGTGTGAGCTTAGGCGCTCACCATAGCTGACGATGGTGTCAGCCGTTTTCTCGCTCAGGTCGTGAATGAGGTACACACCATAGAAGATGCTCTTCAACTGATCGAAGAGCTGATCTACATTGTTGAATAAGTCTATGCGCTTTTTATCATCCGTAATGATGGCCTCGATCATCTGGTGGTGGCGCGTCACCATCGCGTCGAATTCCTCACGATAGTGGTCATCGCCCTGCTGGGCCATCTGCGAGGTGGCGATCAGGCGGTCGGTGATGCCGTCAAGTGCACTAACTACTACTACGACAGGTTGCGTCCGAGCCTCTGTCTCCACAATTTTTTTCAAGCTAAGAATGCTTTTTACGGAACCTACGGACGTTCCGCCGAATTTCATTACTTTCATATTTCTATGCAATTTATCTTACCGAACGGTACCCCTGAACGAGTGGGGCTTACTCCATTGGCGCTGCAAAGATAACACAAAATGGCGGAACTACCAAAGAAAATGCAAAAAAAATGGACTCGCCTTGCAGCCAGCCCATCATTTCGTATCTGTTTTTAGGTGTACAGGAATCGCTTGATGCTCCGTTTCGGCGTTTTCTCGAATTCCTCTTTGCGGATTTCAATTTCGGCAATTTTCTCGTAGGCAGGCAACAACTCGTTCAGCTGGTTGCGGTTCTGCTCCATGATATTGCGGATGTCATCATCATTAAAGCGCATATTCTTGGCTTCGTCGTAGTCGGGATACACCAAACCTACCAGCTTGTTGTCACGCTGAACAACCACGCTCTCAACGACCATCGTCATCGAGTTAAGCTTGTCTTCGATTTCCTCCGGATAGATGTTCTGTCCGCTTGGACCTAATAGCATGTTCTTCGAGCGTCCGTTGATGTAGACGTTGCCGTCGTAGTCCATTGTTCCCAAATCGCCGGTGTGATACCATCCTTCTTTGTCGAGCGTCTCCAGTGTTGCCTCTTCGTTTTTGTAGTAGCCCAGCATGACGTTGGGACCCTTGGCCAGGATTTCGCCGGGAATGCTCGAGGGATTTGTCGAGTTGATTTTAACCTGCATGTGGTGGGCTGCCTGTCCGCATGATCCTTGTGCAAAGGTATGCCAGTCTCGATAGCAGATGATAGGGGCACACTCCGTAGCACCATAGCCCACGGTGTAGGGGAATTCGATGCGCTTCAGGAATGCCTCTACTTCCTGATTGAAGGCTGCACCGCCGATAATCACTTCATAAAGTTCACCACCGAAGGCCTTGACAACCTCCTGACAAATTTTCTCGCGTACCTTCTTCGATATGACCGGCATCGAGAGCAGCAATCGCATGCGATTGTTCTGAATCTTGGGAAATACTTTCTTACGGATAATTTTCTCGATGACCAGTGGTACGGCTATGATAATCTTGGGCTTGATATCGGCAAAGGCCTGTGCGATAATGGCTGGCGAGGGGATGCGATTAAGATAATAGGTGTGACAACCATGCAAGAATTCGAAGACGAACTCAAAGGCCATGCCGTACATGTGGGCCATAGGTAGAATGGAGATGATGCGGTCGCCTCGACCAATAATTTTTCCCAGCACATGCTCTGCAAAGTCATAGTTCGACCACAAGGCACGGTATGGAATCATTACACCTTTCGAGAAACCTGTCGTTCCCGATGTGTAGTTGATGAGTGCCAGTTCGTCGCCGTTCTGCTCGATATAATAATGGACATGCTCTTTACGGAAATACTTGGGGAATTTCTTGCCGTACAACTCGTTCAGATGTTCGCGGGCATAAGTCAGTTTATCCGTGCGCGACACCATAAGCGAATAGTCCGGATTATTGATGATACCCTCCAGGTGCGGCATCTGCATGGGGTCTATCTGGGTGGCCACATGATCGCCGACAAAGAGCAGCTTGGCATCCGAATGGTTCACGATATTGTGAATCTGCTCGGCCATGAATTCGTGTAGGATAGGCACGGCAACAGCACCATAGGTGAGCGTTGCCAGGAATGCTACAGCCCATTGGCTGGAGTTGCGTCCGCAAAGGGCTATCTTGTCACCCTTCTCTACACCACAATTCTCGAACAGGATGTGTAGCTTCTCTATCTTGCGGGCCACATCGTGGAATTGCAAGGTTGCTCCCTTGTAGTCAGTCAGCGCATCAAGATCCCAGTTGTTGATGATGCTGTCCTGTATGATTTGGTTAAAACTCGGGTAGTTTTCCATAATACCTTATTTATATAGATAACGTTTAATACTCTTCTTGGGGGTCTTCATGAATTCGCGTTCCTGCAGTTCGATAGCCTGAATCTTGCTATAGACAGGCAGCGTAGCATTGAGGTTCTGACGGTTCTCCTCCATGATGTTTACCAGGTCTTCCTGTGAGAACCCCATGGATTTTGCCTCGTCCATATCGGGATAAACCAGCGCAACCAATTTGTCGTCGCGCTGTACAATAAGACTCTCGGCCACCATCGCCATAGAGTTCAATTTGTCTTCGATTTCTTCCGGATAGACATTCTGTCCGTTGGCTCCAAGCAGCATGTTCTTCAGACGCCCTCGGATAAAGATGTGGCCATCGGCTGACATCGTAGCCAGGTCGCCGGTGTGGTACCATCCCTCATCGTCCAACACTTTTCGTGTGGCCTCTTCGTCTTTGTAGTAGCCCAGCATGACGTTGACGCCGCGTGTTACGATTTCGCCTTCGATATGAGCTGGGTCGGAGGATGCAATCTTCACTTCCATGCATGGCAGGGGTGTTCCGCACGAACCGGGCTCGAAGTCGTGGTAGTCGCTATAGGAAATCAATGGGGCGCATTCCGTCGTGCCGTAACCTACGGTAATGGGGAAGTCAATACTCTTTAGGAATTGTTCTATTTCTTGGTTCAAGGGCGCTCCGCCGACAATCACCTCGTAGGCACGTCCACCAAAAGCAGCATAAACCTCCTGACAAATGCGCTCTTTTACTTTCTTCTGCACGACGGGCATCTGCAGCAGCAGCTTCACGGCATTGCTCTGTATCTTGGGGAACACGCGCTTGCGGATAATTTTCTCAATAATCAATGGCACGGCCACCACTACATCAGGACAGACATCTTTAAAGGCCTCCGCAATGACGGCAGGCGAGGGGAGACGTGTCAGGAAATGCAGATGATAGCCCGAACAGAATGGGAACAGGAATTCAATAACCATTCCATACATGTGGGCCATGGGCAGTATGCTCAGCGTGCGGCTGAACTTCGGCATGTGGTTGGCCAGGTTTTTCTGACAGAAATCCACATTACCCCACAATGCCCGATAGGGGAGCATGACACCCTTCGAAAAACCTGTCGTTCCGCTGGTGTAGTTGATCATGCAGAGTTCTTCGGGTTCACCCATATACCAATGAACATCGTTGCGACGATAGGCATTGGGAAACTTGCTGCCAAACAGCTCGTTCAACCTTTCACGGGCATCGGTCAGTTTTTCGTTGTGCGAGACATACAGCGAGAAATCGGGCAAGTTGAAAATACCCTCCAGACCCGGCATTTCTTTCTCGTCGATGATGTTGACCACGTAATCGCCCACAAACAGCAGGCGGCTTTCTGAGTGATTGACAATGTTGTGGATTTGTTCGCCGTTGAACTCATGCAGTATCGGCACAATGACAGCTCCATAGGTCAAGGTAGCTAAGAAAGCTACCGCCCAGTGGGCTGAATTGCGTCCGCATACGGCAATACGGTCACCCTTCTGAATGCCCGCAGCCTCCATCATGATATGTAACTTCTCTATCTTGCGGGCCACGTCGTGATACTGCAACGTAGCCCCTTTATAGTCCGTCAGCGCGTCGAGTAGCCAATTGTCCTTGATCGATTGCTCGATGAAGGAATTAAAACTTGGTATGTCGTTCATTGCACAATTATCAAATTTTTGTGCAAAGGTAATATCTTTTCTGCACATTCGCAAGAAAAATGTGCAGTTTTTTATTCGTTTAGTTAAAAAAGATGAATTTCAACAGTCCTCCCCATATATTTTAAATCAAATCATTACACGAAATGTGAAAATAATCATGAATTTATTTTGTACTTTCAGTAAATTGTAGTAATTTTGCAGCCGATTTCGATAAAACTGGTTAATGAAGAACGACAACATGAAGAATCAGTACCGTGTCAATGAGCAGATACGTGTACGTGAAGTGCGAATCGTTGGCGACGGTGATAGTACCGTTATGTCAACGCGTGAAGCATTGGATATGGCCCGTAATCAGGGTGTTGACCTCGTAGAGATCTCACCGAACGCCAATCCTCCTGTATGTCGTCTCATCGACTATTCGAAATTCCTCTATCAGCAGAAGAAGCGCCAGAAGGAAATGAAGGCCAAGCAGGTGAAGGTAGAGGTAAAGGAAATACGCTTCGGACCTCAGACTGACGAGCACGACTACCAGTTTAAGTTGAAACACGCAAAAGAATTCCTTCAAGAAGGAAATAAGGTACGCGCGTATGTATTCTTCCGTGGTCGTTCCATTCTGTTCAAGGAACAAGGTGAGGTGCTGTTGCTCCGTTTCGCCAATGACTTGGAAGAATTTGGTAAGGTAGAGGGAATGCCCTCGCTGGAAGGAAAGAAAATGTTCCTTTATCTGGCTCCTAAAAAGGCCGGTGTGGCTAAGAAGAGTCAGCAAGCACGCGACCGTGAGGCTTCTGAGACAGAAGCTAAAGAGGTTGCCGCTCAGCAAGCCGCGGAGGAGAAACCTCAGAATGGAGGTCTTCTAGCCAATGCAAAAATCAGCGCCGATGCGCTCAAGAAGCTGACAGAAAATGAAGAATAGAAGATAGAAGAAGGTGGCGCGCCCGGTATATGCGTAGTCGCCGATTATTAATAACAATTTAAATTTAAAAACAATGCCAAAAGTAAAGACAAATTCCGGAGCGAAGAAAAGATTCGCGTTCACCGGTACAGGTAAGGTCAAGAGACACCATGCCTATCACAGTCACATTCTGACAAAGAAGACTAAGAAGCAGAAGCGTAATCTGCAGGGTTCAACACTCGTAGACGTTACGAACATGAAGCAGGTTCGTGACTTGTTGTGTCTCCGTTAATTCACCTATTGTCAAACATTTAAAGTATTAGAAAACTATGCCAAGATCAGTTAATCACGTTGCATCACGTGCAAAACGTAAAAGAATTCTGAAACTCACTCGCGGTTACTTTGGTGCCCGCAAGAATGTTTGGACAGTAGCCAAGAACACTTGGGAGAAGGGTCTTACCTATGCTTATCGCGACCGTAAGAACAAGAAGCGCAATTTCCGTGCCTTGTGGATTCAGCGTATCAACGCTGCCGCTCGTCAGGAGGGTATGAGCTATTCCGTACTCATGGGTAAACTGGCTAAGGCTGGTATCGAGATTAACCGCAAGGTGCTCGCCGACCTCGCCCTCAACAACCCTGAGGCTTTCAAGGCTATCGTAGCCAAGGTAAAGTAAGAATCAGTAGATTACCAAACATAAGAGAGGATGTATTTCGTTATACATCCTCTCTTTGTGTATCTATGAGTGAACCTTTACTTCTGAACCGGGATTTTATCAATCCTCTTCTGGTGGCGGCCGCCTTCGAACTCGGTGGTGAAGTACTCATCCATGATGGCACGGGCTGTATCCTCAGAGATGAAGCGGCCTGGCATCACCAGCACGTTCGCATTGTTGTGCTGACGAATCAGGTGGGCAATCTCTGGAATCCAGCAGAGACCTGCACGGATCGACTGGTGCTTGTTGAGCGTCATGTTGATGCCCTCTCCGCTGCCACAGATAGCGATGCCTGGGAACACCTCGCCCTTCTCGATACCCTCAGCCAGCGCATGGCCGAAGTCGGAGTAGTCGCAAGAGTCCTCGGTATAGGTACCATAGTCCTTATACGCGTAGCCCTTCTCCTCGAGGTACTTCTTTACGAATTGTTTTAAGGCAAAGCCAGCGTGGTCGCTGGCAATGCCTACTGTCTTGACTTCCATAATTGTCAATTATCAATTGTCAATTGTCAATTACGCAAGCAAGGCCTTGACTTGCTTGTAAACGTTCTCACCGGTGAAGCCGAGCTTCTCGTCGAGCACCTTGTAAGGAGCAGAGAAACCGAAGCTCTCGAGACCCCATACGCAGCCGTCGGCACCTACCAGACCTTCGAGGTTCACGGGCAGACCAGCGGTCAGACCGAACTTCTTCTTTCCGGCGGGCAGCACGCTCTGCTGATACTCCTTGCTCTGAGCACGGAACAATCCCTCAGAAGGAACGCTGACCACGCGCGTCTTGATGCCGTCGGCAGCAAGCAGTTTGGCGCCAGCTTCGAGCGTAGAAACCTCAGAACCAGAAGCCAGCAGGATGACGTCGTAGTCCTCGTCTGAGCCGGCAACCACGTAGGCACCCTTGGTAGCCTGTGTGTAGTCGTTGCCCTCGGGCAGCATCTCGATGTTCTGACGAGAGAAGATAAGTGCTGTAGGCGTATCAATGTTCTCCATAGCCATGCGCCAGCAAACGGTGGTCTCCTCGGCATCGGCAGGACGAACTACCAATACGGAGTTCTTGCCGTGATGGTTCTTCAGTTTCTCCATCAAGCGGATCTGTGCCTCCTGCTCAACGGGCTCATGGGTAGGACCGTCCTCACCAACGCGGAAGGCGTCGTGCGTCCAGATGAACTTCACGGGGAGCTCCATCAGGGCAGCCATACGTACGGCGGGCTTCATGTAGTCAGAGAATACGAAGAAGGTACCGCAAGCGGGAATCACACCACCGTGCAGAGCCATACCGATACAGCAGCAAGCCATCGTGAGCTCAGCCACACCAGCCTCGAAGAAGGCACCGCTGAAGTCGCCACGAACGAGGTCGTGAGTCTTCTTCAGGAAACCGTTGGTATTATCCGAGTTAGAGAGGTCGGCAGAAGCACAGATCATGTTGGGCACCTGCTCAGCCAGCTGACCGAGAACGGCTGCAGAGGCACTACGGGTAGCCGATCCAGCCTTCTGCTCAACCTTGCTCCAGTCGATCTTCGGAGCCTTGCCGCTGAACCACTCCTCGAGCTGGGCAGCCTTCTCAGGATTAGCCTTGGCCCACTCAGCCTTCTGGGCATAGCGCTCAGCACAGATCTTCTTCAGTTCCTCAGCACGCTTAGCATACATCTCTTGAACCTCTGGGAAGATCTGGAACGGGTTCTCAGGATCGGCACCCAGGTTCTTCATGGTGTTGATGTAAGCATCGCCACCGAGAGGCGCACCGTGGGTAGCGCAGTTCGACTCGTAAGAGCTGTTGTCGGCCTTGCGTGCTCCCTTACCCATGACACAATGACCGATAATAAGTGAAGGACGTGATGTCTCCTTCTGGGCATTCTTGATGGCCTCACGGATCTGGTCAACGTCGTTACCGTCGATCTTCTGTACATACCAGCCCCAAGCCTCGTACTTTTTGGCAGTATCCTCACAGGTCACCACCTCAGTCTTGGTAGAGAGCTGAATATCGTTGGCGTCGTAGAACATGATCAGGTTGTCGAGGCCCAGGTTACCAGCGATACGGCCAGCACCCTGAGAGATCTCCTCCTGCACACCACCGTCAGAGATGTATGCATAGATGGTCTGGCCCATTACGTCGCCCAGACGAGCCTTCAGGAACTTAGCGGCGATAGCTGCACCAACGGCGAAGCAGTGACCCTGGCCAAGAGGACCGGAGGTGTTCTCGATGCCGCGCTCAATTTCGCGCTCGGGGTGACCGGGAGTCACTGAGCCCCACTGCCGCAGGTTCTTCAGATCCTCGAGGGTATACTTGCCGATGAGGCAGAGCTGGCTGTAGAGCATCGGAGCCATGTGACCAGGATCGAGGAAGAAACGGTCGCGACCCTCCCATGCGGGATTCTCGGGATCGTATACCAGGAACTCACTGTACAGCGTGTTGATGAAATCAGCACCACCCATAGCACCGCCTGGGTGACCAGACTTAGCTTTCTCAACCATTGAAGCAGCAAGGATACGGATATTATCCGCTGCCATGTTCATAACTTTGTTGTCGTTCATAATGAATAATTTTTATTTGAAAATGATAGATGTTCGTCTGTTAGCACTTGCAAAAATACGTATTTTTTTCGACACATCAGTCATTTTTCGTATTATTTATGTTTAAAGATACTCAGAATAACGTTTTTGATACATTATTTAACTGTCAACACGACGATAGACTTGGCGGGAACCTTTACGGTGAGCACGCCTTTTTTCAGACTGGCATCCTTAAAATCGGCAGGCTTCACCACATCGGGATGCTGGAAATCGTTGTAGTCGGCCACATTCTTCGATGTCAGGATCCGACCGCTGACCTGTCTGGCCTGATAGCCCTCGATGTTGAAGTCGATAGACTGTGGTTTGTCGAGGCTGACGTTTGTGATGGCTAGCACGATGTTGCCATCCTGCGTTTTGGCGGCAGAGGCAGAGAGTAGGGGACAGGGGCGATAACCAGCATCTTTGGCGCCTGCCTTCTCCTTGAAGTATGCCTTGCTGACGGCAACGACCTCGCTCTTCAGGTCGACGGGCAGGTAGGTGGCCTCCATGAACGGGGTATACATCTCGAATACATGATAGGTTGGGGTGAGCACCATGTGACCTGTGCCTTCCTGGTCGGTGAGAATCATCGACTGCAGCACGTTGACAATCTGTGCGATGTTGGCCATTTTTACTCGCTCGGTGTATTTGTGGAACACATTCAGCGACAGGGCAGCCACGAAAGCATCGCGCAGGGCGTTCTGCTGATACAGATGGCCGGGGATGGTACCGGGCTCCTCGTCCCACCAAGTGCCCCATTCGTCTACGAGCAAACCAATCTTGCCCTTGGGGTCTTTCTCGTCCATGATGGCCTTGTGCTTCTGGATGACTTCCTCAATCTCCAGGCATTTACCCAACGCCCAATAGTACTGGTCGTTGTCGAAATTGATGGCAGACCCCTTCGGTCCGTTCCATCCCGAGCAGGTGTAATAGTGCAGCGAGATGCCCTGCATGCGGTTGCCAATCTGATCCATGCAGACGCGGGTCCAGTCGTACTCATAGTCGCTGGCTCCGGAGGCGATGCGATATAGCTTGTTGTCACCCTGGTCGCGCAGGTAGGTGTTGAACTTGCGGAACTCGTCGGAGTAGTACTGTGGAGTCATGTTGCCACCACAGCCCCATGCCTCGTTACCAATACCGAAGTACTTAACCTTCCATGCCTTTTCGCGGCCGTTCTGACGGCGCAGACGGGCCATGGGCGTGTCGCCGTCGCTGGTCATGTATTCTACCCACTGGGCCATTTCCTTGACAGTGCCGCTACCTACATTTCCGCTGATGTACGGTTCGCAACCCAGCATTTCGCAGAGGTTCAGGAATTCGTGGGTACCAAACGAATTATCTTCGATGGTGCCGCCCCAGTTGTTGTTGCGCAGCGAAGGACGCTGCTCTTTTGGACCGATACCATCCATCCAGTGGTAGTCGTCGGCGAAGCAACCGCCGGGCCAGCGCAGCACGGGAACTTTCAGCACTTTCAGCGCCTCGAACACGTCCTTGCGATAGCCGTTGATGTTGGGAATCGGTGAGTTTTCGCCAACCCAAAGTCCCCCATAGATGCATGAACCAAGGTGTTCCGAGAACTGTCCGTAGATCTCCTTGTTGATTTTCGCTCCCGCCTGGTTGGCATGGATTGTTGCTGTCACATTCTCCGCATTGGCCGTTGTAGCCATCAATAGCGAAATGGTCAAGATGGATAAATACTTTTTCATTGTCAGTTGTTTTTATGTTTTAATAAAGTCAATTTCGTTTTGGATTATATTCTGTTAACCTGCTTGACGCCTTTTACCGTACGGAGTTTCTTCATCAGTGCCTCCAGTCGCGTATTGTCGTCAATCATGATGGTGAGATTGCCGCTGAACAGACCGTCGTTCGAATCGATATTGATAGAGCGCAGCACCAGTTTCTCTTCTTTCGAAATGATGCTGGTCAGGTTGTTGACGATGCCAATGTCATCGTTGCCAATGACACGCAGGGTAATGGTATATTGCGAACTGCCCTTGCCACTCCATCTGGCCTTCACGATACGATAGCCGAAGCGCTTGCGCAATTCCGGGGCATTGGGACAGTCCGTTCGGTGAATCTTGATGCCGCCATTGATGGTGACGAAGCCGAATACAGAATCGCCGTATATGGGCTGACAACAGCGGGCCAACTGGTAGTCGAGACCTTTGAGGTCTTTGTCGATGACCAATACGTCGTCCTGCACGTGGGCATTCGGCAGACGCGACTCGTCGAGTACAAAGTTGGCTGCACTCTCGGCCACGTTATTGCCTGTCACGGGTTGGTCGCCTTGTTGCAATTCGACATATCGGTCCAGCACGTGGTTAACGTCTAGCTCGCCAGAGGCAATCTGACGATAGAAGTCGCTGACCTCCTTGAAACCCAGTTTGCGAATGAGCACTTGCATCAGACTGTCGTCCATGTCGAGTTTGCGGTTCTTGAACTTACGTTCGAGCATCTCCTTGGCGAAGAGTCCTTCTTTGACCTGCGTCTCCTTCAGGGCGAGGCGAATCTTCGACTTGGCGCGCGACGTCTTGACGATGTTTATCCAGTCCTGTTTGGGCTTCTGGTTCGTCGAGGTCATGATTTCTACCTGATCGCCACTCTGCAGCTGTTGACGCAGGGTTACCACGCGTCCGTTGATGCGGGCGCCTGTACAGGAATTGCCTATCTTCGAATGAATATGGTACGCGAAGTCAAGCACGGTAGCTCCCTTGGGGAATTTATACAAATCGCCTTTCGGTGTGAAGACGAAAACCTCGTCCTCATAGAGGTCCATTTTAAACTGGTCCATGGCCTCCATGCCGTCGCTGGTCTCTAGCATCGAACGGATATTGGTAAGCCATTCGTCGAGTCCCGATTCACTTCTCACACCCTTGTAGCGCCAGTGGGCTGCCACGCCGCGTTCGGCCACTTCGTCCATGCGTTCCGTTCTGATCTGCACCTCGACCCATTTGTGATCAGGACCAAGAACGGTAATATGTAGACTTTCGTAACCATTTGATTTAGGGACGCTTATCCAATCTCGCAAACGTTTTGGATTAGGCTGGTACATCGACGTGATGATGGCAAAGGTCTGCCAGCATTGCATCTTCTCCTTTTCTGCCGGAGCATCTAATATGATACGGATGGCAAACAGGTCGTAGACACCCTCGAACGGACACTTCTGTTTGTTCATCTTCTGCCAGATGGAGTGTATCGACTTGGTGCGTCCTTTGATATGGAAGGTCAGTCCTGCCTCTGTCAGTCGCTGTTCGATGGGCTTGATGAAACTGTCGATATAGGCATCGCGGCTTTTCTTTGTTTCGCTTAACTTTTCCTTGATCAGGTAGTACGCATCGTGCTCCAAATATTTCAGCGACAAGTCCTCCAGTTCCGACTTCAGTTTGTAGAGGCCCAGCTTGTGTGCCAGCGGGGCATACAGGTAAGCTGCTTCCTCGCTGACCTTATGCTTGGCTTCCTGTTGGTCGGTATCACGAATCTGACGCATCAGGTTCACACGGTCGGCAATCATAATCAGAATCACACGCATATCTTCTGCAAACGAAAGCAGCAGATTGCGGAAGTTCTCCGTCTCGATGACGGGATTCTTTTTATATAATTGTTGTATGCGTTGCAGACCGCGCAGTATGCGGGCCACAGATTCACCGAAGTCGCTCTGAACGTCGTCGATAGTCAGATAGCCTTCCTCCACACTGGGGCGTAACATGATGGCGATGACGGCATCACGTCGGAGGCCTATTTCCTCGAGCACCAGCTGGGCAGTCTGAAAGCCGAGTAGGATGGGATTGAGCCCAAATACGTTGCGTTGCATTTTCTGCTCTTCGATAGCTCGCGTCAAGTGATGGCGCATGAGCATCTCGTCATCCTTCCTCAAGGAGTCGCCTAAAAGTGTGCGGACTTCGTTGTATAGTGTCAGCGTTTCTTCCTTTTCCTGCTGGGTGAATTCAAATCTATCCATAATCGTGCTACAAAGATACAAAATTATTGCAGAACGACAAAATGAAATCCCATAAAAAAACGTTTACGTTGATTTTTACGTATTATTTTTGCTCGAATTTTGGCCATTACGAAAATTTGTCGTAACTTTGTAGCCATTAATTCAAACTTTTAAATTAACGTAATACTAAAACAAATGGCAAAAATTGTAACATTAGGTGAGATTATGCTCCGCCTTTCGCCCATGGGCAACGACCGTTTCATTCAGAGTGAATCATTCCGCATCATCCCTGGCGGTGGTGAGGCTAACGTGGCAGTCAGCGTGGCAAACTATGGTCACGAGGCTTATTTCGTTTCAAAGCTGCCCAAGCACGAGATAGGACAGATTGCCGTGAACGCACTCCGCCGTTATGGTGTTAATACCGAGTTCATTGCCCGTGGTGGCGACCGTGTAGGCTTGTACTATGCTGAGACTGGTGCTTCGATGCGTCCTTCAAAGGTAATCTACGACCGTGCTCACTCTTCTATCGCCGAGGCTGATCCCAAGGATTTCGATTTCGATAAGATCATGCAGGGCGCTGCCTGGTTCCACTGGTCAGGTATTACACCGGCCATCAGCGACAAGGCTGCTGAGCTCACCAAGCTGGCTTGCGAGGCTGCCAAGCGTAATGGTGTGACAGTTTCTGTTGACCTGAACTTCCGCAAGAAGCTGTGGACCTCTGAGAAGGCCATCTCTATCATGCGTCCCTTGATGCAGTATGTTGATGTCTGCATCGGTAACGAGGAGGACGCTGAACTCTGCCTTGGTTTCAAGCCCGATGCTGACGTTGAGGGTGGCCAGACCGATGCTGCAGGCTACGAGGGTATCTTCAAGCAGATGATGCAGGAGTTCGGCTTCAAGTATGTTGTTTCTACACTCCGCGAGAGCTACAGCGCTACATTCAACGGCTGGAAGGCTCTTATCTACAATGGTAAGGAGTTCTATCAGTCAAAGCGTTACGAGATCAACCCGATCATCGACCGCGTAGGTGGTGGTGACTCGTTCTCGGGTGGCCTGATTCATGGTCTGCTCACCAAGCCGACACAGGGCGAGGCTCTTGAGTTTGCTGTAGCAGCTTCTGCTCTGAAGCACACCATCAACGGTGACTTCAACCTGGTAGGTGTTGACGAAGTAGAGTCTCTCGCAGGTGGTAATGCTAACGGACGCGTTCAGAGATAATAATAGATAATTATGAAACAGTTTGAATATAAGGTAGTGACCCGACTCGTCGGTGTAGAGAAGAAATTGAATGAACTCGGCTTTGAAGGCTGGGAACTAGTAGCTGTCGAGTGTGGTACATATTATTTCAAACGTGAATATAAAGAGTAATTATGGCAAAGTTTGATAAGTTTCAGGTGATGGCAAAGATTGCCGAAGCACCTATGGTTCCTGTGTTCTACAACAAGGACGTAGAAGTTTGCAAGAACGTTGTTAAGGCCTGCTACGAGGGTGGTGTCCGTGCTTTCGAGTTCACCAATCGCGGTGACTTCGCTCACGAGGTGTTCGGCGAGCTGTCAAAGTGGGTCAATAAGGAGTGCCCCGAGCTGGCTCTCGGTATCGGTAGCGTTGTTGACGCTCCCACCGCATCGCTGTACATCCAGCTGGGTGCCAATTTCGTCGTTGGTCCGTTGTTCAACCCCGACATCGCTATTGTCTGCAACCGTCGTTGCGTGACCTACTGCCCAGGTTGTCTCACACCGTCTGAGATTGGCAAGGCACAGGAGGTCGGCTGCGACTTCACCAAGGTGTTCCCCGGCGACGTTGTAGGTCCGAACCTCATCAAGGGTCTGATGGCTCCCATGCCTTGGTCGAAGATCATGGTGACGGGTGGCGTAGCTCCCGAGGAGGAGAACCTCACCAAGTGGTTCAAGGCCGGCGTATTCTGCGTAGGCATGGGCTCAAAGCTCTTCCCCTCCGACAAGGTGAAGGCCGGCGACTGGCAGTATGTGACCGACAAGTGCAAGGAGGCACTCGGTTATGTGGCTAAGGCTCGCGCTTAATTCGCTGTTAGCACTAATTGTCTTTTCAGCTTGTTCATCGCCCGATAGGCAGGCGATGGACAGGCTGAATATTTTATCTTATGCCTATCATTATCGTGACATTGACTCCGTAGAGTACTATGCTTCGGCGGCGAAGAATACCGCTGAGGGTGTGAACAATCTGGCCTTCGTCAAGATGGTCAGGATGGACTATCAGGCTGCTGAGGACTATCTGAACCAGATTCCCGAGATGACCGACAACCAGTTGGAACTCTTGGTGTGCTACGTTCAGCAGATGCGTCTCTGTCAGCGCCGCTCCCATAACAAGGATTTCCACGACTTCCGCGAACGTGCCATCACTTGCATGAAGCGTATCGACGAGGAGCGCAACCAGTTGGACGACCGTCAGCAGGAGCGGTTGCTTTATGCCGAGACCGAGTTCGCCATCGTCAACTCCACCTATTATTATTATGTGGGCCTGGAGAATCAGTCTATCGACGCTCTGATGGCCATTGATCCCAACGAGGTGCGTCGCGACACGGCGCAATACCTGAACTACTTGTATAATATCGGTGCCGGTGGCATCATTACCGAAGGCAGTCCCGACGATATCTATCAGGAGGAAATGGAGCATCTGACGCGCTGTCTGACAATTGCCCAACGGTTCCATTATCCCTATTTCGAGGCGCAGGCCAAGGAGGCTTTGGCCGACCATACCGGCGACCTGCAACTGGCCCAGGAGGCACTGCGCTTGTTCGAGGCCTATGGCGACATCTACCAGATTGCCGGTGCCCATCGTACCTTAGCGTCGTGCTATCATGCGCTGGGCGACGACGTGATGGCCCTCGAGCATTTGAACAAGGCGCTGTCCGACAGCATCATCAATCAGGCTCCCGACCTGGTGGCCAGCATCCGCGAGCAGCTCAGCGTGGCTTATGCTGCCCTGAACGACAAGTCGGCTAGCGACTATAACCGCAACCTTTATCTCGACATTCAGGAACAGACCCGTCAGGACCGTGAGTTGGAGGCTCGTGCCGCCCAGTACGACAAGGCTTCCGAACAGCTTAACTGGATGCTCATTGCTGTTGTCTGTGCCATCGTGTTGCTGCTGTTCCTATTGTGGCTCTTTAACTACCTCAACCGTCGCAGCAAGGACGACTACCAGCTGGTCGACCTGCTGGAGCAGAAAGCCGAGGACCTGCAGGTGCGCCGCTTGAGTGTCGAGCGCTCCGAGCGCCGCCATCTCGACCAGCGTGCCAAGGTGTCGATGGTGATGGGCATCCTGCCGTTCATCGACCGCATTCGCCATGAGGTGAGCCGTCTCGATCGTGCCGATGGCGGCGACCGTCAGGAAAGCCTGGATTACATCCGCGAGCTGACCGATAAGATCAACGAGCAGAACGACATGCTGACACAGTGGATTCAGTTGCGTCAGGGTGAGTTGAATCTCCATATCGAGAGCTTCCCCCTGCAACCGCTGTTCGACATCGTGGCCCGTGGTCGCACATCGTTCGAAATTAAGGGCGTCACGCTCACGGTGGAACCTACCGGTGCTGTCGTCAAGGCCGACCGCGTGCTGACCCTTTTCATGATCAATACGCTGGCCGACAATGCCCGCAAATTCACGTCACAGGGCGGCGAGGTCACCGTCTCTGCCTCCGAACAGGACGACTATGTCGAGCTCAGCGTCCGCGATACGGGCTGTGGCATGGCTCCCGAACAGCTTGCCCACGTCTTCGACCACAAGGTCATTGGCGACCACGGCTTCGGACTCATGAACTGTAAGGGCATCATCGAGAAGTACCGCAAAATGAGCCAGCTGTTCAGCGTCTGCCAGCTGTCGGCCGAAAGCCAGCAGGGTAGGGGCTCGCGATTCTTCTTCCGCCTGCCAAAGGGCGTTAAGAGGGTTTGGGTAGGTATTGTAGGTTTGGTAGGTATTTTAGGTTTCTTAGGATGTCTGCCGGCCATGGCTGTCGACTATCAGAGCAAGGCTCACGTCTTTGCCGATTCGGCCTATTTCTGCAACATCAACGGGCAGTACCAGCGCACGCTCCAGTTTGCCGACTCCTGCCGCGAATGTCTCAATCATGCCTATCTGCAGCGCCATCCCAAGGGCCAGCTGCTGATGCAGGCTAATGGCGACACCTCGCCCCTGCCTGCCGAGATACAATGGCTGCACGACAGCGTCGACGTCAACTATCAGGTCATTCTCGACATCCGCAACGAGAGTGCCGTGGCGGCCCTTGCACTCCACGAATGGCAGCTATACGCGTATAATAATAAGGTGTATACCCAGCTGTTCAAGGAACTCTCGGCCGACAACACGCTGACCGACTATTGCCGCATCATGCAGCAGTCGCAGTCTAACAAGCGCATCGCCATCATCCTGCTTGTGGTCATCCTGCTGCTCATCGTGCCTGCCTACTACATGCTCTACTACCGCCACAGGCTCTACGACCGCCATTGCCGCGAGCGCATGCAGCTCGACAATCTTGAGCTGGCCGACGACGAGTTGCGACGTGCCGAACTCGAGGATTCCAAGTTGCATGTGGCCAACAGCGTGCTCGACAACTGTCTGTCGGCGCTGAAGCACGAGACGATGTACTATCCCTCGCACATCCGCCAGCTTGTCGACAAGGGCGATGTCGGTTCGCTGTCCGAAGTCACCCTTTACTACCGCGAGCTCTATGGCATGCTCAGCGCGCAGGCCATGCGTCAGGTCGAACAGGTCAAGCTGCACGTCACGCGAACCACGTTCCTGGGACATCCCGTCTTGGGCAACGACAACATGCTGCGCTATCTGGCCGACATGCTGAAGCCCCAGACCGTCGAGGCCCAGCAGAAGGACGACCACTACATCGTCTTCACCGTGACCCGTCAGGAGCCGTTGTCGGAAATCGACTACCTGCGCTGTCGGCAGATTGTGCGCGATCATGGCGACGCCACCCATCGTCGTGCCTGCGGTATCACTCTAAACTCTAAACTCTCATCTCTAAACTCTAAACTCTCATCTCTAAACATAATTACCCTAACACTACCAACATATCACCATGGACAAGTTTAAACTTATTATCGTCGAGGACGTGCCCCTCGAACTCAAAGGCACGGAAGGCATCGTTCGTAACGAGATTCCCGAGGCAGAAGTGATCGGTACTGCCGACGACGAGCTGTCGTTCTGGCGTCTCATCAAGAAACAGCAACCCGACCTTGTGCTGCTCGACCTCGGCCTGGGCGGTTCCACCACCGTGGGCGTCGAGATTTGCCGACAGACCAAGGAGATGTATCCGCAGGTCAAGATACTCATCTTCACCGGCGAGATACTGAACGAAAAACTATGGGTCGACGTGCTCGATGCCGGAGCCGACGGCATCATTCTCAAGAGCGGCGAACTGTTGACGCGTCACGATGTCCGTTCCGTCATGGAAGGCAAGCAGCTGGTGTTCAACGAGCCCATCCTGAAGCGCATCGTCGAACGCTTCAAGCGCTCCGTATCCTCCGAGCTGGCCAGCCAGGAGGCACTCATCGACTACGAAATCGACGAATACGACGAACGTTTCCTGCGCCACCTGGCCCTCGGCTATACCAAGGAGCAGATTACGACCCTGCGCGGCATGCCCTTCGGCGTGAAGAGCCTCGAGAAGCGCCAGAACGAATTGGTCAAGAAACTGTTCCCTGGCGGCGAGAGTGTCAATGCCACGCGACTCGTCGTCCGCGCCCTCGAATTGCACATCCTCGATATCGATAACCTCGTGCCCGATTCAGAGTGAAGAAACTATTTCCCTATATCGCCTTGGCGTTGGCGCTGGCCCAACTGCTGCTCATCCTCACGTCGTGGGTGTGGAGTGCTGCCATGCCCTTGAGTGGCGTGCGCAGCATGCTCTCCAGCGAGGGCATACGCTGGTACCTCGGCCACTTTGCCGAACTCATGGCGTCGCCATTCCTCGTCTGGCTACTGCTGGGTGCTATGGCCTACGGAGCCGTCGTTCGCTGCCGCAGCCTGCAGGGCAACAGCTATCGCTCCAGCCGTGCACGCCTCATCTCTATGGTATTTCTGGTGATTTATGTCGGGGTGGTCCTGCTGCTCACCGTGTCGCCCCATGCCGTACTGCTGTCGGCCAGCGGACTGCTATGGCCATCGCCATTCTCGGCCAGTCTGGTGCCCATCACGGTTTTCGGCATCCTCATGGCTGCCATCCTTTATGGCGTTGTGGCGGGCACCTTCCAGACGCTTTCCGAAGTCTACGATTCCCTCGTCTACGGACTGCGCCAGTGTGCCCCCCTGTTGCCCATTTATGTGCTGTTTATGCAGCTGTTCGAGTCATTCCGGTTCGTGCTCCCCTGACGGACCGATGATGTTCTCGATGCGCAGTTCTATCAGTCCTGCCGGCACGCGCACCTCCACCACGTCGCCCACCTTCTTGTTCAGCAGGGCCTGGGCGATGGGCGACTTAATCGAAATCTTTCCTTCCCGCAGATTCGCCTCGTGCGGACTGGCTATCGTGTAGCTCATGCGTGCCTGCGTCTTCAGGTTCGTCATCTCCACCTTGCACAGCAGTCCGACGACATCGCTGGCCAGTCGCGACGTGTCCACCACACGGGCATTCTCAAGCACCCGCTGCATGAAACGTATACGACCCAGCAGCCGCCCTTGTTCGCGCTTGGCGGCATGATATTCGAAGTTCTCGCTGAGGTCGCCCTTGTCGCGAGCCTCGGCAATGGCATCCCTGACCTGCGGCAGGTCAACTGTCTCCAACTGACGGAGTTCGGCCACGAGCTTGTCGTAGCCCTCTTGTGACATATATTCCATGATAGCCTGTTCTTACTTTGAAATATGTTTTATCTGATACATCCTTCAAAATTACACATTTCCCCGCAAACCACTCCTCTATATACAACAAAAATAACGCTTTTTAAGCAAAATTATATTCTTCCTCCCCGTCGATGCGGCCTTCCTGGCAGCCTGTCTGGATGGTTCGTGTAAAAAACCAGGGGAAAAAGCAGAGAAGAGGTATTCTCTTTTCCGTTTCTTTTTGCTCTCGTTTTTGTTTCTTTGCATAATACTACAAACGGACAGGGTGGTTGAAATACTTCAGTTAACGATTATTAACTAATTATTATGATGCGATTTCTTTGCTATTACTAGAATATTCACTACCTTTGCAGCAAAAATTATAGACATGAGTATAACCATATTAAGTGCGAAGCAATTCGCAATAAAGTTGAAAGCAACAATCCAGGCTTCGGGAAGGCTCGGCTTTACGGCCGAGACGGCTGCTGCTCTGGACTTGAAGTCCGGAAAGTTTGCAAAGTTTGCAAAAGACGATGAAAACGGGTGCTTATACCTTATTATTATTAATGAGGGCAGCGAGGATGCGTTTTCCATTCGTGAATCGAGTGGCTACTTCTATGTACCCACAAAGGTGATGTTCGACACGCTGGGTTTTGACTACGAGAACGGCAACGTGATGTTCGACCTGGTGCGCCAGCCCTCTCTTGACAACGACCTCCAAGGTCAGGTATACCGCATGAAACAACGCGCGATTAAAAACAGGAAAGAGAAAAATGATATAACGGAACCATGAAAAAAGGCCCCGGATACCTAGGAAATATCGCGGGGCACACACACGACTGGTCTCTGATGAGTTTAGCGGCTTTCACGAGACCGGTCTTCACTTTAAGCCATTAGGGAATTGGTCATAAAGCAGTTGCAAAGTTACGGTTATTTTTGTTATCCGCCAAAGAAATAGCCTTTTCCGCTGGCATTATTTACATTTTTTATACGAATCACAGGATAATAACTTATTTCCTGACATTTACACGTTTTTATGAATACAGAAGATATACATACAGAACAATTCTCCGTATTCCCGAAAGGATACCGGAACCAGAATGGGGTGGCAGTGTTGGCAGCACGCCCCCAGCAGACTCAGACCATCGCCTGGGCCTACGACTACATCACGTCAGCCCGTGCGCAGTGGGCTACCGAGACGCTGCGCTCGATGGCGGGGACGGCCGCGGATGGCGAACTGAGCGACTTCAAGAAGCTGAATTTCGAGACCGCCACGTTCTGCGGCACTTTCTCGTATCGCAACGCACGCAGTCTTCTGACCCGCTCGCCGTTCATGGTACTTGACATCGACGACCTGACGTCTACGGACGAGGCGCGGCAGTTGCAGCAACAGCTTGCAGCTGACGACAAGGTGGAGACGTCGCTGTGCTTCGTGTCGCCCAAGGGACGGGGCGTAAAGTGGGTGGTCCGGCTGCCCGAGTGGGCCCGGTACGACGACTTCAAGCTGTCGTTCCAGGCCATGCAGCAGCATGTGGGATTCCACTACGGCATAGCCGTCGACAAGAGCGGGTCCGACGTCTGTCGCACCTGCTTCCTGCCCTACGACCCGGAATGTTACATTAACCCTATTTATTTCTTACGATGATGAAAAACAACTACACCGACCTTGAGCACCTGGAACTGGTGGCTCAACGCCTTGCCGAAGCAGGCAGGGACATCACGGCAGACTATGCCGACTGGATCAGCGTGACCTTCGCCTGTGCCTCTGTGGGCGAACAGGCTCGCGAGGCCTACCACACCATCTGTTCGCTCTACTCGGGCTACAAGCGCGAGGAGTGCGACGAGAAGTTTACGAACTGTCTGAAAGCCGGCAACGGCAGCGTCACCCTGGGCACGCTGATGAAGATGGCGCAGGATGCGGGCATCGACACCTCGTTGCCCCGTGGCCGACGTCAGAAGTCGGCCCGGCAGAAAAAGGAGGAACAGGAGAACCGCATCCAGGCCATGCGCGAGGCACTCTGCCAGCAGGCCCAGTGGCGTTTCAACATCTGGCGACAGCGCCCCGAGGTGCTCGAAGCGGGCCACGACTGGCGTCCCGTGCAGGACCGCGACCTGGACACCTACTACTGCCGACTGAAGGAACAGGGACTGAAAATCGGTCAGCAGGACGTCAAGGCACTCATCTTCAGCCGCGACTTCTGTCAGGACTTCGACGCCGTCAAACACTGGCTCAGCGGCCTGAAGCCGTGGAACCCCGACACCGACCCCGACTACCTGAAGGACTTCTACACCGGCCATCTGGAGTTTGGCGACCCCGAGAACGAGCCGTTCTACGAACAGATGCTCAAGAAGTGGCACACGGGGCTGGTGGCACTCATGCTGGGACGCATCAGCGAGAACCCCCAGATGCCTATCTTCAAGGGCGCGCAGCACATCGGAAAGACCTACTTCGTGCGCCACATACTGCCACCTGAGCTGAGCGACTACCGCCTGGAGGTAGGACCCTCGGAGCGCATCGACAAGGACTTCATCATCTCGCTGTCCGAGACGCCGCTCATCCTCTTCGACGAGATATCCTTCGGCTCCAACCAGAAGAACGAGGCCTTCAAATACATCGTCACCTCCAGCCGCTCGAACGTCCGCGACGCCTATGCACACTTCCGCGAGAGCCGACAGCGACGCGCATCGCTCATCGCCACCACCAACGACGACTACTTCATCCGCGAGAGCGAGGGCAGCCGACGCTATCTGGCCATCGACCTCAAGGACACCGTCGACCTCGACGCCTTCCCACTGCCCTACGAGGGAGCCTACGCACAGGCACTCTACCTGCTCGACCACGGCTTCGACCCCAAGCCCACCCACGACGAGAGCCTGCAGATTACCCGCCACAACCAGAGCTTCATGGAGCCCAGCGACTGCGAGGAAGCCATACTCACCTTCCTCCGCCAGCCCGACGGCACGTCCGCCATGGAAGCCCTGTCGGCCGGCGACATCATGCACGAGCTGAACTATCGCGGCTTCCGCGGCCGGGAATATAATGCAGTTAATATTGGCAAGATGATGAAACAGTTTGGTTTTGAAAGCAAACTCATTCGCGGCACCCGCAAATACCTTGTGGCAAAAGTTGACTATGCCCAGCACAACACAGACAATAAAGAGGACGTCAACGAGTTCATTCCAGAAACCTTCTAAAGCTCTTCAGGGTGGAGATGGTGGAGATGATTTCTATATATCTGGAAAAATAAATCATAAATCACCGTGTAAATTTGCAAAGTGATTTATGATTTATTTCTAATCCCCCTAAGGAAACAAGTCCACCATCTCCACCCTCTTTGTGCTACTATCCGCCATGCGATACGGCACCAAACACCCTTTAGTATAAGGGTAGAGACCCTTTAGTGTCATACTAAACGCCAGGGTGGGGAAACTCGCAAAAAATGTCCCGCCGAAGGCGCATTTTCTGTCCCAAAAACTTGCATATCTCGGATTTTTTTCGTACCTTTGTAGGGTAATTAAAGCGGGAACCGGCCACCCGGTGTAGCTGGCCGGAAGAGTAGTCCAATACCATAAAAAACACAACAAAAATGGCTACAAACGAAATCAAACTCGGAATCAACTTGCGTAAGAACAAGAATTCCAAAAACACGGGATTTGGCAAGTACTATCCCGAAGTCGACACGCAGACCACGCTGACCCTCCGTGGCTTTGCCAAACACATGAGCGACCACGGGTCGATCTACAGCCTGGACCTCATCGAGGGCGTGCTGAAGAAGATTACCCAGTGTCTGCCCGAACTCATCTCGCAGGGTGTGCCCGTGCGCCTGGATCCCCTGGGTACGTTCCTGCCGACGTGCTCGGTCGACAAACCCGTGCTGAACATCCCGGCAATGGAGGGCGCCGACCCCAACGACGTGGTGAAGGGTGTCCACATCCGCTTCCTGCCCTATGGCGTGGAGGACGAGAACATCACCTCGCGCCGCTTCAAGGACGAGTACTGCTCGCTGGAGTTCCGCAACATTGTCGACACCGTTGAGGTGACCATCGACGGCAAGCCGAAGAAGGTGCAGACCCTGAAGCCCATCGCCACCGCCGTGGCCGAGTGGAAGGAGTCGCACGGAAGCCTCACCCCCGACCCCTCTACAACGGGCGAGGGGAGCGGAACAACGGATTCCACGGATTCTGGCAGCCAGAACAGCGGCTCGCAGAACCAGCAGAGCAGCGTAGCGGCTCCGGTGATTAGCGGTACCAGCCCGTTTGAGGAGTCTACGCAGGTGAGCATCAGCGGTCCCGACGGAGCCAGTATCTACTACTCGGTGAACGGTGACGACCCC
>SUYI01000035.1 GCA_015060485.1 Prevotella sp. | reverse complement strand
TAAGGATTTGGCCGTGATTAAGCAAATTCTTCACTGATATATTCTATCAGAGCGCAAAATTAGAGTCCCCGTGATCCTCAACCGCCCCAACCACTACTTCGCCCCCTACCCCGGCCAGCAGTCAGCGTCCGACTTCGTCCGTTTCTACAACGACCCCTGCACGCTGTTCCTCGCCGACCTCAACGGCCTCTATCTGAAACACTAAAATCTGCGGACGTTTATAGATAAGATTGATGGCCTAGGAAACTTCTAAAAAGCTCTTTAGGGTGGAGATGGTGGAGATGATTTCTATATATCTGGAAAAATAAATCATAAATCACCGTGTAAATTTGCAAAGTGATTTATGATTTATTTCTAATCCCCCTAAGGAAACAAGTCCACCATCTCCACCCTCTTTGTGCTACTATCCGCCATGCGATACGGCACAAAACACCCTTTACTATGATACCAGAGAGCCTTTAGTGTCATACCAGACACCTTTTAGTATCATACTAAATGCCGAAGTAGGGAAACTGACAAAAAATGTCAAATGCAAGGCGTTTGTGCCGCATCTTTGGCTATTTCACGCGGCTCATGCGGTCGACCTGTTCGCGGATGACGGCGAGCGTGGTGGTGTCGGTGGCGAAGACCGAGTTCAGGCCCTGTGCTTCTTGCGCAGGGTCGTTGGTGTAGTCGTCGCCCACCTGCCACTGCTCGTGCTGCGGACGGGCAAAGCCACCCCAGCCCCAGAAATTACAGCCGGCAAAGAGTCCGCCCTGCTCGGCATTGTCGGCCACGAGCGAGAAGACGTAGCGGTAGTAGCCGTCGCGGCCCTTGGTAGAACTGCTTGTGGCGAAGGAAAAACCGTCGCGCGGGTATCCGAACTCCTCCATGACGAGGGGCTTGCCCAGGCGCTGGCAGATGGCCAGGTGCTTGTCGATGTACTCCTTGGTATTCTGGCAGGCGCGCGGCAGGTGTTCGATGAGTGAGTCGGGCTTGGCCCAGCCCCAGTTGTAGGGCCACAGGTGGACGTTGCAGTAGTCGATGTTCTGGTCGGCGCTGATGCGTTCCCAGCATCCGAAGTCGTTCTCGCAGCCCCATGCGCCCTCGCTGCCGATGGAGATGAGATGGTTGGGGTCCAGTTCGCGGATGATGCCCGACGCCTCGCTGAGCCACTTCTCGAAGGCGGGCAGTGCGTCGGTCGAGAAGGCGCGCGGCTCGTTGCCTATCTGCCACGACATGATGGCGGGATCGTCCTTGTAGGCACGGCCGGTATATCGGTTCGTACGGCTGACGATGAATCGCACGTAGTCGTAGAACAGCTGATGGGCTTTCTCGTTGGTAGCATATTTCGACATCGCCTCCATGAAGGCGGGATAGCCCACGTCGTCGGGGCGCGGCTGACGGCCTGCTCCGGCATGCTCGAGGTAGAAGCCGTAGCCCCCACTCCACTCCCACGAGTTGTTCAGATAGAGCACGGCAACCATGTCGCGCTTGCCCATCTCCATGAGCAGATAGTCGAGACCGGCCAGAATGGTGTCGTTATAGACGCCGGGCTTCTCCTGCAGGGTCGGCTCCACCTTGGTCTTCACGCCACGCTCGCCGTCGCTGCCCACCAGGATGCGCAGGTTGTCGATGCCCATGCGCTTCATCTCGTCGAGCTCGCGGGCCAGACGGTCGCGGTTGCCGCCCTGTCCTTCCGAGGCGAGAATGGCCCCATACCAGAAGTTGGTTCCCACATAATAATAAGGTTTACCCGCGCGCACGAAGTGTCCGTTTTCGACGCGCACAAAATCCTGTTCACCAGTCTGTTTCTGCTGACAGCCCACCACGAGGGCCATAGTCGCAAAGAGTAAAAGTAGCTGTTTCATCGTTATTTTTGTAATTATAATGCTGCAAAGTTACTCATTTTTTTTCGTAACTTTCCAAGAATTTGCTGAAAAACTCGAGTTACCTGACAGTAAATAATTCATTTAGATGTTATCAACCTGTCAATAATAGCATTCATCCTTTGCCTGTTTATCTGTCGCTCAAAACTAATAGGGAATGAAGGATTATCCTTGGTTATCTGTTCAAAGAAAAGTTTGGCACAGTCAATCTTGGCACTTTCCTTTGGTCGCAAATCCGTTTCTTGATTAACGTCTTTGGTTTCGATGACAACATTCATAGACATAGTACCATCTTTCTTCTTCACAATATACATAAAGTCTGGTGAATAGGTCTCGTCTGTGATGGTTGGAATCCTGATACTACTACTTGGAATTTTACCATACACAATTAGTTCCGCTACATCAATTGTGTCCAAGATGTTGGTTCTCTCCAAAGGAGAATCGTATGCAATAGGCTCATACAGATACTCTGCAGGAGTCTTGGAATCATCTGTTTTCTTGCCGATTCTTCCCATAACGACCTCATCTCTTACGCTTCCATCTTCTTTTGTGAGAGCAGTAGTCCTTGTCCTGTAGTTTGCTTGCTTGTATGATATACAACCACCTAAGTTCTTGATTTTCCAGTCTCTGAATCGTCCAATAAATTGAGATAGCGTCAAATCGTTAATCAGGTTCTTGTTAAATCCTTCATGTTTCTTTGCATATTCACAAATTGCTTTATGGATTGTTTCAATAGGAATTGCAGTACCTTTGTTGGCTCGTTTCAAGAAATCGTTATATGGCAAATCCCTGCCATATACCATATAGGTGATGTTTGCTTCACTAACGACAGTAGCACCATCTTGATCTACTTGAATTTCAGAACGCTCAGAAGAAACAGACATCCTAGAGAATACACCCTCTTCTAAAATAGATGGAAGTGCTTTTTCTATCTCTTTATCAATATCTTTCTGATAGAACATCAGATATTTCTTATTAATCTCCTTCCACAGAGATTCAATCTTTTGATAGTTGTCTTTGCGTATCTTGACCATTAATCGGTTATTCGTAGCATTCCTATCAATAACGCGATTCAGGTTCAGTGTATCAAGTTCAAATTCAGGGTATTGATTTTTGAATTCCATCACCTTGTCGTCAATGACAATAATGTTGGAACCATCCATAGTAACCAATCCCTTTTGCATCAATTCCATTAACAATACCATACGGTTGCCCAAACCACGCTGATTTGCAACTCTATCAAGTTCATTGCCATTCAAGATAATATGCTCAATGGTCTTCTTAGCGATATCACCGTTAATCTCACGCACTAACCTATCGGCAAAATCTTTTTCAGTAAAGTCAACAATGTAGTTGAGCATGAAGTCCTGACTGGTAGTTCTGTTTCCATATTCATCGACAGGCAGGCGCAATCCTCGTCCCACTTCCTGTAATTTACTTGTTTCGCTACCACTGCTACGTAGTTTAGCAATAGTAAAGACATTCGGATTATCCCAACCTTCTTTCAGTGTCCACTTCGAGAATAGGAAACGACGAACATTCCATTTTCCTTCTTCGTTCTTAAAGGACAATAGTTTCTTCTTGTTTCTAAGTATATCGTCTACCTCTTCAGCAATAGCCTCGTCACTATCACTATTGTCCTTTGCAAAGTAACCTGCACGACATCCTCCAATATTATTTAGGCTTGCTTTCAGATAATCGGTATATTCTGGTGAATTCTCGCCATTTTTCAACTCTTCTTTTAACTGATATTCCAGCCACTTGTCGAAGATATCGCGAAGCCAGGCATTCTTTCCATCTTCATCGCCTCTGAAAGAAACAATGTTGTCAATGAAGAACAATGCCAAGGTTTTAATCTTACTCTCACGATGAAAAAGTATTCGTTCTGTCTCAAAATGTCGTTGTATAGCCATCCTTACCATATTCTCTTGATAAGATGTACTATAGATGTCTGCTGTAAACTCATCACCCACATGCTTCGTCTGACCATTTGACAGTTCTACTTCTGAACTACTGATACCACTAATGGTTACACCAGAGAGATGATCACTCATAATGCCCAGTGACTCATCCTTGTGCAATTCAAAGCGCTGAGTATGATCTTTTTGGGTGAAGTGCATGGTCACACTCTCACGACCATTTATTGAGACAATCTTTACTTTCTCATTCTCTGATGTAGTAGGATTAAAATGCTCTTTGGCTACGCCCTTAATCAGATTCTGGTTAAAGGCATCACAAGCAGTTAGGTTATAGAGCAGGTTCAGATAGTCCTTATGAGTTTCTTTCTTTTTATTAACCGTTTCCGTTATTTCTGGAAATGTGGCACCAAAGCGGATAATGCATTGTGGAGCCATTTCGCTCAGAATACGTTTATAAGTCGTATTACTACGTTCAAAGCGGTGGGGCTCATCAATAATCACGACAGGACGGGTTGCCTTGATAGCATCCAATGGACGTACAAAGCCTTGTACGGCTATGTCATAATCCTTTTTATCCAGCAGTTTCCCTTTCTGAAGCAGTTGCTGATTGACAACTATGACATAGATCCTGTTTTTGTTTTGGCAGGAGCCATTCACAAAGTCGCGCACAGATGATGGGAAATAGTTGTGTCCCTTTTTCTTTTTCTTCAGGGCAGACACTTCGCAAAGTTCTATCTCAGATCCATAGCCCAGCGTGTCGCGGAAGTGACGTTGCACGTATGGATCGCTAATAAACTGCGCAGCACCGGATTTTACAGGCAACGAATGTACCACAACCACAAACTTATTGAACCCATATCGCTTATGTAGTTCATAGATGGAGTGCGTATAGACGTAGGTTTTACCTGTTCCCGTCTCCATCTTGATATCCAGATTTAACGTTCCCTTTTCTGGCAGCACCACCTTTCTGTTATATGGTTTCATCTCCTGTGTATAGAGAATGTTACGAAGATTATGCTCCGTTGCTACATCCTTATGGTCTATCCTTGGATTTTCATAAGGTTTGACAGGAGCCTCCAAATGCGTCTGCTTAAAGACCGAGGCCAAACGGTCAACGGGTATCTGTTGATGTGGTAATCCTGCTTCGAGAATGATATCCATATCGTTCGTTTAGTATCTGATGTCAATATTAATCTTGATTTGTTTCTCGCCTTCATTCAGCAATGGCAGGTTTTTCTTCAAGGCATCTGTAGCACCAAAGTTGAAACTATAGCCAAAGAGCACCACATAATGAGGCCCCCAATCAGTTTGTTCGCCATATTTGTCAACCAATGCAGTAATCGCTTCATCACTCATGCCCTCATCTGTCAGATAAAGGTGGTCGCCACATTGATAGGCGGTATAGTCTGCCAACTTCACTTCTTCCATTTTGGCATTCATGCCATAACCATCGCGCACTTTCCAAGTCTCAAGCACCGTCTCACGCCCGAACTCTTCCAATAGGTTATTGGCAAAGCCAGACACATTGGGGTCAAAATCGATTATCTTATCAAGTACGTTCTCAGGAACATCCCTCAGTGTATAGTGCTGAAAGCCCAAATCACCAGCGAATAGTGGATTCTCTGCCTTAATCTTCGCAGCGGCACGCTTGATGCGCTCCTGACCTATTTCATCAATAGTACGGTACCCAGCTTTGTATGCTTCTGATTGTTCTGCGAACAACTCTTTCCATTGCACCATAATATAATGCAGCCTCTTGTCGTTCAGTTTCATGACTGCTTGGGCTGTTGTTCCTGACCCAGAAAAGAAATCCACAACAAATATATCTTTATCACTGCAAGGATCTATTCCTTGCTCAACTATCTGTTTAATGTAGTCAACAGGCTTTGGGAAATCAAAATAGTCCTTGCCGTCAAACAGTTCTGTCAATTCACGTGTTCCTTGTGAACTATAGACCGTATCAAAAAGACTGCTAAAACCTGTATATTCACTTTGAAGGTCTTTAACAAATTTCTTCCTTCTTGGCCGTCCGTTTGCATCAGTTGGCCAAAGAATTTCATTGTTAGAAATAAGTTCAGCCATATGCTCTCTTCCATATCTCCAACCTGTCGGCGGACAAGCATAAACAATTCCCGTTGCAGGATTTTCAAGTTCGTAATGTAAGTTTGGCCGCTGAGATTCTGTTGCCAAGCCTACCATGTTGTCACTCATCCAATCTCCACGTGGATCATTGTCCGGGTTGGAATATTTAGACATGTCAGATAGTTTACCTCTTATTCTATCTTCTTCTCTCCTTCCATAACAAAGCAAATAGTCGTGATCCATCGAAACTCCGTTCTTTGTACGACTATCAGGTTGCTGCCTCTTCTTCCAGATAAAAGAACTGATGAAATTCTCCTCACCAAACACATAGTCGCATAATAATTTCAGGTTCGCCTGTTCATTATCATCAATGGAGATAAAGATAACTCCATCTTTCGACAATAGTTCACGTGCCAACTGAAGTCTTGGCGACATAAACATCAACCAAGCAGAATGAGTACTACTTCCACGAGAGGTTAAATCAAGAATACGTTTAGCCTCTTCCTCGTCAATGCTCAATTTCTTCTCAAGTTCTTCTGGGGTAAACTTAAAACTATCATTATACACAAACCCATCAGAGCCAGTATTGTAAGGAGGATCGATATAGATGCACTTTACCTTGCCAGCATACGATTTTAGTAGATGCTTCAGCGCATCAAGGTTATCGCCACTAATGTAGATATTCTCACTATCCTTGTTCTCTGGCTTGCTATTGTGCTCCAAATCCGGTTCTATCACCGTTGTCGTATCAATCGACGCTATCAGGTTAGCATAATCTTTGCCCAAGAAGTCGAGTGAATATCCCTCATTGCTGATATTCACCTCGTCCTTCATCATATCCTTGAAGCGCTCCATATCAAACGCCCCATCAGCCGTAAAACACCCAGCAAAATACTCCCTCAACGCCTCCAACTTCTTAGAATTAGGCTTTACTTCTGCGTTATTATCAATTATCTGTTTTATCATTATTATTGTATTTCAAGTTTTCTTTTTCTTTCCTAATCTCATCCAATGACTTTCCATTATAAGTAAAATGAGCTGGGCCTTGATACTCTTTATTCTCACTATTCTCGTCTGGCATATATATCTTGCAGAAACGAGAGAGTGTGAGGATTTGTCCGTCATAATCGACGGTGTTCTCAGAATTCACCCTTACTTCTTCGCCATTAGGCGCAAAGATAATCGTATCGCCTGGCTTCAAGCCAATCATTGAGAATTTGAAAGGCGGGCGACGATCTGTCTTTGCCTTAGGTGTTTCTTGCTTCTTTGGCTTTGTTATTTTCTTTGGCGCAGGAGCAACAGGCTCATCTATTGGGGTAGTATCATCAAAGTGCTGCTCAATATATTCTCTCAAAGGTTTGAACTCCTCTTTTGAAAGTTTAGTAGTAGATGGACGTTTCCCCATCAGACCTCTGCTCATCATTGCTTCATGTTTAAGTGCAGGGCTGTGAGTCTCTGCAATAGGACGTACAAGGAAATATGTCTTGTTGTTTTCATCACTGTTACTATTTCCAGAAGCGACAAACTCATCTTCAACATCCATTTTTGGCGAATATGTTAGTTGACTCGCCACAACCTCAACCTTAAAACGCACGGCACTCTCAGGACGTGCAGCATAGAGATAGGCGATGTCGCCTTTCTGCACATTCAGAACTCCAGCCTTGTGAGTCCAATATATCTGGCCGTATTTCTTGAAGCAGTCTTCAACTTTAAAAAACTTCGAATCATAACATATGAGCCAGACATTACCTTTTTCATTTGTCATTTGCGGAGTTGTGAGGATAACAGAAACGGGCGCAGTCGACTTTTCTTCAGTTTCAGGGTTATCCACAATAGTAAACCTCAATCGCGATTGCAAAGTGCTGGCCATTGATGGGGGCAGTGCAAAGTGCTCCATGATACAATCATAAAGCTGCTTTTGGCCTCCTTGATGTGTACAATGACGAAGGAAGGCGTTCAGATAAAGGTGATCTAAACAGAATTGTTCTAATTTATTCCTATCATAGTTTTTGAAGTCCAATAGTTCTATGAGATTTGACCCTGCCTCATTATCTATAGTCCAATCTATTGTTGTGACTGACACAGCAGAACGCTTACCGTCTCTCTCCTGAAGATAAAAGACCTCTAACTTCTCACCAAAATAGAGGCCAAAACGACAATCAGTCAACTTCATATAAGCCTCAATCTGCTCAATATCCACCTTGCGCTGCTTGTGATCAGGCTTTTTCAACTCCAAAATAATCTCCTTGGCGTTCTTGTCGTTGTTCAGATAGAAGACAAAATCTGGAATCCATTTACGGCTATACAAACCTAACTGCTCCTCAAGATTACGGTCATAGCGCGACCATCCAAGTGCTTGCAGAAAGCCCTTCACTATCTCTTTTTCGAAGGTCATTTCCTTTACACCTTTGTTCTTGCTGATATCTTCGCAAAACGTGTTCCAAATTCGTTTCATATGTATTCAATTAGCGTAATATGGCTACAAAGTTACGAAATCTTTTTGAGAATATAACGTTTTGCCGCAAAAAAAACAAATTATTTAAGAGAGGTACACATAAAGACATGACCTTTTACAATTTGCTAAAGGGATTTTTCATTTAATACTGATTACGGGGTGAATTAGCGCTGAATTCGGAGGGTTTGGAGGCTGAATTCGAGGCGTTTGGAGGCTGATTGCGCCTTCGGCTTGAAATTGATTTGAGCACTGATCCGTGTCTCTGTCATCTTCTCTATACGCCCCCTCTTACTATCCCCCACCCTCTTTAGAGAGGGGTGGGGGGATATATAGAGAGGGGGGTATGTAGAGAGAGAGAGATGACGTCGGCGATCTTAAAAGAGTAAAAAAACGGACTGAGGTTTTGTCGGTCCGACATTTTTTTCGTACTTTTGCAACGTCTTATTGGATTTTTATGAAGAAAGCACTTACAATATTCGTATTTTTGCTGGCTGTGATGACCGCGACGGCACAGATGCAGGACCCCGTACACGTACGTTCCGAACTGAAGACCATCAGCGACACCGAGGCTGAGCTGCTGTTCTCGGCCACCATCGATGCCGGGTGGCATGTGTATTCTACGGGGCTGGGCAACGACGGTCCGATTGCTGCCACCTTCCATGCCGACAAGATGGAAGGGGCGAAGGCGGTGGGTTCGCTGAAGGCCCGCGGCAAGGAGCAGAAGGTGTTCGACAAGATGTTCGACATGGAGGTCCGCTATTTTGAAAAGGCGGTGACCTTCGTCCAGAAGATACAGTTTACCAAGCCGCAGTACAACATCGAGTGCTACGTGGAATACGGTGCCTGCAACGACCAGATGTGCATGCCGCCGTCGACCATCGAGCTGAAGGCCAGCGGCAAGGCGCCGGTAAAGACGGAGCCCACCCCCATCCCCTCCCAAAGGGAGGGGGGTACAGAGGCGGATCAGGCGGATCACGGGGACGGTTCTCATGATCCAGTTTCTGAAGGAAACGGTATCACGGAGAACCGTCCCCATGATCCTCAAACCTCAAATCTCAAATCTCAAATCTCAAACCTCGAAAACGACTCCTCGCTGTGGCAGCCCGTGGTAAGCGAGCTGCGAGCCATGAATACCGGTACGGACAACATTGCCGACCATTCGCTGCTGTACATCCTGCTGATGGGTTTCGTGGGCGGACTGCTGGCCGTGCTGATGCCCTGCATCTGGCCCATCATTCCCATGACGGTGTCGTTCTTCCTGAAGCGCGCCAAGACGGACAAGGCCAGGGGCATTCGCGACGCCGTGACCTATGGCGCCAGCATCATCGTCATCTACCTGGCGTTGGGCCTGCTCGTCACGGCCATCTTCGGATCGGACACGCTGAACGCCATGTCGACGAACGCATTCTTCAACATCTTCCTGTTCCTGTTGCTGGTGGTGTTCGCCCTGTCGTTCTTCGGATGGTTTGAAATCAAGCTGCCCGACTCGTGGGCTACGAAGGTCGACCAGAAGAGCGACGAGCTGTCCTCTAAGGCAACAGCCAACTCTACACTCTCCACACTCAACTCTCAACTCTCCATCTTCCTCATGGCCTTCACGCTGGTGCTGGTGTCGTTCTCGTGTACGGCGCCCATCATCGGACTGTTGCTTGTGGAGACGACCACCAGCGGCAATTGGCTGGCACCGGCCATGGGCATGCTGGGATTCGCCGTAGCGCTGGCTCTGCCCTTCACACTCTTCGCCCTCTTCCCCTCGTGGCTGAAGCAGGCACCAAAGTCGGGTGGATGGATGAACATCATCAAGGTGGTGCTGGGATTCATCGAACTGGCCTTTGCCCTGAAGTTCTTCTCGGTGGCCGACCTTGCCTACGGCTGGCACCTGCTGGACCGTGAGGTGTTCCTCGCGCTGTGGATAGCCATCTTCACCCTGCTGGGATTGTACCTGATGGGGGTGTTCCGCTTCCAGAGCGACGTCGTCGAAGGCGAAGAGCAGCGTCCCATGCCCGTGGTATGCATCATGGGCGGACTCGTCTCGCTGGCCTTTGCCATCTATATGGTGCCCGGACTCTGGGGAGCTCCCTGTAAGGCCGTCAGTGCCTTCGCCCCGCCCATCAGCACGCAGGACTTCAACCTGAACAGCAAGACCGTCGAGGCCCGCTTTACCGACTACGAACAGGGCATGGCCGCTGCCAAGGCCGAGGGAAAGCCCGTGCTTATCGACTTTACCGGCTTCGGCTGCGTGAACTGCCGCAAGATGGAAGCTGCCGTGTGGACAGACGCGAATGTGGCCGACCTGCTGGAAAAGAAATATGTCCTGATCTCGCTGTACGTTGATGACAAGACGCCACTGGCGGAACCTGTCGAGGTCACCGATGCGCAAGGTCAGAGGCGCACCCTGCGCACCGTCGGCGCCAAGTGGAGCTATCTGCAGAGTCACAAGTTCGGTGCCAACGCACAGCCCTTCTACGTCATCCTAAACAATGAGGGCCGCCCACTGATGGGTAGCCGCTCGTATGATGAGGACATTGACGCCTACGTCGACTTCCTGCGTCAGGGTCTCCGCCGCTACGCGGAATAACCGGTTTACACAGAGTGATAGCGCACCAGTCCGTCGATAGGGCTCTGGACGATGGTGCCCACGTGGAATCCTTCCATCCGGGCAGCCTCCTGGAGTGCCTCGGGATAGGCGTGTGCCATGGAGCCCACGAAATGGACGGGCAGCTCGGGATGCTGGTAAGGTACGATGTTGCAACGGAAGAACTGGCGGAAATTGTCGACCACCAGCTGTCTGAGCAACGGGTTGTCCATGCGTTCGGCGATGAATAGCGACGTGGTAGCCAGGAAGCGGTTGGCCAGCGGCTCGCGATACACACGCTGGATGATGTCGGCCTGCGTCAGCTTCTCCTTCTTCAGGTATTCGTCGCGAATGCCGGCAAACTGCGGATTCTTGAAGATGGCATTCATAAACATACGACCCAGCACGGCGCCACCGCCTTCGTCGCCCAGGATATAGCCCAGGGCTGGCGTGTTCTGCACGATGGTATTGCCGTCGTACAGACAGCTGTTGGCTCCCGTTCCCAGGATACATGCGATGCCTGCCTCGCGCTGGCACAGGGCGCGTGCGGCGGCCATCAGGTCGCTGTGCACCTCGACCTGCTGGGGCGAGAAGACCTCACCCAGCATCTGCGTCATCTGCGGCACATGGGCTGGTGTGCAGCCGCTGCCGTAGAAGAACACCTTCACCTTCGACAGCAGCGAGCCGTCGAGCTCACCGGAATCGATGAGCTGTGCCCGCGGGAATGTCGACAGCTGCGACATCAACTCCTGCCCCAGAATGTGGCGGATGACGTCGGGTGTCTGGTGGATGGGCGTGATGCCCTGGGTGTGAAACGTGGCGATGATTTCGCCCTTGCGAAGTCCTTTAGAGTGTAGGAGCATCCAATCGGTCTTGGTGCCTCCGCTGTCAGCAATCAGTATCATATTCGCTATTTTTTTGGCAAAATTACAAAAAAAAGAGAAATAATTCGTACCTTTGCGGCAAATATTTACGAAGATGAAGCGATTTCTTACCATCATAGCCATACTGCTGGCCGTATTGAACGTCCACGCGGTGCTGAAAGAGAAGGATCTGGGCCAGACGTTACAGATCCTGCGTTCCGAATTGACCAACAACTATCGCGAGATGACCGAACGCAGCGCCATCGACCAGAAGCGCGGCGAACAGATGCGCAACCAGCTCATGACCACCATGAAGCGGTCGAACCAGAACTCGCTCATGCTTTACTCACAGAAGCAGGACTACGTGTTCGACCTGACCTATGCCTGCCATGAGGCCACCGAGCAGTACCGCGAATTCCAACGCCAGCGCGTGCCGTTCCGTCTGTTCATGAGCCGTACCGAACATGAGATAGCGCGCTACGACTCGCTCATCATCAGCTTGCAGGAGATGCCCCACAGCGTGCTCAGCGTGCAGGGGCAGAAAGACCGCCTGGCTTGTCTCGACCTGGCCCGCAAGATTCGCACCGCACTCGACGTGAACCGCGACAAGCTTGCCGACTTCATCGACATCTACGACCAGACGGAGCAACGCCTGTCCCACCTCAACGACTATGCCCAGCGGCGCTATAATGACATCCAGACGGGCATCTTCCGTAATGGCGGCGACTCGTACTTCTCCATCCTCGCCCATTTCCAGCGCAACTGGTTTTTCATGACGCGCACCGTCGAGAAGAAATACCGTCCTACTGATAATTCCCAGTGGGACTCGCGCTACATCTTCGGACTGCTCATCAGTGTCATCCTCTATGCCGTGCTGGCCTCGCTGCTCAACTTCCTGCTCATCCGCTACGTCGTGCCTAAGCGGCTGCGTACCGACGAGTTCATGAAGAAGCGCACCTGCATTACCATGGCCACGACAACGGTCACCTTCGCCCTCATTCTGGGCATCACACTGGCCACCGTCAAGCAGAACTTCTTCATCATGGCTGCCAACCTGCTGGTCACCTACGCGTGGCTGCTGGGCGTCATCCTCTTCTCGCTGCTGCTGCGCGTCAAGGGCGACCAGATCAAGAGTGCCTTCCGCATCTACACGCCGCTCATCACCGTCGGATTCCTCGTCATTGCCTTCCGCATCATCCTCATCCCGAACGAGCTCGTCAACCTGCTCTTCCCCCCCATCCTGCTCGTTTGCGCCCTGTGGCAGTGGAACGTCATCCGTCGCCATAACCGCAACGTGCCGCGCTCCGACATGTTCTACACCTACATCTCGCTCGTGGTGTTCGTAGCCTCCGTCGTCTGCTCGTGGATGGGCTACACGCTGCTCGCCGTGCAGGTGCTTATCTGGTGGATTATGCAGCTGACCTGCATCCTTACCATCACCTGCCTGTCGCAGTACATGAAGCTCTACGGACTGCGCCACCGCTTCGCCGAGGCTCCCGTCACCAACACGTGGCTTTACGACCTCTGCTATCAGGTCGTGCTGCCCTCGCTGAGCGTGGGTTCCGTGATGCTTTCCATCTGGTGGGCTGCCGACGTGTTCAACCTCTCGGACCTCTGCTGGAGAGCGTTCAAATACCATTTTATCGACCAGGATAACTTCCAACTCAGCATTCTGAAACTCACCATGGTCGTCTGTCTGTGGTTCCTCTTCTCGTACCTCAGCAAGACACTGCTCCGGCTGCTCCACTTGCACTTCGTCCACAAGGACCCCGACTCTGCCGAAAGCCGCACCGTGATGTCGCGTAACGTCATCCAGATCATCATCTGGGGCACGTGGGCGCTTCTTTCGCTCAGCGTGCTCCACATCAGCGTGTCGTGGCTGCTGGCCATCACTGGAGGACTATCCACTGGTATCGGTTTTGCCTCGAAGAACATCATCGAGAACATCTTCTACGGCGCGTCGCTCATGACCGGTCGCATCAAGGTCGGCGACTGGATTGAGGTGAACAACACCATGGGCCGCGTTACCAGCATCAGCTACACGTCGACCGTTGTCGAGTCGCTCTATGGCGAAATCATCACCTTCCAGAATTCACAGCTGTTTACCAACAACTACAAGAACCTGACGCGCAATCACGGCTACGTGCTTGCCGTCGTGCCCTATAGCGTGGCCTACGGCTCCGACCTGCAGCAAGTGGTCCAATTGGCCGACGATGCTGTCAACCAGCTGAAGCACCGCTGGATGGACCGTTCGAAGAAAGCCAAGTCCGTCGTGGGCGAGCTGGGCGATTCGGGTATTAATCTCAAGATGTTCGTCTGGGCTGATGCTCCCAAGAAGTCATATGTCATCAGCGATGTCCTTAACTGCATCTACAACACGCTGAACCAGCACGGCATCGAGATACCGTTCCCACAGCAAGACGTACACATCAAGCAATCGTGACACACACGCCGCAAAA
Organism: Prevotella sp.; assembly: GCA_015060485.1. GTDB lineage: Bacteria > Bacteroidota > Bacteroidia > Bacteroidales > Bacteroidaceae > Prevotella. The sequence goes on along the minus strand of SUYI01000035.1, from coordinate 27,258 downwards.
ATGCGTCGGAACGATTAACGTGTGAGGGAGAACTTCATGGAGAGTCCGAAGTCGCGCGTGGTGGTGGGATAGCTGCTGGACGAGAGCAACGGGGTGTTGGTCTGACGGTCGTAGTAGAACGACATGGTAAGCAGGCGCGACAGGGTGTAGTCGGCCATGAAGGAAATCTTCAGCGCGGAGTTGCCGCTGGACGCTGCCGACGTGCGCGAAGCGATATCGCGGGTGATGGCAGCCTGGTCGCGCAGGGTGATGTCGAGTCGCATGTTCAGGTCGTGATTGACGCCGGACTTCTTTCCGGCGGCTGAACTGCCAGACGCGTTATTGTTCTTTTTGCCACCCTGGGCTTTCTTGATTTTTCGTGAGGCGCCACTACCAAAGATGCGGAAGTCGCTAATCTTATAGCCCACTCCAAAGACCCAGTCATTGGAGCGCCCTTCGTTGATTTGTACGCTGGTGGTAGAGAGTGCCAAGGTGCGCGTCTTACGGTATTCAGCCTTGAGGGTGAGACCGGAATTGAGGGTGGCGTCGACACCGAAGAGTGGTGCGAAAGACTCGTTGATGCTGACGGTAGGCACACTCCATCCCAACAGCGAGGAGCCCTTGGCATCGCTGGTGTAGGAGCCGACGGAGTAGACGGACTTGTAGGAGTGGTTGAGGTTGAACGACTTGAAGTGGTCGCTGAACCAATGGAGTTTGGAGAGTCCTGAGTAGCGTAGCGTCCAGTTGGGCAACAGGCGGGTAAGTGCAGGGAAGAAGTCGAGTTTGCCGCCTCCGCTCATGGTGTAGGCATCGAGGAAAGCAGGAATCATGACGGCAGCACTGTACTGGCCTACATCCTGACCATAGGCAGCGGCAGCACGGGCCTGATAGTCGGGCAGTGCGTCGCAGAAACGCTCGAAGACACGCGAGGGGTAGCCGTTGTTGGCATCGCCAATGCCCTCGAAGGCTGACGAGATGGAGAGCGTGGTCATGGTGAATGTGCCGCTTTGTGTGGTGGGCATGCCCTGATACTGATACTGGATGCTGCGGGCACGCGACTCGGTGCGTGAAGCGTTGAGGTCGATCTTCATGTCGCGTATGGGCTCGAGGGAAGCACGCAGCTGCAGATCGGTGGTGAGATTGGTGGCGGCAGGCGTCGAGATGCTGTCGTTGAGCCAGCCGTTGCTGCGTGCCTTGTCGAGGAACGAATCGTCGCTGAATCCGAACGCGAAGCCGAGTCCGGGTGCCAAGACGCTACCACCGCTGTTCTGTCCGAAGGCGTCGCCCACCATGGGCATGAATCCTGACAGCGACATGGCGTACTGGTTGCGGTAAGAGATGCTGATGGAGCGTACCATCATCAACAGGCGGGCAGCAGACTGTGCAGGCTTGTACCACCACTGGTTCTCGAGTGGCGGCTTGGTGGTGACAGTGACGCTAACGGTGGCGGTGTCGAGGTTACGGACGAGAATCTTGTTGGCGTCGACAACCTTATACTTGATAGGATAGGAATGGCCGTCCCTGGTTTTGGCGGTGACGATGATGCGCTTCGACTTCTTGTTGTGGGCAATGGTGAACGTGGTGTCGGGGCGCAGCGTGAGTTCCTTCTGGAAGGCGTTCTTATTCTTGGGCAGGACCTTCTCTTCCTTGGTGGACTGGGCGGCCTTATTGGTTTCGGCAGCCTTACCAGCCTTAGTGGTTTTGTTGGACTTGACTTGCTTAGGGATGGACTTCTTGAAGCGGTCGTTGACTTTCTTGAGGAAAGGGAAGTGATTGTAGAGCGTCTCCATGTTCAGCGTACCGTTGAGGTTGAGCTGGCGGTTGTTCGAAATGGTATTACCCAAGTCGACGCCCGACTCGGTGCGGGTGCCTCGCTGCCAGTTGTAGGAGGCATTGTAGTTGGCATCGGCATTGATCCAGTCGAAGATGGGCAGCTTGTTGAGCGGCAGCTGGTAGGACGCGGTGAAGGTCTGGCGGTAGTTGAGCGGTGAGCCGAAATGCTTGATACTATGCCATACGGAATCCTTCCAGGCGGTGTAGCGGTCAGGATAGAGGTCCTTGTTGATAGGCAGGTCGCTGTCGGGCTCCTCGATTTCGGCCTGTGTGCCTGATTGGAAGTTCATGTGGAGGTTCTTGGTGAAGTCCCAGCGCAAGGTAAAGTCGCGGTTCCAAAGGAACGACGAAGCCCACGAGACGGGCAGCTGTGAGCCACCAAGATTGTCCATGTCGCGCTCTTGGAGTTCGTAGTAGCTGCGACGCATATCGGTGTTGAACGTGATGTTCTGCGGCAGGTAGTTGATGCCAAAGGCCTTGGGGAACGCCATCCACTTCGACTTCGACTTGGAGTTTTTGAAGGGCTCCCAGGTTTTGTAGACAGGCGTATAGGTGTAGTTGAACGAACCGTGCCATTCGTCGTCGTGCTCGTAGACGGTGGTCTCGCCGGAGTTCTGGGTGTGGCGATGGCTGTAGGAGAACGAGAAGTTGGCAGGGTCGTAGGGCATGGGGTGCCGCTTGGTCTTGACGCCCACGCGGACGTTGGACAGCGAGAAATTGGTGGTCTTCGACTTCTTGACAGCGATGGACTCGATAGAGTCGCGCTCGTGGGCATCCATGGCGTCGAGGGCATCGTCGAGTTCGAGGTCGGTGTCAAGGGGATTGTATTTGGGCTTGCTCTGCTCCTGGGTGATGCTGTAGTAGAGCGGTGCGGTGACCTTCATCTTATCGGGGAAGAACTTACCCAGCTCGAAGTTGGTGGTCAGTGCATAAGTCTTGTAGTCGTCGGTGCGGCGCTGACTGATGCCTTCCTCGAGGCCACCGAATCCCTCGGTGACGATGCGGCCCGTCAAGGTGACGTTGCCGACGTCGGACAATTGGACGTTCAGATTGCCCGATGCCGCCCATCCGCCATTGTTGTTGACTTCCTGCAGGCGCAGCTCGTTGACCCACACCTCACCAGACTTGATTTCACCCGACAGGTTGCGCACACCAATCATCATGGTCTTGACCTCGCCGAGTGACGGATTGCCGAGGATGGTCATGCGGTTGGCATTATTCTCGTCGTACTCGCTAAACTCGGTGGTGTAGCTGGCAGTACCCATGGCACGGGCCTTGTTGCGGGCCTTCTTAAGCTGGGTAAGCTTCAGCAGGTCGATGTCGAGCATGTTCTCCTGGGGCCACACGGCACGGCAGTCGTCGACATTATACTTATTGTAGTCGTTGCGGTCAGGGGTGAGTTTCAATGGGATGAGGTATTCATAGTAGTTGTTGCGGTAGTCGCTTCCCAAACGGATGAACACGGCCAGCTGATCGTCGCGCAGGGCGGTGACATCGTCGATGAGGTGGTTGGCATGAACAAACATCTGCAAGTGCTTGTAGCGGCGCAGGTCGAGGGTGGTGTTGTGGTAGACAGCCTTCGACTCGCCCTGCGACAGATTCTTGACTACCATGCAAAGCGACTGCTCGTTGGCCTCGGTAAGCTGGGGCTGCGAGGGGTCGGTGACGCGAGAGATGCCCGGCGGCAACACGTAGTTGACAGGGCGGCGGTCGTTGTTCTCCTCGATATTGACGGCGCTGACCTCAATGGTTCCGCTGTTGGTGGCTCCAGTAAGAGGTTCCTTGTAGATACGCCAGTCGCCGCGCACGAGGTCGAGTGAACCGAAGCGTAACACGACGGGTTTCTGGAAACCGGTAAGAAACATGCGCATGAAGCGGATGCTGGTGAAGTCGCTGATGCCACCCTCACGGCGATCGTACTGCATAAGGGGCACACGGAACTGATACCACCTGACACGCTCCTTGTTACCATTACGCAGCGAGGCGGTGTACTCGCGGACGTCGGTGATGAAGTTGTGACCCAGGCGCATGTCCTCAGGACGCAGGCTCACCTTATATTCAAAGTAGCGCTCGTATTCGTTCAGTGTATAGTCCTGGTTGATATCCTCGACATCGGGATAGGTCTTGTAGGACGTGTCGTAGCCCTCGGTCTGCTGATCGCTGTCGGGCGAGTTGCCCTGCGGCATGGTGATGCGCTTATAGCGGTCGAGGATGCTGGCACGGCGTGCATCGAGGTCGCTGCCTCGGAAGTAGTGGTAGTTGTCGTTGGCAGGGTCCTGATTCCAAGCGGCACGTACGCTGTCGTTGACAGTAACGCTGCTAAGGAAATCAGCATAGGCGGGATGTGAACGTTCTTGTTCGTCGGTCAGGCCATTGAGTCCGACATCCTGCAGGGCACGCGAGCCGCTGGTGGTGGCAAAGGCATAGGTCTGGGTGGCCTGTACGGGTATGCGACCCCACTGAGTAGTAGTGTACGAGCTGGTGCCGTCGACGGGCATGCCGCTCTCGTAAAACTTCTTGCCGTCGTGAAGGATGTCCTCGCTGACCTCGCCGAGGTTGATGTAGAGGTCGCCGCCATAGTCGGCAGCATCGGACTCCTGTGAGGAATAGATGAAGGGGTCGAGCAGCCAGAACTCGATATACTCGATGTTGGCCGTCTCGAAATCATTGGTATCGAGTTTACGCATCATGCCGCCCCAGTTATTCTGCGGCAGGGTGAGCGTACCATCCGTATTGACATGGGTGTTGAGGTTATAGGGGCCACGCTCGGAAGGATAGTAGGCCAAGTTGAGGATGGGCAGTGTAGATGTCGCTCCACTGTAAGTCGATTGGTCGCGGTTGGGGTATAGCTCGCTGACGTAAACGGCACGCACATAGTGGTTCGACAGCTGGTCGAGGTCGCTCTTGATGTGACTGGGAGTGAGCGACGACGAACGGTAGGTGAATAGCGGGTCAATATTGTACCACGACAGCAGGGCACGATGGTATCCGCTGGACACGGAGTCTTTGTCAGCATGCTCTGGGAACAGCGACGGCACGCTGGACAGCGTCCACGCCTTGGGTTCGCTGACGTCGATGGCGTTCTTGGCATTCTCGAAATCGTCGATGTACGACGCATTGTCCTGTGTACCACTGGCGGTACCGGCAATAAGCTGGGCAAACTCGCCCGAGAAAGTAATCTGCGAGGGTTGTGTACAGTGCAGCAAGGGAATCTTGTTGAGCATGCGGGTGAGCCATTGACTCTCGGTTTTCCAATTGATGTTGGCGCCCCACAGGGTATTCTTCAGCGGTTCGGAACCCATATTGACCTTCGACGTAAGAGCCTGTTCCGACAGGTGTTGCAGGGTACCACCAATCTGCAGGTTCTTCGAGAAGTCGTACTCCCAGTTGAAACCGACCATCGTCTTACGCTGCATGCCGTATTCGGTGTTCGACTCGAGTGAGACGTTGACGCTGGTGCCGGCATCTATGATACTCTGGTTCAGAATAGTCACCTCGCCGGCAGAGTAGTCGACACTATAGTCAGAGCCCTCGGTGAGGGTGACGCCGCCAGCGGTAACGACCACCGATCCTTGCGGCACGTTATAGGCGCCCAGGGAGATGACGTTCGCCGAGGTGCCCTTAAACTGACCCACCAACAGATATTTATCCTTGTTGGTCATCTGGCGGGCAGCGGTACGCGTAGTGTCATAGAGTTCCTGGAAAGCATATTTATTGGCCACTTCCTCCGATATGCCATGCTGCTGAAGGAAGTTCTTCAGCGTAGTGCCAAAGGGCTCTGCCGAGGGGAAGAAGACACGGCCATTGGAGACGGTGTAACCTTCGACAAAGTCGAAATAGCCGTTGGGGTGCGCCTTGTTGTTATTGTCAAGACGGTCGCAGCCCAGTCCACGTAACAGCGTGATGTCTTTCACATCAGGAATATAAGTAAGGTACACGCCCGCGGTGTCGCTTTGGAACTTGATGTCGAGGCGGAACTTGGTTTTCTCGACATTCGACGCCAAGTAGTAGACGTTCTTCATCATCAGCGGCCAGTTGGCCTGCTGAGGATTGTTCGACGTGTTCTTCAGCGACTTGACATAAATTGTCTCGCTAGCCGTATTATGGTCGCCGGCAAACTCACCGACCTGATATTCCTGTCCGCCATAGGTGTAGCGGAAGGCAACGGCCAGCACCTGATCGGTCTGCAGGGCAGTTTTCAGCGAAATGTAGCCCAGCGAGCTGTTCAGCGTGTATTCCGAAGCGTTGAGCAGACGGGCAGAAGCCAGTTTCTCGTAGTCGGTTCCACCCGTCATGAATCCATCGAGGGCTGTCGATGCCTGGTCGATGTCACGGGCGGCAGGGGGCATATTCTCGTAAAGCGATGTGACGCTGTTGTCGGGCAGGGCTGATGGCAGCGTGCTCTTGGGTGGCCGACTCTCGCCCAGTTCCGAGAGAGCTATCAGGTTACGGGTGTTCGACGTCGTTCCCGTCTTATTGGTGATCCACACCTCAATACGCGTGATGTTGATGCCCGAGAGGATGTTGGGCAATTGCGACATGGCGGCATCGTAGTGCTCACGGAAGTATTTGGCCAAGAAGAAGTGACGGTTTTCCTCGTAGTTGGCGACGTCGATCTCGAACGGTGTCAGCTGTGTGCCACCCTTCGACGACACACTCTTCGTCGTCGAGTTCTTGCGCGACAGGACGGTCTGCAGTTTCAGCTTGCCAAACTGCATGTCAGTGCGGACACCAAACAGGCTAGAGGCTCCCTTAACCAACGAGTTGTTGCTGGGGAAGGTGACGTTACCGGCCTCGACGAGTTTGATGATTTCGTCCTCCTTGCCATCGTAGTGCAGCTTCAGGTTCTTGGTGTCGAAGTCGAAGGTGGCGTCGGTGTTGTAGTTCAACGACATGTTTACCTTGTCGCCCACCTTACCGCTGACGTTCAGGTTGATTTTCTCGTCGAAGTCGACAGCCGATGTCTTGCGGTTACGCTCGGGCAGAGAAGGGTTGTCGATGTTCTTCAGCGTGGCGCCTAACTTCAACTCGGCAGTACCCTGCGTCTTGATGCGCACACCACCAGGGCCGAAAATCTTCTCGGCAGGCCCCAAGTCGAAGTGCATATCTGTGAACGAGAATTTGTCCTTACCCTTGGTGGCGACGTTCTCGGCTTCCTTCCTGCGGAAGAAGGCCTCGCGCTCGCGACGTTCGCTCCACTGCATATACTCCTCGGGAGTCATCAGTATTGGAGCGTTCAGGTACGAGTCGCCAATCTTCGAGCCGATGCGGTAGTAGTTCAGTGAATCGTCGTACTCCACCTGCTGCTTGATGTTCTCAGGCAGACGGAGGTCGAGGGCCGAAGAATCGAGGTCGGCAACGATGATGGGCGAGGTCTTCTGAATCTTCCAGCGGGCATGTAACAGCGAATCGGGAATGGTGTCCTCCTCTACCTGGAACACAGGCTGTGCCTTCGCCCTGCGGACGGTGTCCGCAGGAAATGAGAAATGAGAAATGAGAAATGAGAAATGGCGTTCCGCTAAATGAGAAGTGAGAAATGAAGCCTGCGCTGCAGGTGTATCCAGCATGACAAACAGCACGACGACACACAGAAGCCCCCAAAAACTTCTGCGCATCATCTGCGATGAATGCCATTTCTTCATTTCTTCATTTTCATTTCTCATTTCTCACTTCTCATTTAATCTGTTTCAATGCCAATTTCACCACCTGTTCAACAGGCAGGTCAGGCTGTTCCTGAAGGATGGCCATAACCACCTTCTGCGTCGGAGCAGGAGCAAAGCCCAGCATGGTCAGTGCCGATACAGCCTCATCGCGGACCTCGTTGTTGACGGGTGTCGACACCATACCACCAGCAGGAATTTCGTCGGCAATACCCAATGCGACAATCTTGTCGCGCAGGTCGACGATGATGCGTTGGGCCGTCATCTTACCGATGCCTTTGATGCCCTTGATGAGACGCTCGTCGCCACGCGAGATGGCATTACACAGTTCACTGACACTCATCGACGAGAGCATCATGCGAGCCGTATTCGGCCCTACTCCGTTGACAGTAATGAGCAGTTCGAACATCTCACGTTCCTTCTTCGACACAAAGCCATAGAGCACGTGAGCATCTTCTCGAATCGACTCAAAGACGTACAACTTAACGTCCTTTTTGCCTTGGATGGCACTGTAGGTGGTCAGCGAAATGTTCAGACCGTAGCCAACTCCGGCGGCTTCTACCGTTGCCAATGCGGGGGTAAGTTCCGTCAACTCACCCTTGATGTATTCTATCATACGCTTACAATTGTTTGTATATACAATTCTATAAACGCGAGAAGCATCATTTTATTGTATAAAAGTAAAGAAAAAGATGATGTTTGTGTGCTAAACGACGGCTTTGGGGCTGACGAATCATAACAAAATGTAGGTGTTTTGTGATTTTTTCCGACTTTTTGTTATGTAATTCAAAGAAAAAGTGTAATTTTGCAACCGAAAAGATTGAAATAACAAATTAAAGAATAGAAATATGAAGAAAATCAGAGCCGCCGTAGTAGGTTACGGCAACATTGGAAAGTACACTCTTCAGGCTTTAGAAGCCGCTCCCGACTTCGAGATTGCCGGTGTTGTACGCAGAAACGGAGCCGCTGACAAGCCAGCTGAACTGGCTCCGTATGCCGTCGTGAAGGATATTAAGGAACTGCAGGATGTCGACGTTGCCATTCTGGCTACCCCCACCCGTTCGTGTGAGGAATATGCCAAGCAGATTCTGCCACTGGGCATCAATACCGTCGACTCATTCGACATCCACACCAATATTCGCGGCTATCGCGAACGTCTGATGGCTATCAATAAGGAGACGGGTACAGTCAGCGTCATTGCTGCCGGCTGGGATCCGGGCAGCGACTCCATCGTTCGCACGCTGATGCAAAGTCTGGCACCTAAAGGTCTGTCGTACACCAACTTCGGTCCTGGCATGTCGATGGGACATTCAGTATGTGTACGTTCGAAGGCTGGCGTCAAGAACGCCCTGTCGATGACGATTCCCCTGGGGGAAGGCATCCACCGACGCATGGTTTATGTCGAGCTCGAGGACGGTTTCACCCTCGAACAGGTGACGAAGGACATCAAGGCCGATCCCTACTTCGTCAACGACGAGACACACGTGTTCCAGGTGGAGAGCGTCGATGACGTTCGCGACATGGGCCATGGTGTGAACCTCGTCCGCAAGGGCGTCAGTGGTCAGACCCAGAACCAGCGTCTGGAGTTCAACATGCAAATCAATAACCCTGCACTCACTGGCCAGGTACTGGTCAATGTAGCTCGCGCCTCGATGCGCCTGCAACCAGCCTGCTACACGATGATCGAGATTCCTGTCATCGATATGCTGCCAGGTGACCGTGCCGACATCATCGAGCACTTAGTATAAAATCCGTGAGACAGAAAGAAAATGGGCTGACTTTTTGGTCAGTCCGTTTTTTCTTTGTACCTTTGTCGAATCAATCGGCAAAAAAACTTTGTGATATGAAACGACTTACCAATACACTCCTTGCCATGTTGCTGACGATGACGTTGTCGGCACAGACGGCACGTGAAGAAATCCGCGCCAACAAATACCTGGCCGGCAGTAACTATCTGGACTACGACCGTCAGTTGTCGACCCAACCTCTGACCCCCGCCCCCAAAGGATATGTGCCGTTCTATATGTCGCACTACGGGCGTCACGGCTCGCGCTGGCTCATCAGCAGCGACAGCTACACCAGCGTCACCCGTCCCCTGCAGAAAGCCCTCAAGGCAGGTAAACTGACTGCCAAGGGCGAAGAGGTGCTGCAACTGGTGGAACGCTTTGTGGCCTTGCCTAAAGCTGACTTCCCTGCCTTGGACGGACAGTATTCCGGAGCCCAGCTGCGTTTGGGCGACCTGAGCACCGTGGGCGAACGCCAGCATCACGGCATCGGACGACGTCTGGCTCAGCATTTCCCGGAAATCTTCAAGAGCCCGAATGTGCTCATCGACGCGCGCTCCACTACGGTCAACCGCTGTATCCTATCGATGATGGCCGAATGTGAGGAACTGGCCGCTGCCAACCCCACGGCTCGCATCCATAACGACGTCAGCGAGGCCCTGCAATATTATCTGAATGCTCCCCGTTCGCCATTCCTCAAGTCAAAGGGCCGTATGGGACGCCAGGTGCGCCGTACACCATCCGACCGCATCACCCCCGATCGTCTGATGGGCATGCTCTTCAACGATACCCAGTGGGTAAAGGACAACATCAAGACCTTGCCGCTGATGTATAACCTCTTCGAGGTGATTACCAATATGCAGAGTCACGACACCGACATCGACCTTTTTTCACTCTATACCGAGGAGGAAATCTACGAGCAATGGCGCATACGAAATATCGGATGGTATCTGGACTACGGTGCAGCCCCACAGACTGGCGGAGTCATGCCGTTCACACAGCGTAACCTGTTGCGTAACATCATCGAGACAGCAGATACTGTCCACCAGGCACAAGCCACCCTGCGCTTTGGCCATGAGGTGTGCGTCATGCCACTGGCCTGCTTGCTCGAACTCGACTCATGCGGCGCACAAGTCAGCGACCTCGACCGTCTGGATGAAGTGTGGCGCAACTACCGCATCTACCCCATGGCCTGCAACATCCAGCTCATATTCTACGCGCCCAAGAAATCTCTCACCTCTCATCTCTCACCCCTCGCCTCTAATAACCACGTTCTCGTCAAGGCTTTGCTGAACGAACGCGAATGCACGCTGCCCATCAAGACCACGCAGTATCCTTACTACAAGTGGGCTGACCTGCGCCAATACTACCTTGACAAGCTCGCCCGCTACGATGCTGCCGAGGCCGAATACAATGCCAGCACACTGCAGCCCGCCAAGGACTACACCCGCTATTACGAACACCTCGACGTCGACATCAAGCCCGTGCAGGACTTCCAAATTCCCAGCAATCAAATCAGTCTGAAGGAAGTAGGTGGTGTCGGCGACGGTGTGACGCTGAACACCGAAGCCTTCCAACGTGCCATCAGCAAGCTCGCCGCACAGGGTGGAGGACGTCTCGTCGTGCCACAGGGCATGTGGCTCACGGGCCCCATTCGCCTAGAGAGCAACATTGAGCTGCATCTGGACCGTAATGCCGTCATCTATATGTCACCCGACAAGCGGCTCTACCTCGACCCTACCAACCGCCAGCACCGCTGCAAGCCAGGCATCTATGCCGAGCATTGCAAGAACATCGCCATTACTGGCGACGGCATCATCGACGGTAATGGTGCCGACTGGTACTACGTCAAGCGCAATAAGTTGAGCGACTATGAGTGGAAAGCCCGCATGGATCGAGGCGGCAAACTCGAGGAGAAAGGCTCGATGTGGTTCCCCTGGCAGCTGAAGTCGGGTTATCCCGACATTGCCGAATCGGCACTGAAACAAGAACGCATGCGCAACGACCTGGTGCGCCTGGAGGAGTGCGAGAACGTGCTCTTGAAAGATGTCACCTTCCAGAACTCACCCCGTTTCCACGTTCATCCGTTCTACTGCCGTAACATGATCATCGACGGCATCAAGATTCGCTGCCCGTGGAATGCCCAGAACGGCGACGGCATTGACATTACAGACTGCCATCAGGTGCTCCTCGTGCGCTCTACCATCGATGTGGGCGACGACGGCATGTGCTTCAAAAGCGACCCACCCAAGCCGGGACTTATCAGCGGCAATGAGGACATCGTCGTCGAGGACAATCTGGTGCGCCACGCCCACGGCGGCTTCGTCATGGGTAGCAACACATCCAGCGGCATGCGTCGCATCGTCGTGCGCAACAACACGTTCTGCGAGACAGATACCGGTCTGCGCTTCAAGAGCGGTGTGGGACGCGGCGGTAAGACCGATGACATCTACATCCACGACATCCTCATGACCGACATCGCCCACGAGGCCATCGTCTTCCAGTGCGACTATGCCGACAAGGCTCCCGGCGAGACCAGCGACCTGTATCTCCAGAAGGACTACATGAAGCAGTTCACCCCAGAACAGCTTCGTTGGATGCCCGACTTCCAAGACATGAAGATCAGCCGCATCACCTGTCGCGGCACGCAGACCGCCATCAAGGCTGCCGGACTGCCCGGTGCACAGTGTGTCCACGACATCACCGTCAGCGACTCACGCTTCATCTACAACAAGACGGGTAACGCCATCGACACCAACACCGCTGACATCCGCCTCGACAACGTCGAATTCATCCCCAACGTATATAAGGAATAATAACAAAGTAATCATAAACATCAAATTTCAGAATTCAAAATGAAAAAAATTCTTTTCCTCAGCGCATTGCTGACCGTTGCTTTTGCCGCACAGGCACAGTTGAAAATCGCCCCCAAAATGCAGAAGGGCGACGTCAAGAACTACACCATCGTCGCCACCAACAGCATCCCCATGCAGGGCGATACCAAAATCACCTCAGGCAGTAAGTACACCGTAGTCGACGCCACTGCCGACGGCTACGTGCTCGACATCGAGACCCTCGAGGTACAGGTCGAAGCCGATGCCAACAACATCACCGGCAAACTGATGGCTGCTGCCGAAGAGATGCAGAAAGGCGTCGTCATCCGCGTGACTACCGATAAGGACGGCAAGCCGACCAAGGTGCTCAACCTCGACGAATTGAGACAGAAGATGGACAAGGCTGCTGACAGCGCCATTGACAAGCTGTTTGCGGACATACCTCAACTCAGCCAGGCTATCCCTGACAAGAGCGTGCTGAAAAATCAGTTCATGGACACGTTTACCGAGGAGACCATCCTGCGTGGCCTCCAGGAGAGCACGTCACCCCTGGCGTTGAACGGCAAGACCATCATCACTGGTGCTCAGGAGGAGTATATCTCGAAGGACGGCCTTAAGATGAAGCGCATGTATTTCGTCAACGGCCAGAACGTCATTGCCAACTCCACTCTCAACATGAGCAAGGACGAAATGAAGGCCCTGCTCATCAAGCAGGTCGAGGACCGCGCTCCTGAGCAGGCACAGATGGTGAAGGACAACATCGACCAGATTATGGACAGCGGCATGCTGAAAATCGACATGACGCAGAAGGACACCTACGAGTTGCAGGCCGATGGCTGGCCCAAGAGCATCGTCACCGAAAATACCACCGAGACCATGGGCCAGAAGGTCGTCACCAAGACCAACATCACCCTGAAGTAATATACTGAAAACAGAAAAAGAATAGAGTCGCTCATTTGAGTGACTCTTTTTTGTTGGGGTACCCGGACTCGAACCAGGAAAGGCAGGACCAGAATCTGCAGTGTTACCATTACACCATACCCCAAACTTGTGGTGCATTTCTCAAAATGCGGGTGCAAAGGTACAGCTTTTTTTGGAATCTGCAAAAAAAATCGAAGGTTTTTTATAAAAAAACGCAAATTTTTATGGAAAGTGTCTTGTTTTGGGGAGATTTGGTGTATCTTTGTAGCTCGAAACATACATATTTATATTTTAATGAAGCAAACATCTCAGTTAGTAGAAACTATTACAAAAGGAATACAAGAGAAAAAAGGGCAGCGCATCGTGGTGGCTGACCTGCAAGGCATCGAAGGTGCCATCAGTAACTATTTCATCATTTGTCAGGGCAACTCGCCCTCGCAGGTTGAAGCGATTACAGAATCGGTGAGCGACATGGCCCGCGAGGAGCTGGGCGAGAAGCCTACTACGGTGGTGGGGCTGGAGAATGCGCAGTGGGTGGCTATGGACTATGGTGACGTGCTGGTGCACATCTTTGTCCCCGACCTGCGCATATTTTACGACTTGGAACACCTGTGGGACGATGCAGAATTGACACATATTGAAGATATTGATTAGACATGGATAATAAGAGACCAAATAATAAGCCCCAGATGAATATGCCGAGATTCAACATGAACTGGATCTACGGTCTGGTTATCATTGCGTTGATTACCTTGTATTTCACACAGGGCAACGAAAAATCGAGTGTCAGGACAGAGACTTCTTACTCGGACTTCAAGACGATGGTCATGAAGGGTTACGCCGATAAGATTGTGGTGAACAAATACGAGAACATCTTGCAGATGTACGTGAAGCCAGAGCACATTCGCGACGTGTTCCACCAAGGGGTGGAGCAGACGGGCAAGACTCCCAGCGTAAATGTGGCCATCGGTTCTGTAGACCAGGTAGAGCAGTTTGTGAACGAGGCCCGCGAGCAAGGTAAGTTCAGCGGAAAGTTCTCGTACGACAACTCGAAGGAGAGTGAGTTTTTCAGTTCGCTGCTGATGAACATTCTGTTCTTTGGCGGCATCATCTTCATCTGGATATTCATCATGCGCCGCATGGGCGGTGGAGCCGGTGGCGGCATGGGTGGCGGCATCTTCAGCGTCGGCAAGTCTAAGGCGCAGATGTATGAGAAGGGCGGCGACTTGGGCATCACCTTCAAGGACGTTGCCGGACAGGCTGGCGCCAAGCAGGAGATGCAGGAAATCGTGGACTTCCTGAAGAATCCGCAGAAATATACCGACTTAGGCGGTAAGATTCCCAAGGGAGCGCTGCTGGTAGGTCCTCCGGGAACGGGTAAGACGCTGTTGGCGAAGGCTGTAGCCGGTGAGGCTGGCGTGCCATTCTTCTCAATGTCGGGTTCGGACTTCGTCGAGATGTTCGTCGGCGTGGGTGCCAGTCGTGTGCGCGACCTGTTTGAAAAAGCCAAGCAGAAGGCGCCGTGCATCATCTTTATCGACGAGATTGACGCTGTGGGCCGTGCCCGTTCGAAGAACCCTGCCATGGGCGGCAACGACGAGCGCGAGAATACGCTGAACGCCTTGCTAACGGAGATGGACGGTTTTGGTACCAATAGCGGTATCATCACGTTAGCCGCTACGAACCGTGCCGACATGCTGGACTCTGCACTGCTGCGTGCAGGACGTTTCGACCGTCAGATACACGTCGACCTGCCCGACCTAAACGAACGCAAGGAGGTATTCCAGGTGCACCTGAAGCCACTGAAGCTGGACGACAGCGTGGACATTGACTTCCTGGCCCGTCAGACACCAGGATTCTCGGGTGCCGACATCGCCAACGTGTGTAACGAGGCTGCCCTGATTGCCGCCCGATTCAACCGTGAGAAGGTGGGCAAGCAGGACTTCCTGGATGCCGTAGACCGCATCATTGGCGGTCTGGAGAAAAAGACCAAGGTGATGACGGAGGCCGAGAAGAAGTCAATAGCCATCCACGAGGCAGGCCACGCCACCATTTCATGGTTTACGGAGTTTGCCAACCCCCTGGTGAAGGTAAGCATCGTACCCCGCGGACGTGCGCTTGGTGCCGCGTGGTATCTGCCTGAGGAACGCGTATTGCAGACCAAGGAGGCCATGCTCGACGAGATGTGCTCGTTGCTGGGCGGACGTGCTGCCGAGGAGCTGTTTATCGGTCACATCTCGACGGGTGCCATGAACGACCTGGAGCGCACTACGAAGCAGGCTTACGGCATGGTGGCATACGCGGGTATGAGCGACAAGCTGCCCAACATCTGTTATTACAACCAGCAGGAATACACCTTCCAGAAGCCTTACTCTGAGACCACAGCCAAACTGATGGACGAGGAAGTGCTGAAGATGGTGAACGAGCAGTATGAACGTGCCAAGCAGATACTGACAGAGCACAAGGACGGCCACGCCCAGCTGGCTCAGCTATTGGTGGAACGTGAGGTCATTTTTGCCGATGACGTTGAGAAGATCTTTGGCAAACGTCCCTGGACGAGTCGTTCGGAAGAGCTGCTGGAAGCCCAGATGCGTGCCGATGCCGAGCGTATGGCCGCCGAGCGTGCCAAGGAACTTGGATTATTGCCGGAAGCTACGGAGAATCCGGATAGTCCGGAAAATCCGGAGAAGCAGGACAGTCCGGAAAATCCGGAGAAGCCGGAAACACCGGATAATACCGAAAACTAAAAACCAACGATATGAAGAACTTTATTGTCAGAACGATTACAGGCATCATCTTTGTGGCGGCGATAGTGGCCAGCTTTCTGCGGCCGGAAGCTATGGTATTGCTGTTTAGTATCGTGACGGGTATGACCGTATGGGAATTTACAGGATTAGTGAACGAACGCGAGCACGTCACCGTAAACCGTTTCATATCGACGGTGGCTGCCGTGTATTTCTTTTACTCGATGACCTATTTCTGCAGCGACCTGTACGGCGGAGCAGCCAAGAGCGTGGTGTTCATTCCCTATCTGGTGACCATCATTTACATGCTGATTGCCGAACTCTATCTGCGACAGGACGACCCGATTCATGACTGGGCATACACCATGCTGGCTCAGATGTATATCGCTCTGCCCTTCTCGTTGTTGAACGTGCTGGCATTCACCGCCACGCCCAACGGACAGGTGGCATTCAACTCACTGCTGCCACTGAGCGTCTTTATATTCCTGTGGGTGAACGACACGGGAGCCTACTGCGTAGGTTCGCTGCTGGGTCGCCATAAGCTGTTTCCGCGCATCTCGCCAGGAAAGTCGTGGGAGGGAAGCATCGGCGGAGCCATCTTTGTGCTCCTTGTCGCTTGGGGCATTGGTTGGCTCGACAACATGCAAGTAGCCGACATGGACCACTCGTCGACGCTGTTTATGGGCATACTCTCCATTCCCGAATGGCTCGGATTAGGACTCGTCGTAGTCGTCTTCGGCACATGGGGCGACCTGGTCGAGAGTCTTTTTAAGCGCACGCTGGGCATCAAGGATTCAGGCAGCATCCTGCCTGGACACGGGGGCATGCTCGACCGTTTTGACTCGTCGCTGCTGGCCATACCTGCCGCTGTGGTGTACCTCTATACCTTGTCATTATTTTAACCACGAATTAAACGTATTTCACGAATTATAAAGATATAAAGACTAACGATGAAAAAACTACTGACCATTATTCTATCCTGTGTATTTGCATGTAATGCAAACGCCATTGATCCCGTGAAGCAGTACGGACAACTGCAAGTAAAGGGTTCTCAGCTCTGCGACAAGCGGGGCAATCCCGTCATTCTGCGTGGTGTCAGCCTGGGCTGGCATAACCTGTGGCCCCGTTTTTATAATAAGGAGATAGTGCAGACACTGAAACAGGACTGGCACTGTTCGGTGATACGTGCCGCCATGGGTATCATGATTGAGGACAACTATCTGGAGAACCCCAGCTATGCCCTGCAATGTATGACGCCCGTCATTGAGTCGGCCATCAAGCAGAACGTCTACGTCATCATTGACTGGCATTCGCACGTCCTCAAGACGGAGGAGGCGAAGGCATTCTTTGGTCAGATGGCCAAGAAATACGGCAAAAATCCCCATATCATCTATGAGATTTACAACGAGCCCGTAGAGGACACGTGGACAGACCTGAAGAAATATGCCGCCGAAGTGATTGGCGAGATTCGCAAATACGACAAGGACAACGTGGTGCTGGTGGGCTGCCCACACTGGGATCAGGACATCCACCTCGTGGCCGAGAGTCCGTTGGAGGGCTTCCATAACGTGATGTATACCGTCCATTTCTACGCTGCCACCCATGGCGACGACCTGCGTCAGCGTACAGAGGCAGCCGTTAAACGGGGCATCCCCGTATTCATCTCTGAGAGCGGTGCGACAGAAGCCTCGGGCGATGGCAAGATTGATGCCGAGAGCGAAGAGCAGTGGATTGCCATGTGCGAACGCCTGGGCATCAGCTGGATATGCTGGAGCATCAGCGACAAGAACGAATCGTGTTCGATGCTGTTACCACGAGCCACGGCAACGGGTCCATGGGCTGACGACGTCATCAAGGTTTACGGCAAGCTGGTGAAGGGGCTGTTGGAGAAATATAATAAATAGACGTTATAATGTAATTCCGTTATGACGTTATAACGAAAGATAGCTATGACGAAGGAACAAGATAAGCTGGTAACAGACAATATGGGCTATGTCATCACGCTGGCCCGACAGTACAAGAGCGACGTGCTCAGCACGGACGACCTCATTAGCGAGGGCTGTATCGGAATGATGAAAGCGGCCACGAAATACGACCCTTCTCGTGGGAAGCCCTTCGTCACCTTTGCTGCGCCCTATATCCGTCGCAGCATCGAGGCGGCTATCAGTCGCCTGGAAACTACTACGGATGTACGTTCTACGGACGAGTCGCTGCCCGTAGGCAGCCGCAACAACTACACACTGCTGAACGTGCTGGAGGACGCCAACGCCGAGAAAGCCGACGCCATTGTTGAAGAAAACTCGCTGAACGACGACCTGCTGGCTTGCATTGATGTGCTCAACGAACGTGAGCGCGAGGTTGTGAGCCGTTATTACGGTCTGAAAGGCTGGCGGCAGACGATGGCAGAAATTGCCGAGGACATAGGACTGAAACGTGAACGTGTCCGGCAGGAGCGCGACAAGGCCGTACGCAAGCTGCGCCGTGCGGCAAAAGTGGTGAAGGGTGAGTCGTGAGCGGAGAATAGAATGATGAAAAAGACTCTTTGCATTTTACTTTTTTTCCTTTTTACCTTTTTACCTTTAAGCGCGAAGCTCATCAAGGTGCTGGCTATAGGTAACAGTTTCTCGCAAGATGCCATCGAACAGTATCTCTACGAGCTGGCTCGTGCCCAAGGCGACTCGCTGGTCATCGGCAATGCCTATATCGGCGGCTGCTCCATCGACCGCCACTACAATAACCTGCTGAAGGACAGCGCTCTGTACGATTACAGGAAAATCGTGGACGGCATTCGCTCGGAAAAGCGGAAGGTGACACTGAAGAGCATCATCCGCGACGAGCAGTGGGATGTCATCTCGCTGCAACAGGCCAGCCAGCTATCGGGCGTATCCACCAGCTTTAATAACCTTCAACGGCTGAAAAATCTCGTACAGAGCTATACTACCAATCTTCATGTCGAATTCGTATGGCACATGACGTGGGCCTATGCCCAGGATTTCCAGTCGAAAAGATTTGAGCCCTACGACTACAACCAGCGCCAGATGTACAGCGCCATTGTCAGTACCATGCTAGGCGTTCTGCCGACCATAGGGAATCCCCGTATCATACCTTCAGGAACGACCATCCAGCTGGTTCGTCACCGTCTGGGCGACATTCTCTGTCGCGACGGCATGCACCTCAGCTACACCTTGGGTCGCTATACCGCCGCCTGTACGTGGTGTGAATTCCTAACGGGAAAGATTGTCGACGGTAACCCCTATTATCCCGACACCATCACAGAAGAAGAGGCGCAGATTTGTCAGGAAGAAGCCCACGAGGCCGTCTTCATGCAGGAACGGGGACGTTTCGCTGTTTTCTAATCCGTTTTCGCTGAACAAAACATGCCGTTCGTTGAAAGCATTCTGCGAGCGGTTAAACTTTTCGTATCTTTGCAACGTCAAAGAAGTGTATTTCAAATAAACTTAGTACGATAATTAAAATTAAAAAGGTATGAAAAAGATTGTTTTAACAATGGTTGCCCTCTTGTCGCTGACTATGGCACAGGCACAGAACGAAAACGGTGAGCGCAAGGCTCCAAAGAAGATGGATCCACAGGAAATGGTTGACCGCATGGCGAAGGATCTGAACCTGACCGCCGCCCAGAAGACCAAGGTGGCGGAAGTGATGAAAGAGCAGCAAACCGAAATGAAGCGCCACCAGGAGAAGATGAAGGAGACGAACGAAAAGATGAAGAAAGTGCTGACCGACGAACAGTACAAGAACTGGCAGAAGATGCAACACCATCGTGGCGGATTCGATGGTCGCGGACAGGGTGGTTCTCGCGGTAATCGCGGTCCCCGTCCTAACGGTCCTCGTCCCGACATGATGCCGGAATAAAACAACAGGTGTGTTTTCAGGATAACCAAAAGAAAGAATGAGAGGCTCACATGCCCCTCATTCTTTTTTCTCTTGCCTTAGAAATTCCACTTCACACCAATCGTGGGATTCCAGAAGAAAGTCTTCGTACTCTCGGGGTCTGTGTTATAAACGAAGTTGTTCGAGAACTCCCACTCCGTGCCTACGCTGAAATGTTCGTTGAAGTTATACCACAACTGGGGCTCGGAGAGAATGACCAGGCAGCCATGATTGTTGGCTTTCTCGCCACGCCAGAAATCGATGAAGCCCGCAAAACGCAGCTTATTGTTCAGGAAGTTCAGGCCCCAGACACCCGTCAGCTGGGCACTGGCATAAGAGTGCGTGTTATCGTAACTCTTGAAGAACTGCTTGTACAACAGCTGTACGGACCACGTCTTCGAGAAGTCGGCCGTATGGCCATTGTATGCCAAGCCAGCGAGGGCAGCCTGCTGGAAACTCATCGTACGGTTCAGGCCACCGTCGAACTCGACATGTGCAGCAAAGGGCGACTTCTTGCCCAGGTTGAACTCACGCGAGATTTCCGTATAGGCACTCTCTGTGAAATGACTCGACAGGTCGACGTCGACGAAGTAATACCATGAGCCCCACTTGTCGGCCTTGAACTGTTCAAGGGTGATAGTTACCTTCGCACGTCCGGCTTCCTCGCCCGTGTAGATGTTACGACCGAAATCGTAGTGCAACTGAATGTTTTGCGCTTGCATGGTGCAGGCTGCCAAGGCAGCAACCACCAGAGAAAATACTTTTTTCATACTATGAATGATTAATGTTTATATTTACAGATAAGGTGCGATATACTTCAGCAGGAACAATACGCCCAAGACGTACATAAACACGGACAGCTTTTTGCCTTCGCCCGTGCAGACCTTCACGATGATGTACGACAGCATACCCAGTACGATACCCTCAGAAATGCTGGCCGTAAAAGGCATCATCATCATGGTCACGAAGCAGGGCATACCCGTTCGGAAATGCACAAAGTCTATGTTCAGCACAGGGCGCATCATCATGACACCCACGAGGAACAGTGCACTGGTAGTCGCTGCCGACGGAATCATCAGAAACAAGGGTGAGAAAAACAGTGCCACAAAGAACAGCAGGGCAACGGTGAATGCCGTCAGGCCCGTACGTCCGCCCTCCACGATACCTGTGGTGCTCTCGACGTAGGTCGTCACCGTCGACGTGCCACACAGGGCACCTACGGTAGTACCCACAGCATCGGCCATCAGTGCCTTATTCAAGTTTGGAACCTTGTCGTTTTCGTCGGTCATTCCCGCACCCGTCGATGCGCCAATCAGCGTTCCGATGGTGTCGAACAAGTCCATGAACAACAGCATCATTACCACAATAATGTAGTCGATGTCCAACATCAAAAATCTTGAAAAGTCAAACTGCAAAGCAATTGGCTCTAACGAAGAAGGCAAACTGATTAGCGTGAAGCTCTCAGGCATTTGGGTCACTCCGAAAGGAATGCCAATGACTGTCATCAGCAGAATGGTGTAGAACAGTGCTCCACGCACCTTCATAGCCAGCAATACGGCACCCAGCACAATACCCAGCATGGCAATTATCGATGTAGCGTTCCAAGGGCCGAGAGCTGTCATCGTGGCGTCACTCGACACGATGACACCACCATTCTTAAGACCAATGAACGCGATAAAGAGTCCGATACCCACCGAGATGGAATATCGCAAGTCGAGCGGGATGGTATTGACAATGGCCTCGCGGACCTTGAACAGCGTCAGCACGATGAATACCAAGCCCTCCAACAACACGGCGGAGAGGGCCTGTTGCCAGGTATAACCCATCGAGATGACGAGGGTATAGGCAAAGAAGGCGTTAAGGCCCATTCCTGAGGCCAGTGCGAAGGGCATCTTCGCATAGACAGCCATCGTCAGCGTGCCTACTACGGCAGCAATGACTGTTGCCGAGAAGACGGCTCCCTTGTCCATTCCCGTCTCACTGAGGATGATGGGATTGACAGCCAGGATGTACGACATGGTCAGGAATGTGGTCAGTCCTGCCAGCATCTCTACCTTCACCGAGTGCTTGGCGGAATCGAATCCAAAAATTGACAAAAATTGTGACATAATTTATTAGTTAATGTTTATTTCTGACGTAATAGTTCTATCATGATTCTCGCAGCCTCATCGGGAGCATGACTCTCACCCAGGCGCTGATGGACATCGTCGTAGTCGCGAAGCATCTGTTCGCGCTTGTCGCCCCCAGGAAGAATCGCCTCCAGTTCCCGACGGATATTCTCCACGCTGAAAGTCTCTGCCACCAGTTCGCGCACAACCTCACGGTCGGCAATCAGATTCACCAGCGACACGTATCTCACCTTCAGCACATGACGTTTCAGAAAGCCTATCAACCGGGCCATCGGTGTCTTATAGCACACCACCTGCGGCACACGGAACATACAGGTCTCCAGCGTTGCCGTGCCACTGGTTACAAGGGCTGCTGTAGCCTTCGCCAACAGGGGATACGTCTCGTCAGAAACGAGGCTCACCGCGCTGTCCTTCAGGAAGGGCCCGTAGTATTCCAGCTCTATCGACGGAGCCCCGGCCACCACGATGTCATAGCGGTCGACCAGATGACGCGTGGCTTCTATCATCGCAGGCAGGTTGTCCTTGATTTCCTGCTTCCGCGAGCCCGCCAGCAAGGCTATGACGGGTCGGGCATTACTCATTTCTCCTTTCTCATTTCTCATTTGGAGGAACTCTCTGACCTCCTGTGCTGTGGGATTGCCCACATAGTGAATGCGGTAGTGGTGTTTCTCTTCGAAGAAAGGCACCTCGAAAGGCAGAATGGAGAACAACTCGTCCACATCGCGTTTGATGTTCTTGATGCGATATTCCTTCCACGCCCATATCTTCGGCGAGATGTAGTAATAGACTTTGAGGTTTGAGGTTTGAGATTTGAGGTTTGAGGTTTGAGATTTGAGGTTTAGTTGATGCACATATTTCGCGATATCGAGGTTAAAGCCCGGATAGTCCACCAGAATCACCACATCGGGCCTCCACTGGCTGATGTCCTGCTTACACATCCGCATGTTCCTCAGGATTGTCCTCAGGTGCAGCAACACAGGAACGAAGCCCATATAAGCC
This sequence comes from Prevotella sp., assembly GCA_015060485.1. Classification (GTDB taxonomy): domain Bacteria; phylum Bacteroidota; class Bacteroidia; order Bacteroidales; family Bacteroidaceae; genus Prevotella. The sequence goes on along the minus strand of SUYI01000035.1, from coordinate 4,484 downwards.
AGTTCACGATAGTGCTTGACGCGCGTGCCGCCTACGGCACTCATCAGGTCGCCTCCGAAAAAGCGGAACTCCGCCTCCTCGTCGCGACGTTTCAGCGCCTGCATCAAGTGCGACGCATGCAGGTCGCCACTGGCCTCCCCGGCTATCAGGTAATACTTCATGGTTCTTCCTTATTTCTCCAGTTCCTTCAGCTCCTCCATCGCCTCGTACGCCGTTACATCGATATGTGTCGGTGTAACAGCCACATAGCCATGATCCAGTGCCCATCGGTCGTTATCCTCAGCCTCCGGCTCGTCGTTTTGGTAATGGCCCACCATCCACCAATAGTCGTAGCCTCGCGGATGGTGACATCGAGTCACTTCGTTGCCCCACGTGCCCTTTGCCATTCTGCATACGCGCACGCCCTTGTAAGAGGTGAGCGGTGAGCGGTGAGCGGTGAGAAGTGGGAAATTCACGTTAAGACATACCCCCTGCGGCAATCCCCTGTCGAGCACCCATTTCGTCATCCGTCGCACATAAGGCCGCAGCGGTTCGAAGTCGGCATCGGCACGATGGTCACATAGCGAATAGGCTACCGAAGGGATATATTTCATGCATCCCTCCATCACCACGCCCATCGTCCCCGAGTAGTGCGTATTCACCGAGGCATTATCGCCATGATTGATGCCGCCCAACACCAAGTCGGGCTTTCTGTCGCACAACTCGGCCAGCGCCATCTTCACACAGTCCGTCGGAGTGCCGTTACACGACCACACCTCCACGCCCGACTCACGCCTGCGTAACGTCAGCGTCAGCGGAGCCGTCGCCGTAAAGGCACACGACATACCGCTCCGTGCCCCGTCGGGAGCACACACCAGCACATCGCCCATGTCGCGAACCATCCCTATCAGCTCGTTGATTCCCTTGGCCTCATAGCCGTCATCATTCGATATCAGTATCAGTGGTCTCATCAGTTCATCACAATTTTGCCACAAAATTAATAATTTTCCTGTAAAACACCAAAGGAATACGGAGAAAGTTTTAGTACGTCGTGAGCGCACTCATGGTACGTAAGGAGCGTACTGGCAGTACGTCCCGTGCGTACTATAACCGCCCCCGTAGGCGAAATTCTATTTCTAAAGCCCTGAAATCCACAAAAGACGAATCTTTTTTCTCTTTTTCTTTCATTATTCAAAGATTTTTCGTATATTTGCAGCGGGAAATAGTAATAGTCAGGCAATGAGTACACAGACTATGACACAGTAGATAGCCAAATGTTAGATAATAATGCCCAAAATATTAATATATATTACAGCAAAGATTATCTGGCAATTCCTGTTTTGGAATACAGATTACAATGAGAATCGTGCTCATGTGCATGTGGGTAAACGCGGTACTGAGCATTTGTGCAAGATTTGGTTGGAACCTGTGGTTGAGTTGGCCAATAAAGGTGACTTGACTGACTCTCAAGCAAAAGAAGTCCTGGCAATAGCCAGTGAATATCGGGAAAAGTTGCTCCAGCAATGGGGTCTCTTCAAACAAGGAAAGCGCGTCAGAATGACGACAGTAAAGAAAACAAAAAGAAAATAATATGTATAAGAAGGAAGGATACTGGGATGTAAGGCCGAAGATTAAGCGGCTGTCATTCCCTAAGCGGGGAAAGTTTCAGGTGGATTTGCAGGATGGCCGTTCTGTAACGATGCCCATTTCTGCTTTCCCTTCGCTAAAGAGGCTATCTGTAAAAGAACGTGAGAACTGGTATTTGATGGGCGGTGGTGTGACGTGGGACTCCTGTCCTGAAGTCATACATATTGAGCAGATATTAGGTAACTATCAAAACCATGCTCACGAGGCAGTATAATGCGAATAATCAATAATGTGTAACCCTCAAGATAGATTGCGTATGACATAGCAAAGACAAAAGACATATAGATAAGAAGCGTTAGCTTTCTATTCTTGCCTACCGATAATTGGGGAATTTGAAGTAAGCTGTCAAGAGTAAAAGTTGATGCTCACGTCGTTCGACGTGGGCTTTTACTCGTTAAAGTAGCAATGGTTATCCCCAATACCTCAGTAAACGTAGACGAAGTTATTAGTCCACGTTTCTTTTTCTGTCTTCATCATCATCTTGGACTTATCAACAACAAGTATAACAACAAATAAAAATTCAATGATTATGAGAAAGTATTTATTCCTTTTGCTGCTCGTTTCGGCAGTAAGTGCAAATGCACAGACGTTTGACGAGGCTGACCTCGTCGGTACATGGACGACAACGGGGCTGGCGTACGCTCCGTACCAAATCACCAACATTGAGAGCATTACTCTTGGTGATGGTATATATGGAAATTCGAAACGTTGGTCGGGCTTTTTTAAGAACTTAACCAGAGTAAATTATTACAATGGTGAAGAAGAGACAAAAACATCAGAGAGAGAACAGATTAACGATTTCTTTATATCTAATAACAACAAACTACATATTATTCAAGAATCTATGACCTTCCACTTCATCATTGAGGAACTCACTGCAACAACGCTGAAGGTCAAGACCTACGATGGACAGAACTATTCGTTCACAAAGGACAACTCCAGTTCTGCTGTCAGGTCTTTACCCCAGACCCGCTCTGCCGATGAGTCCATCTATAACCTCAGCGGACAGAAGGTGGAGAACGTCACGGCTGACGGCATCTACATCCAGAATGGGCAAAAGAAAGTCATAAAGAAATAAGGTCAAGAATCAATGGAATGGCTTTGATTGAATGTTGCAATTCACATCAAATCCATTCCATTGACTTTCTTTATCTCCGCATCCATTGCGTAAATGTCGCCATATCTGTCGTCGAATTCTTCAATTTTTAATGTCATTCTAATGTGGGGAATGCCGTCGAGCATGAAAGTCTCGGAGGATTGCTTGAATCCTACACTTTCATAGAAGCCTTTGGCATACTCCTGTGCTTCAATATCGATTTGCTTTGCATCGAAGTGCTTCTTTGCTGCTTCAATGGCATGAAGCATCATCTGCCTGCCATAACCTTTGCCTCGCTCTGTGGCGATAACCCTCCCAATGGAGACTTCCTGCATGTGAGTACCAGCTGGACATACACGAGCCAAAGCAACTACTTTGTTTGCAACGGTCAACCACAGATGAATAGACTTCTGGTCATCGCCGTCCATGTCCTGATAGATGCAATCCTGCTCAACGACAAAGACCTCGCTACGAATTCTCAAGAGCTCGTATAGTTCATTTACTGTCAATTTCTGGAAAGTTTTCTGATGAAATACTGGCTTGTCTTTGAGTTTCTGATATGCAAGGCGCTCATCGCCATTTGTCAGATAGATGATGCCACAATAGGTGAAGCCGTGCTTCTCGATGTTGTGCTGCATAATCAGATTATCCTTATGGGTATCGATGCGGATGTTTGAATCCTTTGAGAAACAGAAGTCCATAATGCTGCTGAATATACCGTGAGCATCAGGATAACTGGCAATCCGATGAACGACATGATAGGGCTGTACGTCGTCCAGCCACACACCATCATATATCATCGAATAGGTAGGATCAGGAGAAGGCAGGAACGCAAAATAGCCCACGATGCGACCAGCATCTTCAACGACATAGCCGCCATTTCTTTCCATATCAACCATAATAACAGCTTCCGACGGGTAGCCCTCTCCCCATTGGTGCATGTTACCTGACTGCCGCATAATCTTCTTTGCAGCCTCCATGACTTTCATAATATCAGCCATGTCCGTTGGTCTTGCTTCTCTGATTCTTTTGCTCATCTTTACTTATCCATTTATCACTTTCAGGAATCGTTTGTCGTTCATCTGTTCATTAGTTACTCTAATGTATTCCATATTTTTATTAATAGATTCACGCGTAAAACCTAAATACACTTAAAACTGATGGCAAAGATAGTGATAATTCCGTAATTATCGCTATATTTGCACCAAGAATTAACAACAGTTAATTCTCGTCACGACTCGACCAATCATGTCGTTTTGTGTTGGTTTTATTAGTCCTTCAATCTTCTAAAGCCTGTTTTTCTCTTGCTGCCAAGACCAGGAACATATAGTGCGATGAGCCGCCCCCGAGCACATCCGCCATAGCCCATTATTTCGTCCGGCTATAGACTTTTTTAACTTTTACCCTCCCAATTATTTCACACAAATCCCTCAGATATCATTTTTTTCACGCAGATGTTATTTTTTACTCACACAGATCCCACAGATCTCACAGATTTTTTCTCCATTATTTCGAGTCATCTCACTGCCTGCAAATATTATCTGTGGGATCCGTGAGATCTGTGTCACATTCATCGTTTCATCCGTCTTCTCACAGCGGTTCTATAGCAATAACCCTGCCTTATTCTGAATAAATCGGTGATTTTTTATAACTTATTGGCTTTCAAATGTATTTAGAGCCAAGAGATTGGAGAGGTTACGAATAAGTTACATACAGAAGTTTGAAATTCTCCGCGATTTGCGTAAACATCAATAACTCTTTA